>NZ_JBBHJY010000009.1:0-227448 GCF_037572715.1 Novosphingobium aquae | reverse complement strand
GTTCGGTCCGATGTTTGCAGCCGACATCCGGCGGCGGCGGGTGAGCCAGATGCGCGGCTTCCGCCAGTGGAAATGGCACCTCGACGAGATGTACGTCAAACTGAACGGCCAGATGGTCTACCTGTGGCGTGCGGTCGATCAGGAGGGGGAGATCCTGGAGAGCTACGTCACCAAGAAACGGGACAAATCTGAGGCTTTGGCGTTCATGAAGAAGGCGCTGAAGCGCCACGGCAAGCCCGAGGCGATCGTCACTGACGGACTACGATCCTACCCTGCAGCGATGTGTGAGCTGGGCAATCTCGATCGCCAAGAGATGGGGCGTTGGCAGAACAATCAGGTGGAAAACAGCCACCTTCCGTTCCGACGACGAGAGCGTGCGATGCTGAGATTCAGGCAGATGAAGACGCTGCAAAAGTTCGCTTCCGTCCACGCTTCCTTCCACAACCATTTCAATTCCGAACGCCATCTCGTCGACCGTGAAACTTACCGCGAACGTCGCTCGGCCTGCCTGGCCGAGTGGCAGTCGCTTGCCAGTTGACGGTCGCAACTTTGGGTCTCGCCGCATCTATCGGAGACGAGTTGCGGTCCGACTGACAGCGCCGGCCGGACAGATGACCGCACCCCGACAGATCAGATCATCAACTCAATTTACCCCTTGCAGCGCAGGGGCTATCCACAGATGACATCTCCGACTGCAGTCTTGGTCGGTCACGGGGCAATGTTCCCGGTCAGGGCGTTGAGCCGCCATGCTGCAACCGTCCGCATGCCCTCTGCCTGAAGCAGGGCTGCTTCGGCCTCGATTGCTTCGCGCTCTGCATCAAGCACGGCGAGGGTCGGTTTGGCCCCGACTTGTGCTTCAAGCCGCGTCCCGCGCAGGGCTTCGGCAGCAGCATTGGTCCGTAACTGCGAAGCTTCGGCCATGCGCCGCGCGGTAATCAGACCCTGCCACGCATCGATCACCATACCCGCGAGTGTCTGGTCGGCCTGACGCAACCTTGCTTCGCTGGCATCCAGATCGGCATCTGCCACTCGCGTCTGCGCCGCGACACGCCCGCCGGCAAACAAGGTCCAGCGCCCGCGCACACCGACAGCAACCGAGTCCGCCTTGTAACCCGGGAAGAACTGATCGCGCACATGCGCGGCCTCGGCAAAGGCGCCGACGGTGGGCATACCTTCCCCTTTGGCCGAACGCACCCCGGCACGCGCAACATCGACTCCGGCCTTTGCTTGCCGAAGCGCGGGATTGGAGGTGCGGGCCATGTCCAGCGCCTGATCGAGCGATGGCGGGACACTCGGCAATTCCGGCAGGGCTGCCAGATCGCCCGCAGGCTTTCCGGTCAATCGCTGGTATGCAGCCTCGGCCGAAGCGCGCCGGCCCTGCGCCTGCGCCAGACCAGCAAAGGCTTCACCAGATCGCGCCCGGGCCTGCGCCAAATCCGAACTGGCAATCTCTCCAGCGCGAAAGCGCAGCCCCGCTTGCCGCTCGGTCTCTGTCAGCGCCCGGACCAGCTGGCCGTAACGCGCCTCAAGTTTGCGGGCGGTCAGGACCTCGGTGTAGGTGCTGACGGCAAGGACGATGGTTTGCAGGCGTGCCTGCTCTGCTCCGAAGCGCGCCATATCCGCACCGCCGCGGGCCTGATCGATGGCAGAGGAAATCCGGCCACCGGCATAGAGCGGCATTTCTGCCGTGGCCTGCAGTGCAAGCGGGGAGACATTGTCGGCGGTAATCCCGAAGAACCCTCCGTTGTCGATCCGCCCAACCCCGTATGAGCCTTCAACCCGCAAAAGCGGGTTGCGCTCGGCACGCGCCCGGTCAAGCCGGGCCTTCGCCGCTGCCTCGCCAGCATTTGCTTCGGCAAGCGAGGGGGTGTTCGCCAAAGCCTCGGCGATCGAGGTGGCGAGATCCTGTGCCGATGCCGGAACGGCGGCGGCAAGGCCGGGAAGCGCAAGCAACTGCATGATTGGGGGCACGATCAGGCGGCGCATGTCAGTCCCGATTCAATTGAAGGCGTTACCGGGCCTGACACCCAGTTTCTTGAATATCATTGCCGCTGGGCAAAAGCCGGTAAAGCTGGCCTGCAGCATGTTGGCTCCCGCGAAAGCGGTCAGCCAGAGAAATCCCGGATGGACCCAATGTGCCAGCGCAAGGCTGGCAAGGACGACCGTACCGGCGAAGCGGAATACCGCAGCATCAAGTTTCATGGCCATTCTCCTCATTTGAACCGCAGCTTGCGGATGCCGAGGGCATGCATCGCCAGCTTTTCGTAAAAGGGTTCGCTGGTGCCGCGCCGGACTTTGTGGAGGAAATACTTCTCGAACCCGATCTTCGCGAAATGCACCCATTTGCCGCTCGACGACCAGTTGAGGTTGCGCGGCGGGATCTGCGGCTGGGCGACGAAGGCAACGCCGCCATCGCCGAAGTCGGCAAGACACACCGCGTTCCAGGTAGCTTCCTCGGCAGGTTCCTTGCCATCGAGTTCCAGCTTCAGATTGGCGGCAATGGCGGTGACCATCGATTCGATCATGAAGCCGGTCTTGGGCACGCCAACCGGCACCGGTGTCGGCCCGATCGGCGGGATCGCAACGCAGACGCCCAGCGAATAGACGTTCTTGAAGGTCGGGTTGCGCTGGTGTTTGTCGGCGAGAATGAACCCGCGCGGATTGGTCAGCCCTTCAATGCCGTGGACGGCTGTGATGCCCCGAAAAGCGGGGAGGATCATCGAATAGCCGAATGGCAGATCATGGGCCGACTTGACCGATCCGTCGTCCGCCACTTCCTCGACATGCATGGTGCCTTCCTGCACCTTGGTGATGCGGGCGTTGGTGATCCACTTGATGTGCCGGTTGCGCAGTTCGCTCTCGAGCAGGCCCTTGGTATCGCCCACTCCGTCGAGACCCAGATGACCGATATAGGGCTCCGGGCTGATATAGGTCATCGGCACGCGATCACGGATCTTGCGGCGTCTGAGCTCGGTATCGAGGATCAGGGCAAATTCGTAGGCCGGGCCATAGCATGACGCGCCTTGGGCAGCGCCGACCACGATCGGCCCCGGATTCTCGCAAAAGCGGTCAAAGGCATCGGCGGCATGAGAGGCATGGTCGGTGCGGCAGACCGACTGCGTGAAGCCGTCAGGGCCAAGTCCTTCGACCTCGTCAAAGGCAAGCTCGGGGCCGGTGGCGATCACCAGGTAGTCGTAAGGGAGCGAGGTTCCATCCTTGAGCTCGACCCGGTTTTCCTGGGGATGCACCCGCTTTGCCCCCACTGCGGTGAAGCCGATGCCCTTCTTCTTCATGATCGGGGGCAAATGAATCCTGATCGCATCGGGTTCTCGCCACCGCACCGCCACCCAGGGATTGCTCGGCACGAACCAGTAATCCTCCTGGTCATTGACCACCATGACGTCCGCCTTGCCCTTTGCGGCATCGCGGATTTCATAGGCAGCGATTGTTCCGCCAAGGCCGGCACCGAGAATTATGATCTGGGGCAAAGACATTTGCGCGCTCCCGCATTCTAACTTGGCTGATCTACAATCAGGCATCGCATCACAAAGCACACACCGTTCATGTTGCGTCATTGATCCACGTCACTATATCGTCATTGACGCATATAAGGTAAATACGATATAAGCAAGCGACAAAGTTTGCAGAGGGCCGCCGCGGGCGGTCTCTCCGAGGAAAGGACAGGCAAATGGTTTTTGGGTTCGGCAAGTCAAAGCATCCAGAACTTTCTGCACAGGAACTCGATGCGATGCTGCGCGAAGGCGCTGCGGTCGTCGTCGATGTGCGCGAAGTCGACGAGTTCGCCGCAGGGCACATTCCCGGCGCAATCAACATGCCGCTATCGACGTTTCAGGCTTCGAAGCTGCCGGACGTCGGTGCCAGGAAAATGGTGCTCACCTGTCTTGGCGGCAAACGCTCGGGCATGGCGCTCGACAAGTGCAGCGTGGCTCAGGCCGCAGTCGATACGCACCTCGCAGGCGGCTTTGGCGCCTGGCAATCGGCTGGCCTGCCGGTTGAACGATAAGTCGATCGAACGATAAAATGCGTCAGCAAGGGAAATGACGATGCGGGGATACGTTCTGGCCTTGACCGCGCTCAGCTCGGTGGCTCTCAGTCTGCCACTCGCTGGCTGCAGCAGCGCAGAAGACACTGCGCAGACGGCCAAGGCGCCTTCGGGGCCCCGCCTTGTCCTTGCCGCCAGTGACACCGTGAACTGGCAAGACGTGAGCGCAGAGATCGCCACGGTCGATCAGGCGCAGGTTCTCGCCCGCATTCCCGGCATTTTGACCACCCTGACAGTCAAGGAAGGCGACATGGTCGCCAAAGGACAGGTCATCGGGCGCATCGTCGATAGCCAGCTGGGCTATCAGGCCGGAGCCTTTGGCGCTCAGGTTGCCGCGGCGCAAGCGCAGGCGGCACAAGCGCAAGGCGAGCTGTCGCGCATCCGCTTCCTCTATCAGAACGGCGTTTACGCCAAGGCCCGGCTTGAACAGGCAGAGGCCGCGGCCGCAGCGGCCAATGCCCAGATCCGTGCCGCACAGGCTCAACAGTCTGCTGTCGGGGCCGTGGCAGGGCAAGGCGCCGTGACCGCGCCGGCCAGTGGCCGCGTGCTCAGGGCCGATGTCCCGGCCGGCTCACCAGTTGCGCCCGGCATGGCGATCGCGGTGATCACGGCAGGCCCCACGATTGTCCGCCTCGAAATGCCTGAATCGCTGGCCGACAAGGTCCACGCCGGATCGCGTGTGACCGCAAGCAGTATCGGCGGCGGCTCGGGCGTCGGCACGGTGATCAAGCTCTACCCCTCCGTCACTGCCGGACAGGTTTCGGTCGATGTCGACATGCCGGGTATCGATAACCGCCTGATCGGCCGCCGCGTTGCCGCAAAGGTCGAGACTGGCTCGCGCAAGGCACTTTTGGTGCCGGCCGGCTACGTCACCAACCGCTACGGCATCGATTACGTTACCCTCCTCGCCAAGGACGGTTCGGCAGCGCAGGTGCCCGTCCAGGCCGCCGCTTCGGTCGAGCCGGGCAAGGTCGAAATCCTGTCAGGCGCAAGCGCCGGTGATACGTTGATCGGGACGGCCAAGTGAATCTGGGCATATCGGGCAAGCTCACCCGGGCGACGATCATGTCGCCGCTCACGCCGTTGTTTCTGCTGGCGGCCATTCTTGTCGGCCTGCTGGCGACGATCACGATCCCGCGTGAGGAAGAACCGCAGATCAAGGTGCCGATGGTCGACATCATGGTCCAGGCACCGGGTCTGTCGGCGCGAGAAGCGGTCGAACTGGTGGCCAAGCCGCTCGAGACGATCGTCAAGAGCGTCGATGGCGTCGAACATGTCTATACACAGGCGCAGGATAATGGCGCGCTGGTGACCGCGCGCTTCCTTGTGGGGTCGAACCCCGAAGACGCCGCCATCCGCATCAACGAAAAGATCGAGGCGAACAAGGACCGGATTCCCGTCGGCATACCCGCGCCGCAAGTGACCGTGCGCGGCATAAATGACGTGCCGATCGTGGTTCTGACCCTGACCCCCAAACCGGGCGCGGCAGGCGTGTGGAACGATCAGGCGCTGGCCGAACTGTCGGGCAAGCTGAGGACCGAGATCGCCAAGGTCGATGACGTCGGCCTGACATTTATCACGGGCGGCCAGCACATGGCGCTTCGCGTGGTGCCTGATCCGGCCAAGCTCGCGCTCTACCGCGTTCCGCTGGGCAATTTGATCGAGGCCGTGAGCCAGGCCAATCGCGCCTTCCCGGCTGGAACCGTGCGCGAAGGCGGACAGGCTGCGCTGGTTGTCGCCGGCCAGACACTGCGCGATGCGCAAGAGCTTTCAAGCCTGACCGTGCGCTCCGCCAGCGGCGCGCCGGTCCTGTTGTCCGATGTCGCAAAGGTCGAGCAAGCTCCGACCCAGAATCAGGCCCGCGCCTGGCGCTGGGCAAAGGATGAGAAAAATGGCTGGAACATGGGTCCAGCAGTCAGCCTCGCCGTGGCGAAGCGTGCCGGGGCCAATGCGGTTACGGTGTCCCAAGGCGTCGTTGAGCGCGTGGAAAGGCTCAAGCAAACGCTGATTCCGGCGGGCGTAGAAGTGTCCGTCACGCGCAACTATGGCGAAAGCGCCAATGAAAAGGCCAACGAGCTCATATTCCACCTGGCGCTGGCGACGGTCTCGATCGTCGTTCTGATCGGCTTCGCCATCGGCTGGCGCGAGGCGGGCGTCACCGCCATCGTCATTCCGACCACGATCATGCTGACGATGTTCGCCTCGAACGTCATGGGCTTCACCATCAACCGGGTGAGCCTGTTCGCGCTGATCTTCTCGATTGGCATCCTCGTCGATGACGCGATCGTGATGATCGAGAACATTGCCCGGCACTGGGCGATGAACGATGACCGCAGCCGGATCGATGGAGCGGTCGATGCCGTGGCCGAAGTCGGCAACCCGACGATCATTGCCACTCTTACCGTGGTTGCCGCCCTGCTGCCGATGCTGTTCGTATCGGGCCTGATGGGCCCATACATGGCGCCGATCCCGATCAACGCCTCGGCAGCGATGATCTTTTCCTTCTTCGTCGCGGTGATCATCGCGCCGTGGCTGATGATCCGCTTTGCGAGGCAGACACTGGAAACAGATGCTCATGGCGGACACGACGCTCACGGCGGCAAGCTGGGCGCGCTTTACAAGCGCTACGCCAGCAAGGTCATTGCCACGCCGCAGAGCGCCAAGCGATTCCTGATCATTGTCGGCGTCGCAACGCTGGTCGCCTGCTCGATGTTCTACTTCAAGGCAGTAACGGTGAAGCTGTTGCCGTTTGACAACAAGAGCGAGGTCCAGCTTGTCGCCGATCTGCCCGAGGGAGCCAGTCTCGAGACGACATCGCGGGTATTGGAGCAGGCTGCATCCGTCGCGAGGACCGTCCCCGAAGTCACCTCGATGGAAGCCTATGCGGGTACTTCCGCGCCGTTCAACTTCAATGGCCTGGTCCGCCACTATTTCCTGCGCAACGCGCCCGAAATGGGTGACCTGATGATCACCCTGCTGCCCAAGGGCGATCGCTCGCGCTCCAGCCACGATGTTGCGGTGGACCTGCGTGAAAAGCTGAAAGCGATCCCGCTGCCTGCCGGAGGATCGCTCAAGGTGGTCGAAACTCCGCCGGGGCCGCCGGTGCTGGCAACACTGCTGGCCGAGATCTATGGCCCCGACGAAGCCACCCGCCAGAAGACCGCCGTGCAGGTCGAGGCGATCTTCAAGGCGGTGCCCTACATCGTCGATGTCGACAACAGCTTCGGGCAGCCGCGCCCGACGCTGAAACTGATCCCCGACCGGGCCAAGCTCGATCACTATGGCCTGTCCGAACGCCAGCTGTTCGACAGCATCGGCGCGCTGCTCGGCGGGCAGGTGGTCGGTTATGCGCCGCGTGGCAACGAACGCGATCCGCTGCCGATCGAGCTTGCGCTCGACCAGTCGCAGCGCAGCTGGTCCGCCTCGCTGGCCGCCACACCCGTCGCCGCCACGCCCACCGGTCAACTGGTGGCGCTGGGCGAACTGGTCACCGCGAAAATGGACCCGGGCGGACAAGTCATTTTCCGCCGCGATGGGCGCGGGGCGACCATGGTGACCGCCGAACTCGCCGGACGATACGAGGCACCGATCTACGGTATGCTGGCAGTCGACAAGGCGATCGAAGACTTCAACTGGAAGGCCCACGGATTGGAAAAGCCAACCGTGATCCTGAACGGCCAGCCCGAGGACGAGAGCAAGACCTCGCTGCTGTGGGACGGCGAATGGGAGATTACCTGGGTGACCTTCCGGGATATGGGCGGAGCCTTCATGGTGGCGCTGCTCGGCATCTATGTTCTGGTGGTCGGCCAGTTCCGCAGCTTCACGATCCCCTTGGTGATCCTCACCCCGATCCCGCTTACGCTGGTGGGCATCGTGCTGGGACATATCCTGTTCCAGGCGCCATTTACCGCAACCTCGATGATCGGGTTCATCGCCTTGGCCGGCATCATTGTGCGCAATTCGATCCTGCTGGTCGACTTCATCGGCCACACGCGAAGTCCGGACAAGAGCTTGCGGGAAACCTTGCTCGAAGCTGGCATGATCCGGTTCAAGCCGATTGTCCTTACCGCAGCGGCGGCGATGATTGGCGCGGCGGTGATCCTGAGCGATCCGATTTTCCAGGGGCTGGCAATTTCGCTTTTGTTTGGCCTTGCCTCCTCGACCTTGCTGACGGTGCTTGTTATTCCAGCCATCTACATAGTCTTGCGCGACGATGGTCGCCCGTTGCCGGAACCTCTTGCATGAAGCCGACCGATCTTTCCGAACTCAAGGCCAATGCTGCAATGATGGCGGGGCGGCTCAAGCTGATGAGCCACCCCGAACGGCTGCTGATGCTCTGCCGGATGGATGAAGGCGAAGTCTCGGTAACCGAACTGGTGGAACTGGCCGGGCTTTCGCAGTCCTCCGTCTCGCAGCACCTGGCAATGCTGCGCGAAGAGGGCGTCGTCAGCATTCGGGGAGAAGCGCAAACCCGCTTTTACAGTCTCAAGGATCCGATCGTGCGCGGGGTCATCCATACCCTGTGCGAGCTGTGCAGCGAAACCGGCAAGTGACAGCGATGAACACAACCGATCCGGTCCTGATCATCTGTCCGAAATGCTCTACGGCCAATCGCGTGCCGCGAGCCAAGCTGGGAGCTGGTGGCAAGTGTGGTCGCTGCACTTCCGCCCTGTTCGACGGCCATCCCGTAACCTTGGGATCCGCCAATTTTGACGCCCATCTGAACAAGAGCGGCATACCGCTGCTGGTCGATTTCTGGGCGAGCTGGTGTGGACCCTGCCGCCAGATGGCACCCGCTTTTGAAGCGGCGGCTTCCCAACTTGAGCCTTATGTGCGGCTAGGCAAGGTCGACACCGAAGCCCAGCAGGCAATTGCATCCCGTTTCGCTATCCGTTCCATTCCAACGATGATTCTCTTCGCCAGCGGCAGTGAGATTGCCCGTCAATCCGGGGCCTTGCCTCAAGGGGCAATAGTGAATTGGGCCAGGCAGGCACTTGCTGTGCGCTGAAAAGTCGCGGCCAGAAGGTGTCAGGGGAGGCATTGCGGCAATGGCGCGGCGAGGGCTCTGGCTGGTAGCCTTTGTCTGGCGATCAACAGACCAGCACGGCCCGGATGTCATTCACGTTCGTAAGGGTCGGCCCCGTCACGATCAGGTCGCGCGTTGCGGCGAACAGGCTGTAGCTGTCATGACGCGCGAGTGTGGCCAGCGCATCGAAGCCGGCCGCATCGGCCCGCGCCAGCGAGTCTGGCGAGACGAATGCGCCCGCGGCATCTTCGGTGCCGTCGATGCCGTCACTGTCTCCCGCGATCGCCCAGATGCCCTCCGCCCCCTTTGCGGCAAGGGCGAAGGCAAGCAGGAACTCGGTATTTCGTCCGCCCCGACCCGCGCCTTCCGGACCGATGGTGACAGTCGTTTCACCGCCGGAAATGAGCACGCGCGGACGATCGGTTTCGGCAAGCGCCGTTGCTGCCATCGCGGCGCCCAGCGCACTGCTCTCGCCTTCCAGAGCATCGCCCAGCAATAAGGGCGCTATTCCGCATCGGCGGGCATAGTCGGCGGCGGCGTCGAGCGCCTGCCCCGGAGATGCGATCAGGATTGCCTCGGCTGAGCCGGCCGGCAGAATTGGCGGGGCTGATAACAAGTGCCTGCGAAAATCGCGCGGAACCGGAATCGCCCGACGGTCGATGATCGCCAAGGCATCGGCGGGGGTCGTTGCATCCGCAATAGAGGGGCCAGAAGCAACCGCTGCCAGATCATCACCCGGAATGTCGCTGATCACCAGGCTGACCACTCGCGCGGGTGCAGCCGCCAGCGCGAGCCGTCCGTTCTTGATTCCCGAGGCATGCCGACGGATGGTATTCATGTCCGAGATTGGCGCACCGCTGCGCAGCAGGGCGCGGGTGATTGCCTGCTTGTCAGCAAGGGTCAGACCGGGGGCGGGGAGCGCCAGACAGGCCGAGCCGCCTCCCGATATCAGGGCAACGACAAGATCATCGGGGCCGAGGCCGGCTACCGCGGCAAGCATGGCCTGCGCCGCCTCGACGCTATGTTCGTCGGGCACCGGATGGCCGGCCTCGATCACCCGTACACGGCCGGCGGGAACGGCGTGGCCGTGCCGGGTGGAGACGACGCCCGAAAGCTGGACATCCGGCCAGGCGGCGTCGATCGCGGCGGCCATGGCCGCAGAAGCCTTGCCGGCACCGACCACGATGCAGCGGCCCTCTGGCTTGTCAGGGAGGTTGGCGAGAACCGCAGGTCCGGGGCGGACCGCATCGATTGCGGCATCGAAACAGCCCCGCAGAAAGCTGCGCGCAGCGGCGTCGGTCCTTGGCGGGCAATCAGGCATTGGTGGCGTAGATAGCCTCCACCACGGCGCGCGTCACTTCCTGCGTCGTGGCGGTGCCGCCGACGTCGGGCGTGACGATGCCGGCACCAGTCGTGCGTTCTACCGCATCCATCAGCCTCGCCGCACATTCGCGTTCGCCAAGGTGCTCGAGCATCTGGGAGGTCGACCAGAAGCTGGCGACCGGATTGGCGATGCCCTTGCCGACAATGTCAAAGGCGGAGCCATGGATCGGCTCGACCATCGATGGGTAGCGGCGCTGAACGCAGGACCCCCTGCGGGCGAAGCTCATGCAACTGGTGACCGAAAACCTGGCACGCTACGCAGCCTGAGGCTGATCAGAATCCCAGGGCAGTTTCGAGGCGCAGTGCCGCCACCACCGCATTGCGCGGTCCGGGCAGGGCTCCAGGATTGATGACATACTGCAGGCTCGGTTGTATGGTCAGCCATCCGTTGATCGGAGCGCGGTACGTCAGTTCGACGCTGGATTCAGACGAACGCGCCAGCGATTGGCGAATGAAGGAGGCGGACGAAAATGCCCGGGCATAGGCAAGGCCAAGGCGGTCCTCGTCGCGTCCATGCAGCGGTCCGGTCCAGACCAGGCCGGCGCTGGCAAAAGCCTTGAACGGATTGATTTCGCCATTGGCGACGCCAAGCCGAAAAAATGCCGCGAGACCCTGATCCGTGTCTCCGGACTCGTCATGCAGCGGCGCCTCGCCGCGCAGGTAGAGGCCCCGATTGCCTTTCCGCCGGCTGCCTGACAGGTCATCGAATTCGGCAGTGTATTGCCAGTATCCGGCGAAAATGCGCCCCCCGCCCAGGCTCCGCTCCACCTCGCCGATGATCAGGGCACCATCCTGTTTGCCGATTTTTATGGCTGTCCGCGCGGGTCTGGCAGGATCGCCCGGAACCCCGTCGAGAACCGCGAGGCGAACCTTCCAGCCATCCGCCGGCGCGATCGCCAAACGCAATGCCAGAGACGTGACCGGGAAGATCGAAGGCCCGTTCTCTCCCGTCTGGCTGATGTCCGTGCCGATGCCGTGGGCGCTCGAAAGGAACAGCGAAGATGTTTCGAGCGCATCAAATTCCGAGTTGAGATCATAGAGCCCGGCGCGGACGGACACGGATTGACCGATCGTCTTGTCCACCCAGGCCTCATAAAGCCGAAAGGCCCGAACGCCGGTTTCGATGTTGCTGGTGACGAAACTGTCGCCAACCAGTGGCGAAAAAGCGGTGCCATTGTTGTAGAGGCCATAGACGTGCGCCCGGGCTCCGCTCCAACCGGCAAGCCGTTCAAGATCGATATCTGCGGTGATGTCGAGGTTGTCGAGATACCGGCTGCCGGTTTGCACCCCGCCGCTCAGGTTGCTGTTCAATTCTGCCGTATAGACAAGTTCGACCTGCAGCGGATCATCGGTTTCTTGCGCCGGGACCCCTTCCGCCCGGGCGGGGGTGGCCAGACTGGACAGGACCAGCGCCGCGGCAAGGATTGCCTGCCTGTTTTGCCCAGCTGAAATGCGCATGAGGTTCTGCCTGCCCTATTTCCAGAAGAGGCGCGGCTTGCCGAGCTTCCTGCGGTGCTTACACATGTCGTAATAGACCTTGAAGCCGGTTACTGTAAGAACCAGAAACACCAGGCTTGCGATGCCCATCAGGACAAGCCCGAAGGGACCGAACTTTCCGGTGTGAAGCTGGATCATCGTGACATTCATGCGGGGCGGTGACGACGGGAGCCATCTGGCTTCGCCGGACTTCATGTCGACTTCTACCGAAGGGCCGCCGCGCGGCGTCACGCCGAAGCGGGCCTTTTGCTGGCCGCGCGAGAAATCCAGCGCCACCGACTGGACCGGAAGGTCGGGCAGCAACTGCCGCGCGGCTGCAGCCGCCTTTTGGACCATGGCCGCAAGCGCTGCTTCTTCGGGCAGGTCTGAACGGGGCGGAGGGCTCTGCTCGGCTCCGATCTTGGCGATCTCTTCGCCTTGCAGGACGACACCGGTAACGCTCACGAGCAGAAGCAAGAGGATCAGCGGGAAGCTGACCCAGCGACGGAGTTTGCGCATCAAGGTATTTCTCCGGAAGGATATCTTCGCAAGCAGGGACGCTTAGCCAGCGGCACCTGGGACCCGCTTGCAGAATGCTGCTTTGGGGGTGGCCCTGACCGACCTGGTCAGTTCATCGTGGATCGGCCTGACGTAAGCCGGATCGTTCCCCAGATGGCCCGCCAGACGGAAGCCAAGATCGTCGGCTCCGCATCGCCTCGCGCGGGCCCCCGGGTCCGATGCCGCAGGCCACCGCGCGCTTTCCGCGCTGGACGAGTTTGCCATCAATCTTCAGTTGAAGCCTTGCACCCTGACCAGAACTGCGCGGAACGGAGACTGGTTGCGATTGGACTGGCAGCCCTCTCAGACACCTTGCGGCCTGCCCGAGGTAAAGACCGTGTCCGGCCGGTAGCTGCCATTGAGGCGGGCGACCAATGGTTTGGCACCCCGGACGATATATTCATTCGGGTCGCTTGACGCTGCGACCAGTGCCAGCATCGCAGCCTCTGCCAGGTCGCCTATGGAATCGAGCGCATTGATTGCCATCAGGCGAGGCGGAACGGGGCCGGGTGCCGTCACCCGTTCGGCAAGGATGGCCACGCCTTCGTCACCTCGGCCGATATGACAGAGGGTTTCGGCGGCGACGCCCCTTACCGAGGGCCAGGGATCATTTCTCGCGACTTCCAGCAAAGGCTGGACGGCGGGTGCGGCCCGGTCCTTCAGGATGAGCAGGCCGGTCGCCGCCCAGTACCGCATCACGCCATTTGCATGGCGCAAGGCGGCGGTGAGCAGTCCGAGCTTGCGCGGATCGCTGCGGGCGGCTGCCTGTGCAAGTGCCATAACCGATTTGAGCGGATAGACTTCGGAACTGCGAGAGCTGGCATATCCCTCTGCCGGGCTGCCCTCGGGAATGAACCCGTTGTCGACGATCTCGATCATGTGCCGGTCAAGGGCGCGGCGCATGACGGCAAGGCGGGGGCCGTGGCGGGGGCTAGCGACGAGATTGGTCAGCTGGTCCGGGTCTGCCGAGAGGTCGTAGAACTCTTCAAAGGGTTTGGGTCCGAAGAACCGCCGCTGATCCGCGTCAAGGCGGCCGGCCAGCCATTCGGCCTCCCACGATTGATAGCTCTTGAGATTCCATTCGAAATCGCCGCGCATTCCCCAGATCCGATGCGGCATGTAATTGCGGATGTATCGGTAGCGGCCATCTGTAATGGTGCGCACGAAATCATAGCGCTCGTCCATCCGGTTACGCATTCCGAAGGCATATTTGGCGGGCCCCTTGGCGTGCCGCCCAAGGAATGCGCGGCCCTGCATGGTTTTCGGCGCAGGAATGCCGGCCAAAGACAACAGCGTTGGCGCAAGGTCGACCAGATTTACCGGTGAACGCACTTCGTTGCGCATCGGCACGGGACACAGGTGGCGCCACTTCGGCGGGACGTAGACCACAAGTGCAACCCGCAGGCCCTCGTCATAACAGTAGCGCTTGCTTCGCGGCAGCACGCCTCCGTTATCGGAATAGTAGATGACGATGGTGTCCTCGGCGAGGCCATCGTCTTCAAGCTCCTTCAGCCGCGTGCCGATCTGGGCGTCCATGGCGCTCATCAAGGCATAATAGCTGGCATAATCGCTGCGCACGGCCGGGGTGGCGGGGAGATAGGCCGGAATCCGCAGGTCCTGAAAGTTTTCCCGGCCGGGAGCGGGCCGGAAAAGGGACGATTCATGAGTCGTCATGTAGTTGAAGACCGCCATGAAGGGCTGATCCTCACGCCTCCCTCGCCAATGGGCCTTGCCGCTGGAATCGTCCCAGATGCGCGCCGGATCGACATCGCAGTTGTAGTCCGTCTTGGCATTATTGGCACAGTAATAGCCCGCGCCGCGCAGGTATTCCGGGTAAGTGCGCAAGTGTGGCGGCAACTTGGCGCTCGCCCGCATGTGCTGCGCGGGTGAGCATGTCTCCGGATAGAGGC
Organism: Novosphingobium aquae; assembly: GCF_037572715.1. Taxonomy (NCBI): domain Bacteria; kingdom Pseudomonadati; phylum Pseudomonadota; class Alphaproteobacteria; order Sphingomonadales; family Sphingomonadaceae; genus Novosphingobium; species Novosphingobium aquae. Next base: position 213,032 of record NZ_JBBHJY010000009.1, on the reverse strand, counting down.
CCGTAAGGATGCCGAAGCGGGTCGGCGCGCAAACGGGCGCCGGGCAATAGACATTCCGGTAAAGCACGCCGCGCCGGGCAAGAGCATCAATGTTGGGTGTACGGGCATGACGATCCCCATAGGCACCAATGAAGGGGCCATTGTCCTCGCTGACGAGCCACAGGATGTTGGGGTGCGATACCGGACCTGTCGCTGCGCGCAGTCCTGTCGCTCCTCCGGCAAGAGCCCCAGTGACAGCGGCACCCAGCGCGGTGCGCCTGGAAATCGGCATGGACATTCCCTCTCAAAGCGATTGCATTCCTGTTCCGGACGTCCGTGGCAACGGCAGGCCGGTCAAGAGTTGCTTGCAATATCTGGCGCATGGGTGACACAGGTTGTGCAGCCAGTAAAATTGACTGAAATGTTACAAGACAATCACCGGGAGCGTTCGTCAGTTGCGGCTCGACAAGTTTGACCTCAATTTGCTGGTCGCCTTCGACGTCCTGATCGAAGAGCGCAACGTCACTCGCGCGGCCAAGCGGCTCAACCTCACCCAGTCGGCGATGAGCGGCGCGCTGCGCCGGCTGCGAGAGGCATTTTCCGACGAAATCCTTGTCCAGCAGGGCAAGAAAATGCTGCCCACGGCGGCGGCACTGGCGCTCGCGCCCGAGATTTCGGCGATGGTGTCCGATCTGCGCGGCCTGCTCGCCAAGGGCTTGTCGTTTGATCCCTTCACCAGTGAGCGGCTGTTCCGCATCGTTGGGTCGGACTACATCGCGATCGTGCTCGTCGGTCCCTTGCTGGAGCGGCTTCAGCAAGTGGCGCCGAATGTCCGGATCGATATCGCGCTGCCCCAGCCCGGCGTCCGCGAAAGGCTGGAAGACGGCGAAATCGACCTGATCATCTCGCCCGAAAGCTTCCTCGAAGGCCAGCATCCCCGCGAACTCCTGTTCGAGGAACGGCACGTGGTAGTCGGCTGGACGGGCAACCCCGTGCTCGATCAGCCGCTCACCCGGGAAGCCTATGAATCCTGCGGCCATGTCGCAGCCTCTGTGACCAGCAAAGGGACTTTTGCCGAAAACTACCTGCGCGAACACAGCGACAAGCGGCGTATCGAAGTGACGTGCGCGGCTTTTGGCGAGGTCGCGTGGATGCTTCCCGGGACCGCGCGACTCGCGCTTATGCACGAACGTCTGGCGAAGATTTTTGCCGGCTTTTTGCCGCTGCGCATCTGCGATCTGCCGTTCGAACTCCCGCCGATGCGCGAGATGATGCAATACCACCAGTCGCGTGCCGAAGATCAGGGAATCGCCTGGCTGCGGGCGCAGCTGATCGAAGCTGCAGCGATCGCCTGAATATCATCATTTCAAGTGATAGGTCATCAGCTGTAAAAATCGTTGTCCCTAATCATGCTGGCCCTCTAAATTGGTCTAACCAAATTCAGGCACAGGCCAGATTCAGCCAATAGGCGTGTCCATGGGAGGGCGACCAATGAAAGTGCAACTCAGTTCCAGCGATTCCGCGAGCCGTATTTCGAAAGCCATCAGGCTTGCGCTGCTGGCCGGCGTATCGATCGCCATGATGGGTGGTTCTGCCCATGCGCAGGACACGGCCAGCGCCGCAGCGGATGAAGCCGAGCAGTCCGAAGAGGCCGGCATTGTCGTCACCGCGACCCGCATCGAGCGCAATGGCTATACCGCCCCGACCCCCACCACGGTTGTTGGGCAGGATTTCATCCAGCAGCGCGCGATCAACAACATCGGCGATGCGCTCAACAAGGTTCCCTCGTTCCGCGCCGCTGTTTCGCCCAGCGCCGGCGGCCTTGGCAATACAGGTGCATTCCTGGCCGATCTTCGCGGCCTCGGCCCTGCCCGCACGCTGGTCCTGCTTGACCGGGCGCGTCTGCCGCAGACGATGATTCCGGGCGTTTCCACGTCCGCCGGCACGACCGACCTCAACGTCATTCCAACCGGCCTGATCAAGAACAGCGACGTCGTCACCGGCGGCGCATCGGCGGCCTATGGTTCGGATGCAGTTGCCGGCGTGATCAACCTGCAGATGGATGACCGTTTCGAAGGCATCAAGGGCTCGGTCCAGTACCGCGAGACCCGCTATCACGACGCCAAGAACAAGTTCGCCTCGATCGCCGGTGGCACGAGCTTCGCCGATGGGCGCGGCCATATTGTCGCCGGTTTCGAATACAACGACGATGGCGGCACGGCCTATTACAACAATGTCCGCGAATGGGGCCGTGATGCGTGGAACATTGCGGTCATCACCAATCGCCCGGCTGGCACGCCCGCCAACGTTCTCGGGCCTTATGGCAATTACTTCGGCACGGCTTCCAGCGGCGGCGTGATCCTCACCGCCGGCGCGCTTCAGGGGCTTGCCTTCGTTCCGACCGCATCGGGCGGCGTCACCACGACGACGTTCAATCGTGGCCTCAGCAACCTGACCGCCAGCCTCGATTTCTTCACGCCAACCTCGCTGGCGGCGAACGCTGCAGCGGGCATCGTCAACCTCAACACCCAGCAACTGCGCCCGGCGCAGAAGCGCTACAACGGCATGGGCAAGCTGACTTTCGACTTCAGCGACAACCTCTCGTTCTATCTTGCACCGCTCTACTCAAACGTCACCAACACCGGCATCATCCTGATCCGCCGTGACGGCGCGGGTGCAGGTCCGGGCCTGACGATTGCCAGGGACAATGCGTTCCTCGCCCAGGCGCTGACCCCGGCACAGCTCGCGCTGGTTCCGGCTGGCGGGCTGTCGATCGGCTATTCGGGGCAGGACTTCGGCCCCAACGTGCGCAAGGTCCAGAACGAGCTGATCCGCATCCAGACCGGCCTGCGCGGCAAGTTCGGAGACACCTGGAAGTGGGATGCCTCCTACGTTTACGGGCAGAACACCTCGAACGTGTCGATCTCGAACAACTTCAACAACGGCAATTTCCGCAATGCGCTCGATGCGGTTTCAGTCGGCGGACAGATCGTCTGCCGCAGCGCGGCAGCAGTTGCCGCCGGCTGCGTGCCGATCAACATCCTGGGCAAGGCGAACGCATCCGATGCCGCGCGCAGCTACATCCTTGGCACGGCAAAGGGCACGGGCCTGACCAAGCTGCACGATCTGGCGGCCAACCTTCAGGGCGAGCCGTTCTCGACCTGGGCCGGGCCGGTCTCGATCGGCGTTGGCGTTGAATACCGCAAGGAATCGATCAAGCTCGATACTGATGCGCTGTCGCAGTCGAACTCTTGGCTGACCGGCACCGGCGCCACGCTCGCGACTGTCAGCCAGAACGTCAAGGAAGCCTATCTCGAAACGATCATTCCGCTCGCGCAGGATATCGCGATTGCCAAGAAGATCGAATTCAACGGGGCCATCCGCGCGACCGACTACAGTACCTCGGGCGGCGTCACGACCTGGAAGGTCGGCGGCACCTGGGAAGTGGTCGACGGACTGATGTTCCGCGCGACGCGTTCACGTGACATCCGCGCGCCCAACCTGATTGAACTGTTCACTCCGCAGGCGCAATCCCTGCCTCTGCCGGCTGATCCGCGCGTCGGCGTCGCTCGCCCAACCAACAATGCCGGGTTCATCGTTGGCGGCAATCCCAACCTGAAGCCGGAAAAGGCGATCACCCAGACGATCGGCGTCAGCTATCAGCCGTCGTTCCTCAACCGGCTGCGCCTCTCGGTCGATTACTACAATATCAGTATCAAGGGCGCGATCACCTCGACCGGTACGCAAGGCGTGGTGAACAACTGCTTCATTGGCGGCGTCTATACCGGCAACTCGTGGTGTTCGCTGATCACCTTCGCCAACAACGATCCGGTCGCGGGCCAGATGACCGGGGCGCAGGGCATCACCGCCAACGTCGCCGAGTTCAAGACCAAGGGCCTCGATTTCCAGGCCAGCTATCGCCAGCCAATCGCCAGTGGCACGCTTTCGATGAACCTGCTGGCGACGCACGTCATCGCTTTCCGCTCGTCGACCGACATCTCGACCCTGTTCCCAACTGGTATCGACCGAGCGGGCCAGACCGGCGCGGCATTCGGTGGTCCTGCCGGCCTGCCGAAGTGGCTGGTCAACCTGACGATGGACTACGAAATCGGCGGTTTCGGCCTCAACACGAACTTCCGCTGGGTGTCCAAGTCACACCAGAACAACGGCCTTTTCGGGCCTGATCAGGCCGGTTACAACACGGCGCTGGCCACCAGCATCACCGATAACAATATCCCTGCCGTGGCCTATGTCGATCTCGGCCTGCGCTACAACTTCGGTCCGGACAAGCGGTTCCAGGTCTACTTCAATGTCGACAACCTGTTCGACAAGGACCCGCCGCTGCCTGCCAACGGCAGCGCCTACTACGACCTGATGGGACGAACCTACAAGGGCGGCGTCCGCTTCCGGTTCTGATCAAGACCGCGCCGGGCGGGACCATCCTGCCCGGCGTTCCTTCTGCCGGGGGGCGATGCGAGGATGACCATGATGCGCAAGAAGTTCCGGATCCTCACTGCCCTTGGCCTGCTGCTGGCCAGTTCCCACGCGGCGCTCGCCGCGGGTCCGGCCCGCGTCACTCTCGATTCCGGACCTGTCGAGGGCAAGCGGCTTAACAGCGGAGCCACCGCCTTCCTCGGCATCCCGTTTGCCGCACCGCCGGTGCGCGATCTGCGCTGGAAAGATCCGCAGCCGGTCATCCCCTGGAAGGACACCTACCACGCCGACCGCTTTGGCCCGCAGTGCATGCAGCCGCAGCGCGGCCTTTTGACCAACCAGTATTCGGGCGCCGAGATCACCAGCGAGGACTGCCTCTATCTCAATGTCTGGACTGCGCCGGGTCTGAAGAAGGCACCGGTCATCGTCTATATCCATGGCGGCGGTTTCTTCATCGGCTCGTCGAGCATGCCGATCTACAGCGGTGAAGCTGTGAGCCGGCAAGGCGCGGTCTTTGTCAATTTCAACTACCGCACCGGCGCGCTCGGCCTGATGGCGCATCCGCAGCTTTCCGCAGAATCGCCCCACAAGTCCTCGGGCAATTACGGATTGCTGGATCAGGTCGCAGCGCTGAAATGGGTTCGCCGCAACATCGCCCGCTTCGGTGGTGATCCGGAAAACGTGACGATCGCCGGCCAATCCGCCGGCTCGATGTCGGTCCTGATGCAGCAGGCGAGCCCGCTGACCAGAGGCCTGTTCCACCGCGCCGTCGGCATGAGCGGAGGGCTGGGCGCAGGTCCCGGAGCGACAATGACTTTGGCAGAGGCCGAAGGCGAGGGCGTCAAGCTGCAGAAATTCCTGAAAGCCGCCGATATCGAGCAACTGCGCGCCATGCCGGCCGACCGCATCGTGGTTCCCCGCATTGCCGACGGCCCCAAGGTCGGCGCGAACCAGGACGGCTATTTCCTCCCCGACACGCTCGAAAACTTGTTCGCCAAAGGCGCGCAGAACGATGTGCCGTTGATGCTTGGTTTTGCCCACGATGAATCCTTCGGCGGCTTCGGCGAGGTCCGGGGCCTCGACGATTACCGCGCCAAGGCCGCCGCCCGTTTTGGCGACAGGGCAAAGGACTTCCTCGATCTTTACCCGGCCGCGACCGACGTTGAGGCAAAGGCGCAGGCCCGCGCCGCCGACCGCGACAGCACGATGGCCTCGGCCATGGCCCGCTGGGCCGAAGCGCAGCTCAGTCACGGCAAGAACCGCGTGTTCACGTACCAGTTCAGCCGCGCACACAGCTATGCGCCGGGAGTGAAGCTTACCGACCTCGATCCGGCGACGGCGGGTGCCTATCACACGTCCGAGGTGCCGTTCTGGCTGGGGACGCTCGACAGCTTCAACCGCTATCGCACCACCCGCAACTGGACGAGCGCCGACCGCGCCTTCAGCCTGGCCATGACCCGCTCGCTCGTCGCCTTCGCCCGAACCGGTAATCCCGATGCGGCGGAGATGAAGTGGCCAGCCTATGATCCCAAGGCGCCAACTCTGATCGAGCTGGGCACAACGGTGCGCACCGCGCCCTGGCCAGACCGCCGCAAGTTCGAGTTTTTCCAGAACGTGCCCCGCCCATCTATGGCCGGCGGTGCGCTGCGGGACTAGCATCCCTTGGCAGCCGGAAAAGCGGGAGATCGTGGTGAGGACTGAATTGCCGCAAGGCGCGCAGGCAGGGCCGGATCGGCCGCTCGGGATCGCGGTTGTCGGCCTCGGCATGGCTGCCCAGCCACATCTGGCGGCGCTTCGTGATCTTGCCGAAACCATCGATGTGGTCTGGGCCTGCAGTCCATCGCCCGAACGCACGCAGGCGTTTTCCGCCGAATACCCCGAATGGCCGGTGACCAATGACGTGACCGCCGCCATCACTGACCACCGGGTCGAAGCCGTCATCCTGCTCACACCAGCGCACACCCATGCCAGACTGGGGATCGAAATCCTGGCGAGCGGCCGGCACCTCCTGGTTGAAAAGCCGCTCGATGCGCGGATGGACCTTGCCGAGGAATTGGTCGCCGCCGCCAAGCGATCCGGAACAAGGCTTGGCGTCGTCCTCCAGCACCGCTTCCGCCCTGCCGCGCGGCGCCTGCTGGAACTGGCGCGCTCGGGAGAAGTGGGTGAAATTGCGGGGGCCGCAATGTCCGTCCCCTGGTGGAGGCCGCAGAGCTATTACGACGAGCCGGGACGCGGAACGATGGAGCGCGACGGCGGCGGTGTGTTGATGACTCAGGCGATTCACACGCTCGATCTGTTCCGCGCGCTTGCCGGCCAGTTGAGGGTGCGTTCTGCCCATGCCAGCCGCACTGCGCTGCACCGGATGGAGACTGAGGACATGGCGACAGCGCTGTTCGACCTGCCGAGCGGCGGATGCGCCACCATGATGGCGACAACCGCAGCGATCCATCCCGGCCCGGAGACAATTGAACTTTTCGGCGCAACGGGCGCCGCCCGGCTCAGCGGCAATCATCTTGCGGTGACATGGCTCGACGGCCGGACCGAGGAACTTGGCGACAGTGCCTTCAATGCTCCGACCGGCCCGATGGATTTTGATCACGGCCCTCACCGGGACCTGATCGCCGACTTCGTCCGCGCGGTGCGTTCGGGGCGCGAGCCAGAATGTTCGGGCGACGAAGCGCTCGCCACGCAGCGCCTGATCAACGAAATTCTCGAAGCGGCAAGCTTCACCCCTGACCTCGCTTCGCAAGGCATGGCGGGACGCTAAAAATTGAAACTGGAGGAATGCACAGTGGCACGAGGAATCGCACAGACAGTGGGCCTTGCAGCAGCAATCGCGCTGCTTCACCCGCTGGAAGTCGCTTACGCCAAGCCTGCGCGCCCGGCACCCGCCGCAGCTGCAATCCGCTCCACGGTGCCGTTGGCGGAAGGGTGGCGTTTCAAGCTGGAACCGGCACAGACCGGCCCCGAATTGGCGGATTATGACGATTCCGGCTGGCAAGCCGTGCGCGTCCCGCACACCTGGAACCGGGTGGGCTATTACATCCCCGATCCCCAGACGCACATCAACCGGGCAGAGACCATCGACAAGACGATGGGCGTGGGCTGGTATCGCCTGAATTTCGCCAGCCCGGGTGCTTTGACGGGCAAACGCGCGTGGCTGCAGTTCGATGCCGCCAGCCGGATCGCCGAGATCTGGGTGAACGGCATCCGCATCGGCGAGCACAAGGGTGGTTTCTCGCGGTTCCGCTTCGACGTCACCAGCGCGTTGAAGCCCTCCGGCCAGAACCTGCTCGCGGTCAGGGTGGACAATTCCAGGCCTGCGCCGGGGGCAACCACTGCAGATGTCCTGCCGCTTACCGGCGACTTCTTTGTGCATGGCGGGCTTTACCGGCCAGCCTCGCTGATCGTGACTGGCGATGTTCACGTGACGATGCGCGATCACGGCGGCAGCGGCGTGCGGGCAGAAACCGTGTCGATCGCCGGAGGCAAGGCCGAGGTCGGGGTCTCCGCTCGGCTCCGCAATGATGGTACCCGGCCCGCCGCGGTGACTGCGGTGGCAAAGCTGCTCGATCGCGCCGGACGGGTGGCAGCACGCCAGTCCAGCAACCTTGTCCTGCCCAGCGGCGTGGACACCGAATTCAAGGCGGCGCTGAAGGTGTCCTCGCCGCGCCTGTGGAACGGGGTGAAAGACCCCTATCTTTACACGCTCGACGTAGAGATCAGGCGCGCGGACGGGACGATCATTGACCGCGTCAGCCAGCCGTTCGGCATCCGGCAGATGCGCATCGATCCCCGTGAGGGCTTCTTCCTCAACGGCAAGCCCTATGTCCTGCGCGGTGTCGGCTATCACCAGGACTTCGAGGGCAAGGGCTGGGCGATCGATGCCAAGGACACCGAGGGCGACATCCTCGCCCTGCGTGAAATGGGCGCCACCTCCATCCGCCTGACGCACTACCAGCATGGCCAGCCGGTTCATGACCTCGCCGATCGCTATGGCATGGTGGTCTGGGATGAAATTCCGCTGGTGTCGCAATGGACGCTGGGCGGCGCGGCAACGCCGACCGAGCCGCTGGTGCAGAACGCGCGGCAGCAATTGCAGGAAATGATCGCCCAGAACCGCAACCACGCATCAGTGGTGACCTGGGGCATCGCCAACGAGGTCGATTTCGGCAATTCGCTCCCCGGCTTCCTGACAGAGGCATCGAAGGTGCTTCCCGATCCCTTGCCGATTCTGAACGACCTCAACTCGCTGGCTCACAGCCTTGATCCCTCGCGGCCCACCGCGCTTGCCACCTGCTGCGAAGGACGCCTGTTCGCGTCCGGCGTTGAAGTGCCGATCACCGCGCCGGCGGCCGATCTGGCCGGGGCGAACCGCTATTTCGGATGGTATTACGGCAAGCCCGGCGAGCTTGGCGCATCGATGGACGCGCTTCATGCCAAGCGGCCCGAGCAGCCGCTGTCTATCTCCGAATACGGCGCTGGCGGCGCGACCACTGTCCACACCGACAACCCCGAAGCGACCCCGCCCGATTCGCGCGGTCGCAAGCAGCCAGAGGAAGTCGAAAGCCTGATCCACGAAGTGAACTGGGCTGAGTTGAAGGACCGCAAGTACCTCTGGGCGACCTGGTTGTGGTCGGGCTTCGATTTTGCCAGCACGGTCCGCAAGGAAGGCGATGCCGAAGACATCAATACCAAGGGCCTGATCACCTTCGACCGCAAGATCCGCAAGGACGCCTACTTCTTCTACAAAGCCAACTGGTCAGCCAATCCTACGGTCCACATTACCGGCCGGCGCTATGTCAACCGCGCCTATCCGGTGACGGACGTGCGGATCTACAGCAATGCCCCGCAGACCGAGCTGGTCGTCAACGGCAAGACCTATGGCAAGCTTCCCGCCTGTCCGAACAGTGTCTGCGTGTGGAAATCAGTCCGGCTTGCTGCGGGTTCGAACACCATCATGACTCGCGGTCGCTTTGCCGGACGGCAGGTGGCCGACCGGGTGATCTGGCAACTGGGGGCGGAATCTGCCCGCGCCTTCCGCATCGATGCCGGCGCGCTGGTTGCCGGGAATAGCGCCGAAGGGCAGTTCGGCTCTGACAATTTCTTCGTCGGGGGTGAGGCCGGCTCGATCGACAGACCGGCCAACTACGGACGCCCGCAGGAATTGACGCCGGTGAAGAATACGCCGGACCGTGACATCGCCGCGACCTATCGTTCGGGCAACTTCGCATACAGCGTGCCACTGGCGAACGGACGTTACCGGGTGCGGTTGACCTTCGTTGAACCCGCCCGCGCTCCGGGCGAGCGGGTGTTCGATGTTGCCGCCGATGGCGCAACTGTGCTGCGCGGCATCGACATCGCCAAAGACGCAGGCGGGACGATGAACGCTGTGAAGCGGACATTCGATGCCACGGTGACATCAGGCCAATTGGCTATCGCCTTCTGGCCGGTGAAGGGGGACGCAATCGTATCGGCGATTGCCATCGAGCCTGTTCCTTAGCGGCGGTAAAGGTGCGTATGCCCTTGCCGCAGCCCGGAAAGGTAACTGCGGCTGGGGGCAATTCCCGCCGGGCATCGAGCTGTCCCCGGGTTTTCGGCCCAGATCGCCAACGATGAGAACCCGTGGGCAGAAAATGCCCGCGCCGACGGCCCGGTCCTGACGATCATTCCCTTTGATGAAGAGATTGCACTGGAGGTTGGTAAAACCTCGGACCAGTGCCTATCAGGGCTGCATCACCAGTCGGGAGCGTCGATCTGAATGCCAAGCCAAGGATCGAAACTGACTCTTCTGGAATTGGGATGGAATCGCCATTTCAGCGATCAGCTGTCTGGTGAGGACCATCGGGAATGCGTGCCCGTTCGGGTCATGTCCGTCCACCGCGGGAAGATCAGTGTCGCTGGCGAAGGGTTGGAGGCATCGATACCCTCGATTCTCCCGGCGTCCAGCGGCCCCGAAGACCGGCCCACCGTGGGCGACTGGCTGCTGGCCGAGCGAGACGGATTGGCACCCGTGCGCCTGCTCGAACGCAGCAGCCTGTTCAAACGGCCCGCGCCGGGGGACGACAACCGGATCCAGCTTATCGCTGCCAACGTCGATACGCTCTTCATCGTTACCTCGTGTAATGCAGACTTCAACATTGCGCGCATCGAGCGCTACCTCGTGCTCGCGCGGGAGGTGGGCGTGCGCCCGGTTGTGGTGCTGACCAAGGCTGACCTGAGTGATAGCCCCGCAGACTTTGTGGAGGCGGCCAGTGCGATTCAAAGCGGCCTGCAGGTCGAACTGATCAACGGGCGCGATCGCCAGAGTGTCGCCCAACTCGCCGATTTCTGCCGGCTGGGAGAGACTGTTGCCCTCGTGGGATCATCGGGTGTCGGGAAATCCACCCTGATCAACACTCTGAGAAATCTTGACGAAATCGAGACCCAGGCAGTGCGCGAAAGCGACGGCAAAGGGCTGCACACCACGTCGGTCCGCACGATGCATCGGCTCGGCTCTGGTGCCGAGGGCGGCGGCTGGCTGGTGGACACGCCCGGCATGCGTGAGCTTCAGATGTCTGAGGTTGCCGCTGGCGTGGCCGAGGTGTTTGATGACATCGTTGCCCTGACTCTCGAATGCCGTTTCACCAATTGCTCGCATTCCGACGAGCCCGCTTGCGCGGTGCGCGATGCCATGGAGAGTGGACAGCTCACACCCATCCGCTTCGACCGATGGCGCAAGCTGTCCCTTGAAGACAGCACAAACAGTGACATCGCCGAGGCCAGACGCGTGCGAATGACAAAGGGACGACGAAGGAGATAGCCGGTGTCTGAAACGCCCTGACCGGTCGGGCCAGCCACGTCTCCAGTGGCAGGAAAAACGCCAGAGGTCTTTGCGCACCTAGAGCACTTCGATGTTGGCCAGGACATAGTCCGCCTGTTGCCTGATGGCTGACCGGTCCTGCGGGGTCATCTTTTCCAGCTGGCGATAAGTATGCCCCAACCGGTGATTGGCTGCCAATCTGGCCTGATTGCGCTCAAAGAAATCCCAGTAAAGCGCGTTGAACGGGCACGCGTCCTTGCCGATGCGGGCCTTGCGGTCATAGCGGCAGCCCCGGCAATAGTCGCTCATCCGGTGGATATAGGCGGCGGATGAAACGTAGGGCTTGGTCGCCAGCAGTCCGCCATCGGCATATTGGCTCATGCCCAGCGTATTGGGCAGTTCAACCCATTCGAAAGCGTCGATGTAGACGCCCAGATACCAGCGGTGCAGCGCCTGCGGATCGATGCCGGCCAGCAGGGCGAAATTGCCGATGATCATCAATCGCTGGATATGATGGGCATGGGCCCGGTCCAGCGATTGTTCCAGCGCATGGCCAAGGCAGCGCATCCGGGTCTTCCCGGTCCAGAACCAGTCCGGCAAGGGCAGGTCGTGGCCGAAATGATTGACCGATGCATAGTCCGGCATTCGCGCCCAATAGACCCCGCGGACATATTCCCGCCAGCCGAGGATCTGGCGGATAAATCCCTCGACCGCCGCCAGCGGGGCGTGGCCGCCATGATAAGCCGATGCCGCCGCATCGATGACTTCGCGCGGGTGCAGCATCTTCACGTTGAGCGCGAAAGACAACAGCGAATGGAACAGCTGCGCGGCCTTGCTGCTCATCGCATCCTGAAAATCGCCAAAGCGCGGCAGGGCGTGGTGGATGAAGCTGTCCAGCATCGCCAGCGCTTCGTCCCGGTTCAGCGGCCAGCGCAAATCCTGCTCGTGCGGGGCGCCGAAGCTGCCCGCGCCGCTGGCCTTGATCGCCTGCCACAAGGCCGAATGATCATGGCGCGGGCGTGTGTCCTGCGGCTCGGGCGGATCGCCGGCCCAGGGCTTGCGATTGTCGGCATCGAAATTCCATTGCCCGCCAACCGGCTTGCCGGAACCGTCGATCAGCACGCCGTGCTGCTGGCGCATCCGGCGGTAGAAGCTTTCCATCAGCCACTGCTTGCGCCCCGCGAACTGTTCCGCAACCTCGTCACGCGCGGAGAGAAAATGTTCGCTGTCCACCATCTGCGCCGGGATGGTCTGGCTGGCGGCATAGTCGGCGAGTTGCCGGTCGAGCCGCCATTCGTCGGGGGCCTGCCATGCCAGCCGGGTGGCACCGTGGCGTTCGATCAACAGGTCGAGATTGGCGGTGAGCGACTGCCGGTTCGCCGGATCATCGATGGCGATGTAATCAACCCGGTGGCCCTGTTCGCGCAAGTGCCGCGCGAAGTCCCGCATGGCGGCGAAGATCGCGATGATCTTCTGCGCGTGGTGGCGGACGTAATCGGTTTCCTGCCGCACCTCCATCAGCACGTAGACCGCATCGGGCGCGGCGGCATCGAACCACGAATGGCGCGGCGACAGCTGGTCGCCAAGGACCAGGCGCAGCTCTGTCATTCAGGCTGGCCCGCACCGGACTTCGGACGGCTTCCACGGCACCGGTCAGAGCAATAGCGAACCTCGTCCCAGACGGCCGCCCATTTCTTGCGCCAGGCAAACGGGCGCTGGCAGGTGGCGCAGGTCTTGGCCGGGAAGTCGGACTTCTTGCGGGTTTTCACTCTGTCGGCGCCGGTCTCAGTAGCCGGCTTCGATCGCCAGCCGGATCGCATCGGCGCTGGTCCGCACGCCAAGCGCGGCAAACACCGCCGCGCGGTGCATCTTTACGGTGCGTTCGCTGAGGCCCAGGTCGAACGAGATCTGCTTGTTCAACTTGCCGGCGGCGATCTGCATCAGCACTTCGCGCTGGCGGCGACTGAGGGCCGCCACCCGGTTGTGCGCCGCCTCGCGCCGCGCTTCATTGGCGCGGGCAACATCGTCGGCAATTTCGACCTGCGAGCCGAGGAAATATTCCAGCTCTCCGGCCGCATCGAAGATCGGCACGACCATCACGGCGTTGCGGAAAGGGGTGCCGCCCTTCTTGTAGTTCAGGATCTCGACCATGACTGGCTGGCGCCGGCGAATGCCGTTGCGCAGCATTTCGGTCAGCCAGGGTTCGGTGCCCGGACCTGAGAGGAAGCGGCAATTGTGCCCGACGATTTCCTCGCGGCTGTAGCCCGTCAGCGCCACGAAGGATTCGTTGCATTCCACGATCGGATTGTCCGGCAGCCGCGGATTGCTGATCACGGCCGCTATGGGACTGGTCCCGATCATGGTGGAGAGTGACATGCTGACACTGGTCTAGCCGAAGGCCCGATGCTCGCAAAGTGCCCTTTTGGACAGGTTGGCCCGGCGGCAGTTCCTGCGAGAAGGAGGATAGTCCCAGACCCGCCTGAATCCTCGGGCGGTTCGCGGCATCCAAAGGCCCTTGCCATGACATTCGTGATCATCCTGCTGATCGGCGGTTTCCTGATCGCCGCCGCAACCGCGCTTATTCGCGGGCTGGGGGCCTTCCTGCGCGATGCCGAGAATCTGAACCGGCCCGACAAGGCGACAGGCGAAGCGTTTGGCGTGCAGCAAAACCGGCTGATGACCCAGCGGGTGCTTTTTCAGGCCGTGGCCGTGCTCCTGATCGTGCTGATCGGGGCGCTGGCCGGGTCGAAGTGACAGTTTCCAGATCGAAGATGAAGGGGAAGAGCCAGTGAACTACGTGACTAAAATGGACGCGTTCGATCCCGACGAGCGCAAGATCTTCGTTCCCGAAGAAATCCAGGAATCGATCCGCACTCTGATCCGCTGGGCCGGCGACGATCCTGACCGCGAGGGGCTGGCCGATACGCCCAAGCGCGTGGCGCGGGCGTGGCGCGAATATTGTCAGGGCTATGACGCGGATCCGGGCGAGCATCTGTCGCGCACCTTCGCCGAAGTCGGCGGCTATGACGAGATTGTCGTGCTCAAGAACATCCCGTTCCAGTCGCACTGTGAACACCACATGGCGCCGATCACCGGCACCGCCTCGATCGCCTATCTGCCCACGGACCGCGTTGTCGGCATCTCGAAGCTCGCCCGCGTGCTGCATGGCTATGCCGAGCGACTGCAGGTGCAGGAACGGCTGACGGCGCAGGTTGCCCAGGCGATCTGGGACAACCTGAGGCCGCAGGGCGTGGCCGTGGTGATCGAGGCGCAGCACGGCTGCATGACCGGGCGCGGGGTCAAGACGCACGGCGTCGGCATGGTCACCAGCCGGATGCTTGGCTGCTTTCTGGACAATCCGGAAAGCCGCAAGGAAGTGCTGGCGCTGATGAACAAGTGTTGATGGCCAAGTGAACATTGCAATCATTGGCGCTGGTATTGCCGGCCTCTCCTGCGCCGATGCGTTGCAGGATGCAGGGCATTGCCCGGTGCTGTTCGACAAGGGACGGGGGCCGGGTGGCCGCATGTCGACCCGGCGGGTGCAAACCCCGCTGGGCGAGGCGGCTTTCGATCACGGCGCGCAATACTTCACCGCGCGCGATCCGGGCTTCAAGAGGCTGGTCGATAGCTGGCAGCGTTCGGGCGTGGCGGCACCTTGGCCGCAGTCGGGAACCGATGCCTGGGTCGGCGTACCCGGGATGAACGCGGTAACCCGCCAGATGGCCGCTGCTCACGATGTGGCCTGGGGACATCAGGTGACGGCAATGGTCCGCCGGGCCGGTTCATGGTGGCTGACAGGTCCCGCTGGCGAGACCGGCCCGTACGATGCGGCGGTGCTGGCCATTCCGGCAGAGCAGGCCGCAGTGCTGCTTTCACTTCACGACTTTGCCATGGCGCGCAAGGCGCTGATGGTGCGCTCGCAGCCCTGCTGGACCGGTATGTTCGTCTTCGATCACCCGCTTGCAGGCGTGCCCCCGGTTATGCGCAATCGGGGCGACATTGCCTGGGCCGCCCGCAACAGCGCCAAGCCCGGGCGATCCGGTCCCGAGGCATGGGTGGTTCAGGCCAGCGCGACCTGGTCCGCTGCCTGGCTCGAAGCCCCTGCGGACGAAGTTGCCGGTCTGCTGCACCGTGCCTTGGCGCAGGCGGCAGGCTGCATCATCCCCGAGCCACTTGTCGCAACAGCGCATCGCTGGCGCTACGCACTCTCGGTCGGCACGGGCGACGGGGCCTTGTGGAACCCGGACCTTGGCCTTGGCGCCTGCGGCGACTGGCTGATGGGTCCGCGGGTGGAAAGCGCGTGGCTGTCCGGCCGAAAGCTCGCCGCCATGTGTAAGGGCGCGGGCCCGGTGATCGGGAGCGTGCAGTTGACTGGCATAACATGCCCTAAAGGTCATGTTCCCATCTTGCCATGAAGGCCTAGGCTCTCCGAATAGTTCTTGGAGGATCTTGGAAATGCAAAGTCAAATTGCTCGGGCCTGGGCCTTCATATTCGATCACGAACGCAGCCCACTTCGGCATATTCCCGATTTTGGCGTCCGGCACATGGTATTTCAAATGCTCGGCTGGATGTGGGCGGTTTCATTCTCGCTGGCAATTGGCAGCTATACGGTTTTCGCATTCAGCGTGATCGGGCATCTGGTCCTGATTGCTGCCTTTGCCATTACCGCCTCAACCTACATCGCAGCCAGCAAGCGGCCGGAGCTCTTCGCGCCGCTGGCCCGCAAGTAAGGGACGTCGGCCATGAACCGTATTCTGGTTTCCCGGCAGGTCACCCTTGCCTCGATGGTTGCGCTTCTGGCCCATGTGGGATTGCTGTCGATGGTCCTGACCTGAGGTCATCACACTTCGCGGCGTTTCCGGCTTTGATCGGAAACGCCGCTTGCCTTGCGTCTGATGCTCCCCGCATCTGGTGCGGCCCCAATCGCCTAGAACCCGCAATTCCACACAACCCATAGACCTTGTCTATGCCCTCAATAGAAATTTGACATCTGGCATGATGGGGGCGCATTCCCAATGCTGTGTCGCATCACGGAGCTGGTGCAAAGCGTACCGCTCCTCAGGGTTTCTTCAGGTCTACCGCAGGTGGTCCGGAAAGAAAACATGCGAGGGCAAGGGCATGAACGGAGTTCGCGTTGGTAAGCGGATCATAGGTGCCGAGGCACCGGTGACGGTCGGCTGGGAAAACATCCCCCGAGTCGAAGGCGGGCCATTCAAGCAGCTCTTCTTTACCTGGTTCCAGCCGGCGGTGCTCTTCGGGTTGATTGCCTTCTGGTATTACGCGCCCGCTTCGATCGCCAAGGCATCGACCGCCATCGGCATCGGCATCGGTTTCAAGGTGCTGCTGCTCGGCCTCGAATGGGTCAACCCGCGCTATAGAAGCTGGCAACTGACGTGGAAGGAACTGGTCACCGACCTGTTCTATGTCGGGCTGGGCTACACCGTGCTCCGCATCGTCGGCAGCTACATCGGCAGCGATGCCATGATCAAGCTGATCCAGAGCAGCTTCGATTTCGACAAGGTTGCGTGGTTCACCGGACTGCCGCTGCTGCTGCAGGCCTTCCTGATCGCCTTCATCTTCGATTTCGGGCAGTACTGGATGCACCGCGGGATGCACAACTGGCACCCCCTGTGGCTGAGCCATGCGCCGCACCACTACATCACCCAGCTCAACATCAACAAAGGCGCGGTGGGCAACCCGACCGAGCTGTTCCTGATCGGCTTGGGCATCGGCGGCTTCTTCGATTTCCTGCCCCGCGCCGCACTGATCGCCGGCGCCTTCGGTCTGGCCATCGGCACGTACCAGCACATCAACGTGCGCTTCAACACGCCGAAATGGTGGCGCTTCCTGTTCAACACGACCGAGCATCACAGCGTGCACCATTCGCAGGACTATGAAGCGACCCGCAGCAATTACTCGGGCACGTTCATCTTCATCGACCGGATGTTCGGCACCTGTGTTGATGGCGAGGCCGAGCTGCTGGGAATGGAAGGCGGCCGCCGCATGTCGATCCGCGAGGTCATGCATTTTCCGTTCACTGAGGGCTGGAAAGCGATCAAGCAAAAATACGGCAGGGACAAGTACGGCACCCCGACTTCAGCCGTGGCGGCAGAATGATGGCCAGCCTTCCGCTCAGCAACACCGCAGGAACCGTGATGAACACGCGCTTCATCGACTGGATCTGGAATGTCCGGGGCAGCCTGCCGCTCGCCAAGGGGCAATCGGGCGAAGAGGCGCTGGCCAAGCTCAGCCCGCTGTTTCTCGAGCCTTATACCTGGCACGATCGCTCTGGCGACACCTTGACCTTCACCAAGACCGATCCGGCCTCGCAGGACAAGATGGCGGTCTTTGACAGGGGCGTGCTCAAGGTGGACTCGGTCGCAGGTGACGGCGTACTGCATTACCACCTGAGCAGCCGGTTCCTGCTGTTCAGCTTCCTCGCCCCGCTGCTGTTCCTCTTTTTCGGTCAGCTCGCCATCTGGACGGCGAAGCCGGAACCAACGCCGGCAGAGGCGGCGGCAAAGGCCAAGGAGGCCGAGGCAAAGCCGCTGCCGGAACTGCATCCGATCGACAAGTTCCTCGGCGCGCCGGCCCCTGAAAAGCCCAAGCAGGGCGAGCCCAGCCGCAGGAAGCCATCGTCGACCGCTGCTTACGTGCTGGCCGGAATTTTCGCCGCGCTTTACGTGATCGGCCGCATTCTCGAGGCATGGCTGGTAAAGCGGTTGTTCCTCAGGCGCCTGGAAGACCAGCCGGACTGACAGGTCATAAGCGACTTTATGATAAAGTGCGGTCCGTGCATCAATTCGATCTATGCCCCGGCCTGCTGGCAATGCTAATCCGGTTGCAGCGGCCGTAACTGACTCGTGGCCGGCGACAGGGAAGCCAGCATGAGTGACCGGATACCGGTGATCGACAGGAAGTTCGCCAGCCGGGTCGACTGGAACCTGATGCGGACCTTCGTCGACATCGTTCGCGCCGGCGGCATCGGCGCGGCGGCGCGCCAGCTCAACCGCCAGCAACCCAGCATCAGCGCGGCGCTCAAACGGCTCGAAGAGCATGTCGGCACCGAACTGCTCCACCGCACCGCGACCGGCGTGGAAATGACTGCCGCCGGCAAGGCGATGATGGCGCTGTGCGAGGAAATGCTCGAGGCCGCGCGGATGGTGCCGCACCAGATCGCCCAGGCCACGCGCCGGGTTGAGGGCATTGTCCGCATCCAGATCATCTCGGGCCTCGTCTCGCCCGAATTTGACGAAGCCATCGCCAGCTTTCACCGGCGCAACCCGGCGATCCATATCGAGATCCGCGTCTCGCCCTGGCGCGGGGTGCTCGATTCGCTTGAGCAGGGCGAGGTCGAGATTGGCGTCGGCTATGACAGCAGCGTGCGGGGCAGCCTGATGTACGAGCCGCTGCTGGTCGAACGCCAACAGCTCTACTGCTCGCGCACCAATCCCTATTTCGGCTACCACGTGACGCGGCTCGGCGAGCTGAAGGACGAGGGCTTCGTGCTGACCGGCGAGGACGAGATCGAACTGATCACGCACCTTCGCCGCCGCTACCGACTGGGCACCAATGTCAGCGGCGTGGCTGAGGACATCAACGAGGCGCGGCGACTGATCCTTCACGGCGTCGGCATCGGGTTTCTGCCGGTTCTTGCTGCCGAAGCGGAAGTGGCGCGGGGCCGGTTGTGGCCGCTGCTCCATGCCGATTTCGAGCCGAGCTATGACATCTTCCTGCTGGCCCGCAGCGAGCCTGCGCGCGACACCGCGACGCAGCTGTTCTGGGACGAAGTGCTCCGCCGGGTGCGGGCGAAGCAGAGGTCATAGGCCTGATCTATGCCTTTCATCGATTAATTGCCCCTCCCTTCATGCTGCAGCGCAGCGCAGACTTGCCGTGAGCAACGGAGCTGCGCCATGCCAGCATTGGAAATCGAAGCCCCTGCAGAAAGCACCCCTGCCGCGGCTCAAACCCTGAAGGACAAGATGTTTGATCTGCTGCCGCCGCTGATGGTGGCGGCAGTCCTGCTGTTCTGGTCGCAGGCTCCCCAGCCGATCCTTGATAACGAGTGGACGCTGACGGTCACATCGCCGCTGATCATGCTCATCGTGCTGGGGCTCGAACAGGTGCACGAGCGGCACGCGGGCTGGCGGCTGAACCGGCAGGAATTCTTCACCGACCTGTTCTATGTCGTGCTCAGCGCCACGGTGATTTCGTGGCTGACGGTGCGGCTGGCTGAAAATCCGCTGCTGGCCGCCAAGGCCTGGCTCGGGATTGCCACCCCCGCCATCACGCAGCTGCCGTGGCTGGTGCAGGTCGTATTGGTCTTCACGATCATCGAATTCGGCCAGTACTGGATGCACCGGCTGATGCACAACTGGACGCCGTTCTGGCTGACCCATGCGCCGCATCATCACATTACCCAGCTCAATGCCGCCAAGGGCGCGGTGGGCAATCCGATCGAGCTGTTCCTGATCAGCCTCAGCGTGATTGCCCTGCTCGATTTCGACAAGACCGCGATGTTCGCCGCCTTCAACCTCGGCGGTGTGGTTTCCACCTTCGCCCATGCCAATGTCCGGGCGAACCCGCCGATCTGGTATTCGTTCTTCCTCACCACGATCCGCCACCACAGCCTGCACCATTCGGTCGCTTACGAGAACACCCGCTGCAATTACGGCAATTCGCTGATCCTGCTCGACCGGATCTTCGGCACGTACCGCGAAGGCGAGGGCGTTCTGGTCGGTCAGGACGATCGCAAGCGGCTGAGCATCTGGGAGCAGACGATGTTCCCGTTCCAGCCGCTGATCGATCGCTACAAGGCGCGCCGGAATAATACGGGAGGCGCGGCGCCGGCATGATCGCCAGCCGATCTTCCAGGATCAGCGCCGCCCGCAGCGCACTGTCTCGCGGGGATCTCCAGTCGACACACCAGTTCGCCGCAACGCTGGTGGCGGACCATCCGGAGGACGCCGAAGGGCATTTCCTGCTGGGCATCGCCGAATCGGGTGCAGGGCGGATCCATGCCGGCATCGAACATGTGGGCCGCGCCGTCGCCATCGCTCCGAAGGGCGAATATCAGGCCCAGCTCGCCAAGCTGTTCACGCTCGTCCGCCGCGAAGGCGATGCTGCCGATACCATGCGTGCGGCAGAGCGGACGCCGCCCAGCGATGCCCTCAGCCGGGACACCATGGGCTGCGTCTATGCGCGGCTGGGCGATCATGCCGCCGCCCTGCCGCACTTCGAAGAGGCCGTCCGGCTCGTCCCGCAAAGCGCCGAGTACCGCTACAACCTGGCGACGACACTGAACTTCCTGGGCCGGGTCGACGATGCGGAAGCGGCGCTCGAAGAACTGCTCGGGCTGTTCCCCGGCGATGCCCGCGCGCACCACCTGCTGGCCAGCCTGCGCAAGCAGACGCCGGGTCGCAACCATACCCAGCGGCTGGCGGCGGCGATTGGCAAGGCGGCCCCCGGAAACGCAAAGCTCCTGCTCGGCTACGCACTGGCCAAGGAGCTTGAGGACATCGGCGAGGCTGACGCCGCGCTGGACCGGCTTTGCACCGCCAATGCCGAACACCGCCGTTCGCTCCCTTACAGCTTCGCGCGCGATGCGGCCGCCTTCGATGCCATCGAACAAAGCTGGCCGGCGCTGGCGAAAACTTCCGCGAGCGGCGCGCCAGATGAGGCGCCGATCTTCATCATCGGCATGCCGCGCACCGGCACGACGCTGGTCGATCGCATCCTGTCCTCGCATCCCGATGTCGAGAGCGCGGGCGAATTGCAGGCCATGCCGCTCGCGGTGAAGCTGGCGTCGGGCACGCGCAGCCGGACCGTTCTTGATCCCGAGACGATCCTGGCCGCCGCCGCCTGCGACATGGGCGATATCGGCCGCGCCTATCTGGGCCGCGCGCAGCACCTGCGCCGCAATGCCAAGCCGCGCTTTACTGACAAGTTTCCCGGCAATTTCCAGTACGCGGGGTTCATCGCCAAGGCGCTCCCCGCAGCGCGTATCGTCTGCCTGCGCCGCAGCCCGATGGACACGGTGCTGAGCAACTTTCGCAATCTCTTTGCCGTCAGTTCGCGGTACTACGACTACAGCTACAACCTGCTCGACATCGCTGCCTATTACGTCCGTTTCGACCGGCTGATGGCCACCTGGCGCGCGGCATTTCCCGAGCGGTTGCTGGAAGTGCGCTACGAAGATCTGGTGGCAGATCAGGAAGGCCAGACCCGGCGGCTGCTCGCCCATTGCGGGCTGGGCTGGTCGGATGTCTGCCTGCAATTCCACACCAACAGCGCCCCGGTTTCCACCCCCAGCGCGGCCCAGGTTCGGCGGCCGATCTACGCCGATTCCGTCGCCCGCTGGAAGCGCCATGCGGCGGTGCTCGAACCCGTTCGCGCATTTTTCGAACAGGCCGGAATTCCGGTCGAATGAAAGGAAAGCCGATGCCTCTCCCCGGATTCCTGGCCCGTTCCGCGCTGCCGGCGATCGCCATCATTGCCGGTGGAATGGCCGCCCCCGCACTCGCCGCTTCGGCTCCCACAACAAAGGTGGTGTCCTGCGAGGCGGGCAACTGCCTGATGATCTCGGGCAGTCGCGAGCGAGGCTCCGAAGCCGTTTTGATCAATGGCCATGCCGTATCGGTGCAGGGCAACCGCAACTGGAAGGTCAGCCTGCCGGTCGACCAGATCCGCGATTGGTCGCAGCGCTATGCCCGCACCATTGAGGTTTCCACTATCGATGCGGCGGGGGCCGTGCAGACTTCTGCGGAAGCGCGTTTGCCAATCGGATTGCTTGGCGGAACGACCAATCTGGCCCTGCTCGAAGTCCGGGTGAAGTAATAACCAAGTCCGACGTAAGTAATAATATTCCAATATTGTGTTATCTATTGAAAGTTTCATCGACTCTCTCTATGTGAGGGGCAGTCGCCGAAGAGCGATGCCCCATTCCATTCACAGGAGATGATGATGAAAATCGGCCTCGTGGCTTTCGCCACTCTCGCACTCGCGACCTCGGCTTCTGCCGCAACTACCACCGACAATCCGCTCGCCCAGGACTCGGCTGTTCTCAGCCTCAAGGGCATTGATCTCGGCACCGCCGATGGTCAGCAGCGCCTCGCCATCCGCATGGACGAAGCCGCCCGTGCCGTTTGCGGTGACCGTCTTGCCGGCGTGCACCTTGCGCTCGAAGCCAAGTCTGCCGCTTGCCGTGCAGGCGTGGTTGCCGATGTGCGCTCGCAGGTTGAAGCCCGCCTTGCCAAGGCATCGGGCGCTTCGGCGGTCCGTCTGGCTGCCCGCTAAGCGATTGAATTTCCGCGCGGTGCGCTGGCACCGCGCGGAAAATTTCATTTCGCGATTTTTGCCGGCGCCGGCCACCAGGTGATGGTGTGCACGTCATGCGCCGAAGTCCAGATGCCCGACGAGGTATAGCGCAGCGCCCCGCTGCCCTCCGGCTTTCCGAGCCGAGCGACAGTCGTCATGCGATTGGGGTCGATTACCACGAAGGTCTGCTCCTCGGTCGTTCGCACCCAGACCTTGCCGCCGCCGGTATCGATGTCTCCGTACTTCAGAACTTCGCCGACCTTGGCGCGGCCCGTCACCTCGCCGCTGCGCGGATCGACGCGCGCGACCGTACCGTCGCCCTGCTCCTGAACCCATACGCCGCCGACACCGGCCGCAAGAAAGCCCGGCGTCTTGCCCAGCGCCGTCCGCTTGGTCACCGAATTGGTCTTCGGATCGATCCGCTGGACCGATTGCTGGTTGCTGCTGACCGCCCAGAGCGCCCCGAAGCCGTAGGCCAGATACCAAGTGCCGGAATCGACCTTCACTGTGGCTACGACCGTGTTGGTCTTGGGATCGATGCGCGAAACCACGCCGGCATCGTCGCTGGCGATCCAGATTGATCCGGCCCCGGAAACGACATTCAGCTCACCCGCGCGGTTGGCGATTCCGGTGGGGATGGCGGCAAGTCGCTTGCCGGTTTTCGATTCGATGCGGATGACCGCGCCGTCCTTGCAATCGGCCACCCACAGCGATTTCTGGAACACCGTCATCGCCCCGCAGGCCCGCGTCATCGCCGATTCCGCCAGCTTGCCCTCGCGCGACCAGCGCTCCACCTTGGTGCGGTTGGTGACCCAGATGGACTTGCCGTCCACCGCGATGAAATCGGCGAAGCCGGGCACCGGAATGACCTGCTCGGGCGGGGCATCAGCGGCGGCAGCATGTGCCGTGCCGCCGCCCAGAAGGGCAGCTGCCAACATGATATGCGACTTGGACATGGCCAGTTCCTTCCTAGCTGATTTCGGCGATATAGGCGCGCCAGCCGCCAAGGCTGGTGATGTCACGCGCGCCATCAAGCGCGCGCGGTTCGGCGACGAAGCCCTTGACGCTGGTGCCATCCGACAGGGTAACCGTGCCGATCGCCAGTGGCGGCGGCACCTCGACCACGAAGCTGCCGAATTCGGCGACGCCCAGCTCGTAAACCTCGACCTTGATCGCCGCGCCGTCTGCGCAGTGAACCAGCGCCGGCTTGGGCGGCACGCTGTCCGCGATGGCATAGAGCCGGTAATCGGGCGCGGTTTCAAAGGCGCCGACGAACTTGGCATCGCGGGAGGTCAGCTGCCAGTGCAGCGGCATACCCTCCAGATGCGCCCCGACAACGGCGAGTTTCACGGTCTGCATTTTGCCCTCCAAGTCTAACGGCGGTGGTGACGGAAGCTGCGCACTTGCAAGATAGGCCTCCGCCGCATCGAGCAGGGCGAGGTCGGTGTCCGCCGGTCCGATCAGCGTTATGCCAAAGCCCGTGCCATTTGCCCGCGTCCCGGCGGGGACGGCGACGGCGGCCATGTCGAGCAGGTTCACGAAGTTGGTGTACAGGCCAAAGGCGCTGTTGAGCGCGATCGGCGCGGCGTGCAGTTCGGCGACGCGGTAGGTGGTGCCTGTTGTCGGGAAGGCCAGCAGGTCGACCGACTCCCACTGCTCGTCAGCGTGGCGTTTCAGTTCGGCCATGCGGTAGATGCCGTTGAACAGATCGACCGCGCTCATTGCCAGACCCGGCTCGACCACTTCGCGCACGGTGGGATCGATCGCGCCCGGATTGTTGGCGAGCAGGTCTGCGAGAGCTGCCGTGCGTTCTGCCACCCATGGCCCGCCGTAAAGCAACTGTGCCGCCTCGAGCAGCGGCGCCAGATCGATCTCGACGACCTCGGCGTCCTGCCCGAGCGTCTCAAGCACCCGGTCATAGAGATATTCGGACTCAAGATCGCCAAACCACATGCGCTGTTCGCGCCGGGGCACGCCGATCCTTCTGCGGCCGAGCGGCTTGTCCGCCAGCGGCTTCGAATAGGAGTCGGCCCGGTCATAGCCGGCGATCACGCTGTCGATCAGGCGCGCGCCGGCCAGATCGTCGGTAAACACCGTGATGCAATCGATCGTGCGGCAAGCGGGCAGCAGGCCGCGCGTTGACCAGCGTCCCTTGGTGGGCTTGAGCCCGATCAGGTGCTGGAAAGCAGCCGGCACGCGGCCCGATCCTGCCGTGTCCGTCCCCAGGGCAAAAGCCACCAGACCTGCCGACACGGCGACCGACGATCCCGAGCTCGATCCGCCGCTGACATAGGCCAGGTTATAGGCATTGCGCGGCGCACCGTGCGGGCTGCGCGTGCCGTTAAGGCCGGTGGCGAACTGATCGAGGTTGGTCTTGCCGATGCATATAGCGCCCGCATCGAGCAGGCGTTCGATGACTGCTGCGGATTCTTCCGGCTGGAATGCGAAGGCCGGGCAGGCCGCGGTGGTTTCCATGCCGGCAACATCGATGTTGTCCTTCACCGCGAATGGCACCCCGGCGAGCGGCAGGACTTCGCCCGCTGCCACCCGCGCATCGACAGCGCGCGCCGCCGCGAGGATCTGTTCCGGCGCGGGCCGGCTGATCCAGACCTGCGGCTGGATGGGATCATAGGCCGCCAGCCGCGCCAGTGTGTCCTGCGCCACCTCGGCGGCGCTGACGGTGCCCGCGTTCACCCCCGCAGCGATGGCCGAAACACTCCGCCGGGCGAGCGGGTCGCGCACCGAACCGCTCACGGGTGCCTCCGCAAGGCCATCATCGGCGCGCCGGGCTGCACCGCCTGACGCTCCTTGAGGTACAGCGCGGCAACCGTGCCGCTGCCCGGACTTTCCACCGCACATTCCATTTTCATCGCCTCGATCACTGCAATGACATCCCCGGCCTCGACCTCGTCACCCTCGGCAACCATCAGTTTCCAGACGCTGCCGCCAAACGGAGCCTCTACAAGGTCCGCGCCGTCGGGAACTTCGATGGCCGTCACTTCGGGAACATCGGCTTCGACCAGCGCGCTGACCCGGTCGAATTCGCCGCGCCGCTGCCATTCGGCCCGCTCGGCTTCAAAAGCGGACTGCCGCCGGGCTTCGAATTCGCTGATGTCCCCGGCATTGGCGGCGAGGAAGGCGCGGTATTCCGAAAGGCGGAATTCCGACTCCTCGATCCGCAGCGATCGCCGCCCGTTGGGCAGGTCGCGGTGCCAGTCGGCCAGTTCTTGGGCGCTGACCGGATAGAACCGGATCTGGTCAAAAAAGCGCAGCAGCCACGGCTTGCCCTCGATAAAGGCATCGGTCTGGCGGTGGGTGTTCCACACCGGGACCGTGCGGCCGAACAACTGGTAACCGCCCGGCCCCTCCATGCCGTAAATGCACATATAGGCCCCGCCGATGCCCACGACATTGGGCGGGGTCCAGGTGCGCGCGGGGTTGTACTTGGTGGTCACCAGCCGGTGCCGGGGATCAACCGGCGTGGCCACGGGGGCGCCCAGATAGACATCACCCAGTCCGAGCACGAGGTAGTTCGCCTCGAAGATCAGGTTCTCCACGGCATCGGCATCGGGCAGGCCGTTGATGCGGCGGATGAACTCGATATTGTCCGGGCACCACGGCGCGTCATCGCGCACCGCGCTCATGTATTTCTCGATCGTCTCGACCGTCGCGGGATCGCGCCAGCTGAGCGGGAGGTGGACCACGCGCGAGGGGATCGAGAAATCACCAAGGTCGCCCAGCCGCTCCTCGCAGGCGAT
The DNA here is from genome assembly GCF_037572715.1 of Novosphingobium aquae. Classification (NCBI taxonomy): domain Bacteria; kingdom Pseudomonadati; phylum Pseudomonadota; class Alphaproteobacteria; order Sphingomonadales; family Sphingomonadaceae; genus Novosphingobium; species Novosphingobium aquae. Next base: position 186,742 of record NZ_JBBHJY010000009.1, on the reverse strand, counting down.
CAGCGCGGCCAGCGCCGCCTTCTGGTCCAGGCTGGTGCCGTCAAAATGCAGCTGCAGCGAACGGATGCCCGGCACCACGTCGATCACCCCGGGCAGGGCCAGTCGTTCCAGCTCGCACATCAGGGCGTGGGCGCGAATCCGCAGCTCGATATCGAGCACGATCGGGCCATATTCGACGAGGATGTTGCGATCGCCCTGCTGGCGATAGACCACTGCCGGCCGCCCGCCACCGGCCGGGGTTTCGGCGAGGATCGGCGACAGGATTTCAATCGGGCGCGCCGGTCCTTCGGAATGTGCAGTGCCTTCACTGACCAGCTTTTGCTGGAGCATGTGGGCCAGCGCCGCATCGCCGGCATTAACGGGGACGAAGCGCAGGGTGTCACCTGGGACCAGCTGGCCGATCTTCCAGCGGTCCGCCGCAATGACCACGAAGGGGCAGACAAAGCCGCCCAGAGATGGTCCGTCCGGGCCGAGGATGATCGGCATGTCCCCGGTAAAATCGACCGCGCCGATGGCATAGGGATTGTCGTGGATGTTCGACGGATGCAGCCCCGCCTCGCCGCCATCCTTGCGGGCCCAGTGCGGCTTCGGGCCGATCAGCCGCACGCCGGTGCGGTTGCTGTTGTAATGCACCTGCCAGTTGGCCGAGACGAGGGCCTCGATATCGCCATCGGTGAAGAAATCGGGCGCGCCGTGCGGGCCATAAAGCACGCGCAGGGTCCACTCGTTTGACAGGCTGGGCAGGGCCGCGGCGGGCAGGGCCTGGCCCGGAACCTCATCACCCATGTGCAGCGTATCCCCGGCCAGCAAGCGCCGCGAGGCATGGCCGCCGAACTTGCCGAGCTCAAACGTGCTGCAGCTGCCGAGGTAGGGTGCAATATCAAGCCCGCCGGCAAACAGGATGTAGCCGCGAATGCCGCCGCCGCCCGCGCGGCCGAGGGCGAGCGTCTGCCCGGCGGCGATGTCGAGCGCCTGTCCGGGGGGCACCGGTAATCCGCCGAGCGTCGCTCCGAAGTCAGCCCCGGTCAGGCAGATGCGCGCCGGCGCGTTGAACAAGAGCGTCGGTCCGGAAATGGTGACTTCAAGTCCCACCGTGCCCTCAGGATTGCCGAGCAGGCGGTTGCCGATGCGGAATGACTGGTCGTCCATTGGGCCAGAGGGCGGGACGCCGACCGCCCAGTATTTCTGCCGCCCCGGCCAGTCCTGCACGGTGGTTGCGGTTCCGCCGGCGATCACGCGGACGCTGCGGGGGTTATAGGCAATCGCTGCGAGCGACTGGGTCGAAACCTCGCCGCTGACGAAGGCGTGCGAGCGCACGACCTCGCGCAGCCAGCGCAAGTTGGTCTCGATGCCATCGACGCGGGCTTGGTCCAGCGCGGCCTGCATGGCCGCCACCGCTTCATCGCGGGTCGGGGCATGGATGATGAGCTTGGCCAGCATCGGATCGTACCACGCAGAAACCGTGCTGCCGGCCATGCACCACGTCTCGACCCGCATATTTGCCGGGAATTCGACCCGCGTCAGCGTGCCGGTCGTCGGGCGATAGTCGAGCGCCGGGTCCTCGGCGTAGAGGCGCACCTGAATCGAATGACCCGTTGGTACCGGCGGCGGAGCCTCCATGAAGGCAAAGTCGCCCGCGCCGCCCCGGATCATCCATTCGACAAGGTCGATGCCGAGGATTTCCTCGGTAACGCCGTGCTCGACCTGCAGCCGGGTGTTCATTTCGAGGAAGAAGAACTCCTCGCGCTCGGCGTCGTAGAGAAATTCGACAGTCCCGGCAGAACGGTAGTTTGCCGCCTGTCCCAGCCGGGTCGCGGCGGTGATCAACTGGCTTCGCACGCTTTCGGGCAGCAGAGGGGCGGGGGCCTCTTCGACGACCTTCTGGTTGCGGCGCTGGAGCGAGCAGTCGCGCTCGGCCAGCGGCATGATCCGCCCGGCGCCGTCACCGAAGATCTGCACCTCGATATGGCGCGCCCGGCGGATGTAGCGTTCCAGGAAGATGCCGGCATCGCCGAAGTTGTTCTGACCGAGCCGGGCGACGGCGGCAAAGCCCTCGCGCACCGCCGCTTCGTCTTCGCAGATCCGCATGCCGATGCCGCCGCCGCCGGCGGTTGCCTTCAGCATGACGGGAAAGCCGATGTCCCGCGCAGCAGTCACGGCTTCGTCTTCGCCGGTCAGCAGGTCGGTGCCGGGGGCCAGCGGCACGCCTTGGGCAGCGGCGAGCGCGCGGGCCGTGTGCTTCAACCCGAAGGTGCGGATGTTGTCCGGCGCCGGCCCGATGAAGACAATTCCGGCCGCCGCGCAGGCTTCGGCAAAATCGACATTCTCTGCCAGGAAGCCATAGCCCGGGTGGATGGCCCCGGCGCCGGTGGCGCGGGCCGCTTGGAGAATCGCGGCCACGTTGAGGTAGCTCTCCGCCGCCGGTGCCGGGCCGATGCAGACCGCCTCATCGGCCTCGGAGACATGCAGCGAGCCTTCGTCGGCCTCGGAATAGACCGCAACCGAACGCAGGCCCATGCGCCGCAGGGTGCGAATGATCCGAGTTGCAATCGCCCCCCGGTTCGCAATCAGGACCGTGTCGAAGCTCATCCGGCAACGATCATGCGGACGGGCGTGGGGTTGAAGGCGTTGCAGGGATTGTTGATCTGCGGGCAGTTCGAAACAACAACAACGACGTCCATCTCGGCCTTGAGATCGACTGTCAGTCCCGGCGCGGAAATGCCGTCGACGATGCCCAGCGAACCGTCCGCCTCAACCGGCACGTTCATGAAGAAGTTGATGTTCGACACCATGTCGCGCTTGCCGCGCCCTTCGGCAAGGTTGGCCTCAAGGAAGTTCTCGACGCAGGCGTGCTGCGCCTTGGTGTGATGGCCATAGCGCAGGGTGTTGGACTCGCAGGAGCAAGCGCCGCCGATGGTGTCATGATATTCGACCGAGGTTGCCGCGATAGTCATCATCGCGCGGCCTTCATTCGATCGCAGGACCGTGCCCTGGCGCAGGAACAGGTTGCCCTGCGCAGCCACGGTATCCTGCGCGCTGTAGCGCTCGGCATCGTCAGCGGCGCTGTAGAGCAGGAAATCCACCGCCTGATTCCCCTCCAGATCGACGATACGCAGCGTCTGCCCGGCCGCGACATGGTGCAGCCACGGCGCGCGGGCGGGCACGGTCACGTCGTGCAGGATCGTGCCGGTCAAACCAGAGAGGTGGGGATCGACGCTCATGCGGACCTGTTCCTTGTTAACGGCGGTAATAGTCGTCGACGTTCTCGAAGGCGCGCAGGCCTTCGGGCGTCGCATTGCGGATAGCGTCGTGTGCGGGCGTGACTGGCCCGCGCCACGCCGTTGCGCGCAGCGGGGTCACGGTCCAATCCGCGCGCGGATCGAGCACGTGCGGGCAGTTGGCGATCACCGCGATCACGTCCATCTCGGCGCGCAGGATCACGCTGCGGCCCGGCTCGTACGGCCCGACAAGCGGCGTGATCGTGCCGTCCGCTTCGATCCGCGTGCCTTTGAACAGGTTGACGCAGGGATGGACGTCACGGCGCGTCAGGCCATGCTTGGCCGCGCCGAGCAGCAGGCGATCCCGGCCGTTGGGATGCGGCCCGCTGTTCGATCCGTCGCCATATTTCGCGCCATTGGTCGCCGCGTTCGAGGCGCCGCAAAAGGTGTCGTGCGTGCCGGCGCTGTCCTCGGTGATCGACATCAGCACCCGGCCCATGTCGGACAGCAGCAGCTTGCCCGCGCCAATATAGGCGTTCCACTGGATCTTGACCGTATCGGCGACATTGAGCCGCTCGGTCGGCATTTCGGCATTGAACAGCAGAAGCGAGGCGCAGGCATCGCCCTGCACGTCGATCAGCCGCAGCCGCGCGCCGCGGGCCAGCCGCCGGGTGGCATAGCCGCCCGCCGCGATGGTCTCTTCCCACAGCAGGTCGGCGGGCGAGGCCTCTTCCGGCAGATCGTCGGCGATCGGCGGCAGGACCGGCATGGCCTCGACCACGGTTCCGGCCATGCGCCGCGCGTGATCGCGGGCAGCCAGCGGATTGGCGAGCACTTCGCTCATGCAGCGGCTCCCTTTTCGGATCCGTCCTGCTCGTAAAGCGGGGGCAACAGGGCGGTGGTGGTGACCAGTTGCAGCTGGTGCACGCCGCGCACCCGGCGCAGCGCGTCGCACAGTTCCTTGAGCAAGGACGCCGGCCCCTGAACCAGCAGGACCTCAAGCGACTGATCGTCCTCAAGAAAGACGTGCTGCGAGGAAATCACTTCCCGCAGGTAGTCGGCCTGGGTCTGGGCCAGCTGATGGCGCACCCGCCCGCGATCGCCGCGATAGACAATGGTGATCGTGCCGGCGAGCATCTCGTCAGGCCGCGTATAGGCTTCGTGCTCGGCCAGCGCATGACGGATCAGCTCGGCAATCAGCTGTGATCGCGATGGTAGGCCGCGCTCCTCGACCATCATGTCGAGCTGCCGGAACAGTTCGCCCGGCAGGCTCATGCTGAGTCGGGCGAGACTGGTTGTTTCGCTCATGCCCCAATCCTCTCTTCCATTTTTTCAGTTTCTCCAGCCGATTTGCCTGCGCCATTCCGGCGCAGCGGCAGATCATAGACAGCGGTCGCGCCAAAGCGGTGCGGCGCGTGCGGATCGTGTCGCCACTTGTCGAGCGCAAGCACCCGGGTGCCGAGGCTGAAGGCCTCCTGGATGTCGTGCGTGACCATGATGACGGTCAGCGAATATTCCTGCCACAGCCGGCGGATCAGCACGTGCATGTCCGCCCGGATGCCGGGATCGAGCGCGCCGAAGGGCTCGTCGAGGAGAAGGATGCGCGGTCGCTTGATCAGGGCCTGTGCGATCGCCAGCCGCTGCTGCATGCCGCCCGACATCTGCGCGGGGTGGATATGCAGACTGTCACCCAGGCCAACGGCATCGAGCATCGCGGCGGCTTCGGCTTCGGCGGCGCGCCGGGCCGGGCCGAACAGCCGCGCCAGCAGTGGCGCCTTTTCGCATTCGAGCCCGAACACCGTGTTGCGCAGGACTGACAGGTGCGGAAACACCGAATAGCGCTGGAACACCACCCCCCGGTCGGGTCCGCATTCGGGTGCCAGCGGCGCTCCATCGAGCAGGATGGTCCCGCGCGTCGGCGCTTCCTGGCCAAGGATGATGCGCAGCAGGCTGGACTTGCCGGCGCCTGATGGCCCGATGATCGAGACGAAGGATCCGGCCTCGACATCAAGGTCCATCTGTTCGAGCACGACCTTGTCGCCGTATTCGACCCAGACGTTCTGGAGGGAAAGCAGCGCGCTCATCGGCCCGCCTCGTGTGCCCAGCAAAACATGCGGCGGCTGAGCGCCAGCAGGGCCACGTCCATGATGATCGCCAGCAAGGCAATCCACGCGACGTAGGGGATGATCACGTCCATCGACAGATAACGGCGGACGAGGAAAATCCGGTAGCCCAGCCCGACATCGGAGGCGATCGCCTCGGCCGAGATCAGGAATACCCATGCCGGACCCAGAGCCAGACGCATCGCGTGGAGCAGGCGCGGCATGGCTTGCGGCAAGGCGACCCGGATGATGATCTGCCATGAATTTGCCCCCAGCGTCTGCGCCTTGACGATCTGTTCGCGCGGCAGGGCGGCGACATGGGCCATGATGTCGCGGACCATGACCGGGGTGATGCCGATGACGATCAGCGCGATCTTCGCGGTCTCTCCAAGGCCAAGCGCGATGAACAGGATCGGCAGCAGGGCGATCGGCGGGATGACGGCGATCCCGGTCACCAAGGGGCTGAAAGTCGCGCGCACGGTCGGCAGGACACCGAGGATGAGGCCAACGACCAGCGCGGTCAGCGTCGCGATGCCGAGCCCGATGCCGAGCCGGTAAAGGCTCGCCCCGGTATCCGCCCAGAACAGCAGCTTGCCGCTGAGTTGGTCGGGCACGAACAGCAGCGAGGACAGGGCCTGCGCCATGGCGCCGGGCAGCGGCAGGATCTTGTCGGCCGGATTGATGGCGTGGCGCTGCGCTGCGAAAAACAGGTAAAGCAGCACCAGCAGCAGGATCGGCAGCGCCCCGAGCAGGATGCCTTCCCCTCGTCGGACCTGGCGGTTTACCCAGCGCATACTGTCATCGTGCTTCGGCCAGAGTTCGCGTCAGGATCGCTCAGAGCTTGCCGTCTGCGGCGAGCTTCATGAAATTCTCGTCGAAGCGCAGCGTGACTTTCGCCGGATCGCCGAGGGTTTTTCCGCCCGGGAACGACATGCCGACCGCATCGGCGCTCGCCGCCCCCTTGAACAGGCCCTTGGTGAAGCTGAAATCACGCACCAGCTTCATGTTCTGCATCAGCGTGGGAGACGAGGTTGCCGCCACGGCTGCCTTCGGATCGTCATAGAGGAATGTCGTCGCCAGCTGGCTGTCAAAGTCCTCGGGCGTAGAGCCGGCCAGCTTGGCCATGGCGGCCCGCGCCGCCTTGCCTTGCGCGTCCTGCCGCTTCATCAGCGCGACGGTTTCGTACCAGATGCCGGCGAGCGCCTTGCCAAGGTTCGGATTGGCCTTGAGCGTGGCGGTATCGACGACCAGCAGATCTAGGATTTCGCCGGGGATCTGGGCCGAGCTGAAGACCTCCTTCACGCCTGCGCCACCCTTCATCACCGAAAGCTGCGGGTTCCAGGCGACGGCGGCTTTCGCATCGGGGCTGGAAAAGGCACCGACGATATCGGCGTCCGACGTGTTGATCGTCTTGACGTCGGCCGGTTGCAGGCCCGCCTTTTCAAGGCCGCGCGCCAGCAGGTAATGCGAGACGGAAAGCTCGACGAGATAGACCGACTGGCCCTTGATCGCGCTGAGGCCGCCCGCGCCCTTGAGGAGGATGCCGTCGTTGCCATTCGAATAATCGCCGACGATGATCGCACTGGTGTCCTTGCCGCCGGCCGCCGGGATGGTCAGCGCATCCATGTTGGCAAGGGTCACGCCGTCGAACTTGCCGGCCGTGTACTGGTTGACTGATTCTACGTAGTCATTGACCTGCACGATGTTGATCTTGATGCCGTACTTGTCGGCCCACTTCTTCACGATCCCGGACTGCTGGGCATAGGGCCAAGGCATCCATCCGGCATAGATCGACCAGCCGATGTTGAACTCGGTCTTGGGCTCTGTCGGAGCCTGCGTTGAAGGGGAACACGAGGCGAGCGCGAGCGCTCCTGCCATCAGCGCCATTCCACTCGTCCTGGCGATCAGCTTGCCAAATTTCGTGATCATGATTCGATCCCCTTTCGCACTGCAGCATTGCGCTGATCGAATCGCTTGTCCATCGAAAATATTACCTTTTGAACGTCTCGTAATATTTTTCTTGGGTAGGGGTATCAGGCGGCGAATCTGCCGGGTTGATGCTCACGGGCAGCCCGAATGATTGAGTGTCCAGCGAGAATCCTGACGTTTCCTGCCCCCTTGGCCCAACAACGTTACCGTACGAATCGGGTTGCGATTCGAAATTCATCGCCATCTGCTGAGGTGCATCGAACGGGGGCCAGCTCGAATCTGCAACCGGACCAGCACGCCACAAAACCTAAAAAAGCACGAATTTGTGCAGTGCAGCACGATTTGGAATCATACTGAGCAGGTGCGGAATTATTACGCTTGACGCATTCCGTAATATCCATACCTTGATCGTCGTCGCTCGATGAAGCGGCGAAACGAAGGGAAGCACATGCCGGCGCTCGCTGGCCGATAATGAGGGTTTCGTGGATCGTAGGCTGACCACCCGTAATGCCGCCAACGGCACCGCACCGGCACTCGTCGGGAGCGTCTGTCTGGCGAACCGGCTGGCCTTTCCATGGCACAATTCCAGACTGCATGAACCGGTTGGGGCCGTCCTACACGGCATCCCGAACCGCAGCATACCGAAGACGACGACAATCAGAACGACCGACAAGGTGCCGGCCTAGCTAAAGGGCCAGAGCGTCAACGGGGGGGATGTCACTTCAGGAAAGGCTCAAACCTCTTGGGGCCGGAGTGACTTATGAAACTTGTTCGCCACACTTTGCTTTGCGCAACCATGCTGATGGGCATGGGGACGACGCAGGCTTTTGCACAAACGGCTCCGGCTGAAGACACCGCGACCGAAGTCGGCGATGACGATGCGATTGTCGTCACCGCGACGCGTCGCGAGACATCGTTGCAGGACGCGCCGATCAACATCAGCGCGGTCAGCTCCGAAGACATCGAAAAGCAGCGCATTGACGACGTCAAGGGACTCGCGGCCTTCACGCCTGGCCTGACCGTCACCGATACCGGTCCGAAATCGACCGGCACGATCATCATGCGCGGTATCTCTTCTGCCGATACCAGCACGGTCGGTTCGAACTTCGACAACGCGGTCGGCGTCTACATGGGCGAAGTGCCGCTTTACCTTGATTTCAAGCTGCTCGACATCAGCCGCGTTGAAGTCCTTCAAGGCCCGCAAGGCACACTTTATGGCCTGGGAACTCTGGCTGGTGCGGTGCGCTACATGCCCAATCGCCCCAATTCGAGCGATTGGTCGATTGCCGCGCACATGCGCATGTTCGCCCAATCCGAGAGCTCCGATCCCGGCGTCAATGCGGACGCCACGATCAACATCCCGATCATTTCAGACCACATCGCCCTGCGCTCGACCGTCGGCTATTACGACAACCCGGGCTTCATCGATTACAACTACCTGCTGAGGACCCCCGGCATTTCCAACCCGCAGCCGGTGCGCGGCACCACCGCGGCTCAGGGCGGCTTCGGCACACAGGCCCAGCGCGACGCCAACTTCTATTCCAAGAAGGACCTCAACTACGAGCGCACCTTCACCACGCGCAACCAGTTGCTGCTGCAGCTCAATCCCGACTTCAAGGTCTACCTCACTTACGCGCATCAGCAGACCAAGACCGAAGGCGGCCAGTCGACCCAGGCCGGCGTGCTCGGTTCGGGTCCGTATGAATCCACCAAGCGCTACACTGAACCGACCAAGCGCGTTTCGGACCTGATGGCTGTCGAGACCAATTTCAACTTCGGCTTTGCCCAGCTCGTCGCCACGGCGGCCTGGACCAAGCAGACCTCCAACAACAAGGGCGACAACACCGACCTGCTGCTCGACCTTGACTATGGCTACGAAGCGTTCCCGACATTTTCCTCGTTCAACCAGTCGGTCAACGAATACCGCCAGTTCAACGGCGAAGTGCGCCTCGTATCAACCCACGGCGGGCCGCTCAGCTGGGTGATCGGCGGGTTCTACAACAACCTGCGCCGCAACCAGAACTACCAGGAATATACCCCTGGCATGGCCAACTTTTTCGGCGTTTTCCGCCCGGATGACCTCGAATACATTTCCTTCGTCAATACCAAGCTGAAGGAAAAGGCCGCCTACGGCGAAGCGACGTTCGAAATTTCGGACAAGTGGCAAGTCACCGGCGGCCTGCGTTACTTCAAATACGATGCCTTTGCCGAAGGCGGCACCGATACGCCGCTGACCGGCGGCGGTCGTCGGCGCACGCCTTATCCGCTGATCCAGTTTGACCCGAGCCGAATCAAGTCAGGTTCGACCGCAGCCGATGGCATGGTGTGGAAGGCCAACACCTCTTACAAGTTCAGCGACGACCTGATGACCTACTTCACCTACAGCACCGGCTATCGCACCGGCAACGTCAACCGCGTTGCCCCCTGCATCCTGCCGCTGCCCGCCGGTCAGAATGTCTGCGCCTTGCCCAACGAGCTGGCCTACGATCCGGACAAGACGCGCAATATGGAACTGGGTGTCCGCGCCTCGGTTCTGGACAAGCGCCTGCAGCTCACCGCATCGGTCTTCCATATCGACTGGACCGGGCTGCAGCTGCCTTCACAGACGGTCAATGGTGCCGTTGGCATCACGGTCAATGCCAACGATGCCGTATCGCAAGGCTTCGAGTTCACCGCCCGGGCGAAGATCACCTCAAACCTTAAGTTCCAGGCAACCTACTCCTACACCGATGCCCATCTGGTAGAGAATGCGCCGAACATCGTGTCGGACTCCACCCAGCCAGACGGCAAAGCCGATGCCTTCAAGGGCGACCGCCTGCCGGGTTCGACCAAGCATTCGGCGAGCGCGCAGATCTCGTACACCCAGCCGCTGAGCGACAGTACCGACATAGAGGCGACCTGGGCGACGACCTATACGGGCGATATCTACTCGCGCGTTGGTCTGCGCGGTAACGGCGAAGTGATCCCCGGATACACGACCCACCGGGCATCGCTGACCTACCACGGCGAGCACTTCGACGTTGGCCTCTATGCCGACAACATCTTCAACAAGTACGCGATCACCTCGATCGGCAACGACCGCAGCTCTTACAACGTGGTCCGCACCGGCGTGGTCGAACGCTATTACGCCACCGGCATCCTGACGCCGCGGCGCGTGGGCGTCGATTTCCGCTTCCGTTACTGACGAGACCTGCCGACTAAGGGGCCTGCCTGGGTGCAGGCCCCTTCCTTTTGACGGAAAGACGAAACCATGATGGCATTCTTTCCGGCGCAGTTCCGATTGAGTGCCACAAGCGCCATGTTGCGTGCAGCCACTGCCCTATTTCTCCTCGCCCCGGTTACCGCCCAAGCCGCGTCTCCGCCCCTGTTTGCCGAACGCTGGATCGGTGGCACGCTCGATCAGGAGCCGGTCACGCAGGTCCAGGCCCTGGACGCGGACACGTTCGTCATCCGGCAATCGATCAAGACCAATTTCGAGGCGCCCTTTCTCTATCTGCTGTTCGGGCGTGACAAGGCGCTGCTGATCGATAGCGGCGCGAAGGATGGCCAGATCCGGCCGACCGTTGACCGCCTTATCGCGGGCTGGCTGGCGGCGCGCGGGCGCAAGTCCATCCCGCTCGTCGTCGCGCACAGCCACAGCCACGGCGATCACGTTGCCGGCGATGCCGCATTCCGCGAGCGGGCAGACACCACTGTCGTCGGTCTCAAGCCAGCTGAGGTTGCCAGCTTCTTTGCCATCAAGTCATGGCCGGACGAGATCGCAAAATTCGACCTTGGCGGCCGCGCGCTCAGCATCATTCCCACGCCGGGGCACCAGTCAGCGGCGATCATGGTCTATGACCCCCGGCTCAAGATCCTGCTGTCGGGCGATACGCTGTATCCGGGCCGGCTCTACGTGCCGGTCAATTTCATGGCTGAAAATCGCGCCAGCATCGATCGGCTCGTCCGCTTTGCCGCGCGGCACCCGGTTCGCTGGGCGCTCGGCGCGCATATCGAGATGACCCGCACCCCCGGCAAGGACTATGGGCACGAGGCACCCAGCCATCCGGACGAACATGCGCTGGAACTTCCCGGGGCCAGCATTGGCCAGCTGCGGGCGGGTCTGAAAGCGCCGCTGGACAAGCCCGATGTCCCGCAAATCGGCCCGGACTTCATCATCATGCCAGTCGCGCCGCGACCGCAATAGCTGTTCCGCGCAACTCTAGAGAGCCCGCAGGACACCCGAATTATCTTACCGGGGGTTGGAACAATCTGAAAGCAGGTGCATTGCAACCGGGTCCGGCCCCTGCCGGACAGCGCCGTTGGCGCTCGAAAGCGAACACCGGCGGGCGGAATGACTTTGGGGCACACCCGGCTGTTAGCAATCTCGCTGCTTGCAGGCGCGGCGCATTTCGCCGTGCCGGTGGCCCGGGCCGCTCAGGCAATACCTCCAGCCGGTGGACCGATCACGGTTCCCGCGCCGCCGCCCGGGGCCAATTTGCCCGTCGCCGAGCCTATCGTTCCTGACGCCGAGTTCGAAAAGGCGATCCCCGCCATTTCGCCTGCCGACGATCCCGAGCTTTCGCGCCCGCTGGAATCGATCGATGAGTTCGAGCGACGGTTGGCCGCCCAGCAGCCCGGCGAAACGAACCCTGCACCCACCACGATTGCTGTCCCCGCCGCCGAGGCCGCAACGACCGCGCCTGCGCCAATCGGCAGCGCACCGGTCCGCGATGCCGAACTTGTGGCACCGCTCGCGCCGCTCGAAAGCTTCAAAGTCGAGCCGACCACTTTTGCCGAACCCGAGAAGGACACGCGCGATGTAGAAGTCGCCTACCTTGTCCAGGTCAACGGCCTTGGCGATGCTGCCGTGGCCGACGGGCTGGAGGGCAGGTTTAACGGTGCCTCGGCGCTGAAGGGCGGCAAGGGCAAGGCTGCGAACGCCGCGCAGGTTTCGAGCCGCGCCGGGGAAGACATTGTCCTCCTGAAAAAGCTGCTCGCCGCCGAAGGCTGGATGGACAGCCGCGTCACCAGCCGCATCGAACAGCCGCAGGCCGAAGCCGGCAAGCCCCTGACCGTAGTGTTCGATGTGGTGCCCGCAAAACGCTTCGCCTTCACCAGCGTGGAAATCGATGCCGCGCCGACTATCCCTGCCACGCTCATCCGCGACAATCTGGCCCTGCAGGTGGGCGAACCGGTGATCGCCGAACGCGTGCTGGGGGCAGAGGCAAAGGTGGCGCTGGCGCTGCCTGAGAACGGTTATCCTTTCGCCACCGTCGGCCAGCGCGACGTGCTGCTCGATCAGGACACCGGCGGGGCGGACTATACCCTGCCGGTCGCCGTTGGTGCGCGTGGCTCGTTCGGGGCGATTGTCAGCAGCGGCAAGGAGGCCTTTGGCGCATCCCATGTCGAGGTGCTCGCCCGATTCAAGCCTGGCGAACTTTACGACAGCCGCAAGGTCGATGACCTGCGCCAGGCGATGATCGCCACCGGCCTGTTCCGCTCCATCGGCGTGGAGCCGAAGGGCACCGGAAAGCCTGGATCGGACGGCACCGAAGTCGTCGATCTGGCAGTCCAGCAGGAAGCCGGCCCGCCGCGCGTGATCGCCGCCAGCGCCGGTTACAACACGGGTGAGGGCTTCCGCATCGAGGGCAGCTGGACGCACCGCAACCTGTTCCCGCCCGAAGGCGCGCTGATCGTCAGCGGCGTGGCGGGTACGCAGGAACAGGGCGCGGGCGTCACCTTCCGCCGCTCGAACGCGGGCCAGCGCGATCGCAGTTTCGAACTTGGGCTGGACCTCAACCATTCGAGTTACGACGCGTTCTCCGCCTATACCGGGCGGCTGGCGGCGCGGGTGAGTTATGACTCCACCCCGCTGTGGCAGAAGCGGCTGACCTTTGCCTATGGCGCTCAGATCATCGGCACGAACGAGAGCGTCTATGACTTCACGCTCGGCGCGCGGGAGCGGCGGACATACGCGATCGCCGGACTGACGGGGCAGATCGGGCTGGACACCACTGACAGCCTGCTCGACCCGAAGGAAGGCTTTCGCGTGACGGCGCTGGTCGAGCCCGAGGGGTCGCTGCAGCGCGGATTTTCCCCCTATGCGCGGGTTCAACTGGATGGCTCGGCCTACTACCCGGTTGGCAAGAACCTGGTCGTGGCAGGCCGGGTGCGCGTCGCTTCGATCCAGGGGGTTGACCTCGATGACCTCGCGCCATCGCGCCGGCTCTTTGCGGGCGGCGGCGGATCGGTGCGCGGCTTTGCCTATCAGCAGCTCGGGCCGCTCGATCCAGCAGGCGATCCCACCGGCGGGCGCAGCCTGAACGAGGCGGCGTTCGAAGTGCGTTACCGTTTCGGCGATTACGGCGTGGTCGCCTTTGCCGATGTCGGCCAGTCCTATGCGACCTCGCTTCCCGACTTCTCCAACCTGCGCGCCGGCGTAGGGCTGGGCGCGCGGCTCTATACCAATTTCGGGCCGATGCGCGTCGATCTGGCGATGCCGCTCGCGCGCCGGCCGGGTGAGGGCTGGCTCAACGTCTATGTCTCGATCGGGCAGGCCTTCTGATGGCAGCCGAAACGCCGCCCCTGCCTGAGAACGCGCCCGAGCAGGCCCCCCAGGCCGCTCGCCGACCGGTCCTGCGGCGGGCCTTGCGCTGGGCGGCGGTTGGACTGGCGGCGCTGGTCCTGCTCGCCGCTGCGCTGGTGGTCTGGGTGAACAGCGGGCCGGGGCGCGGTTATGTCGCCCGGCAGATTTCGGGCACGACCTTCGCCAATGGCTTGCGAATCAGCGTCGGCCGGATCGAAGGTTCGCTCTATGGCAAGGCGCGGCTGGTAGATGTTGTTGCCTATGATACCCGCGGCGCCTTCCTGCGCGCGCCGGTGATCGAGGTCGATTGGCGGCCGCTCGACTATCTGAAGAATCACATCAACCTGCGCTCGGCCAGCGCCGCCGAAGTGGTGTTGATGCGAGTGCCCGCGTTCAAGCCGTCAACCCGTGCCGGGCCGCTCCTGCCCGATCTTGATATCGACATCGGCGCGCTGCGAATTGACCGGCTGGTCTCCGAAGCCGCCGTCTCGGGCGAGCGGCGCGAACTGAGGCTTGTCGGAAACGCCCGGATCGCCGACCGCCGCGCGCGGCTGGCTGCACAGGCCGTCACCATCGCCGCGCCGGGCGGGCTTGCGGGTGACCGGCTCGACCTCGTGCTTGATGCCGTGCCCGAGGCAAACCGGCTCGCGCTGAAACTGTCGCTCGACGCGCCCAAGGGCGGAGTGATCGGCGCGCTAGCGGGGATCAGCGAAACGCTGTCGCTGAAGCTCGACGGTGCAGGCGACTGGGCCGCGTGGAACGGCGCGTTCAATGCCGATCTTGCCGGTAAACCGTTCGCCCGCCTCGCCCTGAGCGCGCGCGATGGGACCTTCGCGGTCAAAGGCCCGGCGGAACTCGGCCGCCTGCTCGGCGGCGTGCCGGCCGTCCTGCTTGACGCCACTACCCAGATGGACCTGACTGCCAAGCTCGAGCGCCGCCGCGCCGCGCTGTCAGGCTCGCTGCGCTCAGCGGCGCTTTCGATCACCCCGAACGGTATCGCCGATTTCACCGATAACACCTTCGACGACCTCAAGCTCGACATCCTGCTGCTGCGCCCCGCCGCGCTCGCGCCCAACCTGTCGGGCCGCGCGCTGCGGGCTCAGCTGACGCTGAACGAAGCCTTCGCCCGGCCGAAGGTGGATTACCGCCTGCAAGCGGGGCAGCTCACCATCAGCACTGTCGTGCTGAATGGCCTCGACGCCAACGGGACCGCGCGGATCGATGGGCGGCAGGCGATCGTGCCGGTTGCGGCGCGGGTCGCGCGGATCGAAGGGCTGGATGCGGTGGCAGGCGGCAGGCTCGACAATGTCCGGCTGGCCGGCGACCTTGCCTTTGACGGCACGCGCATTCTTTCCGACAACATGAAAATCCGCTCCGACCGGATCGATGCCAAAGCGGTACTCCTCGCCGATACCGCGCGCGGGCTCTATACCGGGGCCTTCGAAGGCCGCATCAATCGCTATGTCGTCGATAGCGTCGGCATTTTCGCGGTCAGCACCACGGCGGACCTCAAGCGTACGGGGCAGGGCTTTGTGCTGACCGGCACCGTGCGCGCGCGTTCGACCAGTCTGGTCAATCCGGCAGTGCGCGATTTTCTCGGCGGCAACGCCTCGGGATCGAGCCAGCTGCTCTATGGACCTGATGGCATTGTCCGCTTCTCGCGCCTGCGGGTTTCGGCGCCGGAATTGCAGGTTTTCGATGGCC
Source organism: Novosphingobium aquae (assembly GCF_037572715.1). NCBI lineage: Bacteria > Pseudomonadati > Pseudomonadota > Alphaproteobacteria > Sphingomonadales > Sphingomonadaceae > Novosphingobium > Novosphingobium aquae. The sequence goes on along the minus strand of NZ_JBBHJY010000009.1, from coordinate 171,221 downwards.
GGGGCACCTATGCGCCCGGCGGCGCGATCAATCTCACCGCCTCGGGCCGCTCGGTCCGCTATGGCCCGCTGGCGATCGAACTGACTGGATCGCTCGACAAGCCGCGCGCCATTCTGCTCGCCGGTAGTCCCGGCTTCGGCATCGGCCTTGCCGGCGTACGCGCCGAGATTATCGGCAATCAGGGCGGCTATCGTTTCAACGCCACCGGCAGCACCGATTACGGACCGCTGACCGCCGACGTCACCCTGCTGCAGGGCAAGCGGCTGGCGCTGCAGGTCAACCGCGGCGATCTGGCGGGCATCGGCTTCACTGGCCGGGCGGAACGCAGCGCGGCGGGGCCGTTCACCGGCACCTTCAATGCCGAGGGCCGTGGCCTGACCGGCATCGTCCGCCTTGCCCCGGCAGGCCGCTATCAGGAAGCGCTGGTCAACCTGCGGGCGAAAGACACTGTCCTGCCGGGTCCCGCCAATCTCGCGGTCGGAGCGGCCATCGTTGATGCCCGCGTGGTGCTGTATGATCGCCCGCTGGTGGTCGCCGACGTGCAACTGGCGCAGACCCGCATCCGCAGCCTGAACCTCGCCGCCGCGCGCGCGCAGGTGAATTATCAGGACGGGCGGGGACAGGCGAAATTCCTGATCGAAGGCACCAGCGGCGTGCCGTTCCGCCTTGCCGGCAATGCCGAACTCCAGCCCAGCCTGTGGCGCGTTGCGCTGGATGGACGGGTGCGTGGCACCTCGGTGCGCACCGCCAGCCCGGCGCGGATCGTGCCATCGAAGGCGGGCTACGAACTGCTGCCCAGCCGCTTTGATTTCGGCAGCGGATCGGTGCGGCTGGCGGGCAAATACGGCACCGGCCTGACGATCGAGAGCCGCATGGACCGCTTCGACATGGCCCTGCTCAATGCTTTCTATCCCGGCTACAACATCGGCGGAAAGGCCACCGGCAGCCTCGATTTTGCCCAGGCCAATCCCGGTGCCTTCCCGCGCGCTGATGCGCGGCTGTCAATTGACGGTTTCACGCGCACGACATCGACCATGGTCAGCCAGCCGGTCGACGTGAACTTCGTTGGCACCCTGCTTGCCGATGGCGGCGAGGGACGCGCGGTGATCCGCCGCCGGGGGACCGTGATCGGCCGTCTCAATGCCTCGCTGCGCCCGCTGGGTCCCGGCGCGGGCGACTGGGTTTCGCGGGTGACGGCGGCCCCTCTGGGCGGCGGCATCCGCTATAATGGTCCGGCGGAAACGCTGTGGTCCTTTGTCGGGCAATCCGGGCAGAGCCTGTCAGGACCCATAGCCGTGGGCGCGGACTTTTCCGGGCGACTGCGCGAGCCGCAACTGCGCGGCATCGTGCACGGCGATGGGCTGACTTATGAGAACGGAATCTACGGCACGCGCCTGACAGGGATGACGCTCAATGGGCGCTTTGCCGGCGACCGCCTCGAGGTGGACCGGCTTGAAGCCGCTGCCGGGGCGGGCAAGCTTTCGGGCAAGGGCTATCTCAGCCTTGCTGCGGCCGCGGGCTATCCGATGGATATGGCCTTCGATCTCGACAACGCGCAGATCGCCCGCGGCTCTGCGCTCTCGTCATCCGCCACGGGCAAGCTGCGGCTGAGCAAAAGCGCCGGGGAAACGGCGCTGGTATCGGGCCGGCTGGCGCTGTCGGAAACCCGCTATGAACTGGTGCGGCAGGGATCGGCTGACGTGCCCGAGCTGAGCGGCGTGCGCTTCAAACCGCCGCGTGGCCGGCTGCGGGTCACCGGCAATGAACCGGCTCCCCCCGTTGGCAGTCCCTTTGCTGCCCTGCGGCTCGACATAGCGCTGTCCACCCCTAACCAGCTGTTTGTCACCGGCATGGGTCTGGACAGCGAATGGGGCGCGGACCTGCGGGTGCGGGGCACGAATGCGGCGCCGCTGGTCACTGGCGACATCACCCTTGTGCGCGGCAATCTGGGCTTTGCCGGGCGCCAGTTCGACCTGCAGGAAGGGCGGCTGCTCTACACCGGCGGGCCGCTTGGCGATCCGCAGATCGTGCTGTCTGCCAGTGAGGACATCGATGATGTCGCGGTTACCGTCAACGTGGGCGGCCGCGCGCTCAATCCGCAGATAACTTTCAGCTCCAGCCCTGCCCTGCCTGGAGACGAGGTGCTGTCGCGCATCCTGTTCGGCAGTTCGCTGGGGCAGCTTTCGCCGCTGCAGGGCTTGCAACTCGCGGCGTCGCTAAACAGTCTGCGCGGCGGCGGGGGTGGGCTCAACCCGCTGGGCAAGCTGCGCGCGGCGACCGGCATTTCGCGCCTGCGCATCCTGTCCGCCGATGAAAAGACCGGGCGCGGCACGGCCATTGCCGCCGGGCGCTACATTACGAACAATGTCTATCTCGAGCTCATCACCGACGCGCGCGGCTTTACCGCGACGCAGATCGAGGTCAGTCTGAGCAAGGCCTTGTCGCTGCTCAGTCAGGCCGGCGGTTCGGGAGGAACGAACGTGAACCTGCGCTATCGCAAGCGGTATTGAGATGCGGCTCGCTTGTGCCTTCGCCGTGCTGCTCGCCCTTGCGGGTTGCAAGCAGGAGCCATCGTTCGACGAACGCTTTGATGCCGCTCAAAAGACGCTTGAGGCGAAGGCCAAGGCTATCGATCAGGAATTGTCCGTGGCCGCCAGCGAGGGATCTGCGGTTGCGGCTGGCGAGTCTGGCAGTCCGGCGACTGGCGAATAGCCCTTCAAGGCTAGCCGCCCTTGCCAGCGCCGATCTGGCTTTGCGCTGCCTTCGCTTCGGCGGCCAGCAGGCTCAGCGCCTTGGCCGTATCGTCCAGCAGGCTGTCACTGATCGGCTTTTCGCCATTGATGAAGCGACGAATTGCGCGTTCATCGATGCCAAGTCGCCGCGAGGTGGCCGGAATGCCGCCAAAGACCTGCACGCAGTGCGCGAAGAGGTCTTGCGACGACTGTGATGATAGCCCGGTCATTGTTTTCGATCCAGTATCAGCGCTGCTTCTTCGCCAGCGGGGCGGTGAAGTCAGGGTCCTTGTTTGCCACCCAGTCGACGAATTTGCGGATGGGCGGGTTGGCCAGCAGGCCATCGACATCAAGCCCGTAGCGCTGCAATTCCGAATTGGTGAAGTTGGTGATCAGCGTCTGCTGGCAGATCGGGTGCATCGGCACGACATCGCGCCCGCCCCGGCTTTTGGGAACCGGATGGTGCCAGACGATGGTCTTGCCGGTTGGACGGCCGCACAGCCAGCAGTTCACGACCTCGACGGGCGTTTCTTCCTCACGGTCAAGGTCGCCGTAGGGATCGCGTTTGTTGTGTTTGCGGGCCATGTGTCTGCCTTACCTAGCTGAACCGAGCCCCGGCGACAATCGCACCGGCACCTTCACGCCTCGAGCGGTTCGGTGGCGAAGCCGAGTTCGGGGATCGAGACGGATCGCCGGCCGCTGAAATCGTTGCGCACCACGATCAGGCCAAGTCGTTCGTAATGGTCGAGCAGGCGGCGGATGCGTCCTTGCGAATTGGTGCCGTAAACCCGCGCCAGTTCATCGTCGCCGGGGCACGGCAAGCCATCCTGCGCGGCGCGGGCGATGACGAGGAACGGGGCGAGCAGGTCATCGGACAGCACGGAGGACACGCGCAGAATATCGCGCCACGCCTCGCTGGTCTGGTCCTGCACGCCGGCCACAGCCATGGCAAAGCGGCGGCGGAACTGGTGCATGTCGACATGGCCGGCGGTCAGCCGCTGCATCCGGCAGCGTACGGTGAAATCCTGAAACAGCTTGGCCTGGGGCTGAAAGGTGTTGCCATCCTCGGCCGCCATTTCGAGCAGGATCGATGAAACTGCCGCCTCGATCTCCTCGGCTGATCGCACGAAGGCCGGGGCCGGCTCTGGCAGATCCTCAGGCCCGGGCGCATGGCCGGTGATTTGTTCGATCAGCGCTTCGGCAGCGGGCTGGGGGGCTGGGCGGAGAGGTTCAGGCGGGGCAGCTGGATCGAGATGCAGGTCTGCGTGCAGCAGGGCGTGCAATTCGTCCGGCATGGCATTGGGCGGCGGCACCATCTTTTGCATGACGACCTTGGCGCCGGTGCGCACCGCGCCGATCCGCACCGCCACCGGCCGCCGGCTGATCGCCGGGCCAAGGCCAAGGAACTGCCCGCGCGCCAGATCGCGGATCTGCTCGGCCTGCCGGCGCTCCATGCCGAGCAGGTCGGCGGCGCGCGCCATGTCGATATCGAGGAAGGTGCGGCCCATCAGGAAATTCGATGCCTCGGCCGCGACGTTCTTCGCCAGCTTGGCCAGCCGCTGCGTGGCGACAATCCCGGCCAGCCCGCGCTTGCGGCCCCGGCACATCAAGTTGGTCATGGCCGCCAGACTGAGCCGCCGCGCCTCGTCGCTGACCTCGCCGGCGGCGGCGGGGGCGAACAGCTGCGCCTCGTCGACCACGACCAGCGCTGGGAACCACTGCTCATGCGGGGCATCGAACAGGGCCGACAGGAACAGCGCGGCGCAGCGCATCTGGCCTTCGATCTCCAGCCCGTCGAGCGCCAGCACGACCGAGGCGCGGTGCTGGCGGATGCGCGAGGCCAGCCGGATCAGCTCGGGCGGGGAATAGGCCGCGCCATCGATGACGATGTGGCCGAAGACGTCGGCCAGCGTGACAAAGTCGCCCTCGGGATCGATGACGATCTGCTGGATGATCGCGGCGCTTTCCTCAAGCAAGCGGCGCAGCAGGTGCGATTTGCCCGAGCCGCTGTTGCCCTGCACCAGCAAGCGGGTGGCGAGCAGTTCTTCGACGTCAAGGGTGATCGGCTGGTCGTTCTGGTCGACGCCGATTTGGATGGCTGCGCTCACCGGGGGGTGACTAGAGGCTTGCGGAGATTCGCGCCAAGCGTCCGGGCATTGTTTTCCAGAGCTTTGCGTCAGGCGGGATCCTGCTGGGCCTTTATCATGTCGCCGATGCTGGCATCGAAGTGCCGGTCCATCGCCTTGACGGCCGCGTCTGCATCGCCTTCGGCAATGGTGCGGGCGATTTCTCGGTGGAGGTTCAGCATGTCGATGCGCTCCTGCTCGGTCTGGCGGGTCTGCCAGGCCTTCGGCACGGCGACGTCCATCAACAGCCCGAACGAGCGCACGATCTGGAGGTAGAGCGGATTACCACTGGCCATGGCGATCGACTGGTGCAGGCGGATGTCCGCCGCTGCCAGCCGTACCGGATCATTGTGCGAGGCGGACATTTCATCGACCGCGGCCAGAATCCCGGCGGCCTGTTCATCGGTTCGGTTGAGCGCGGCGAGTTCGACCGTGCGCAGTTCAAGCGCGCGCCGCACGTCCCATACGTCGGACACCTTGATCTGCGAGGTCGCCACGCCGTGATCGAACGAGCTGGCCATGACCAGCCCGTCGAGCGCCGCCACCCGCGCGCGGCGGCCATTGGCAACGTCGATCTGGCGCAGCGCGGCGAGCGCTCCGAACGCCTCGCGCATCACCGCGCGGCTGACGCCGAACTCGGCCGCGAAGGTGCCTTCGCTGGGCAGCGGTGAGCCGACCGTCAGGTCATTGGCGCGGATGTAGCTGCGGATGCGGGCGATGGTCTGATCGACCAGCGATCCGGCAAGCGGAGAAGTGTCGGCCAGAGGCGAAGTGCCGGCAGGGTTCATGCTGCGATCGCTCCCTGGCGAAGCTGGCTCGGCGCTGCGCCGAACCGGCGATTGAATGCCCGCGTGAAGCTGGCATTGTTGAGATAGCCGCAGCGATAGGCAATCGTCGAGACCGGCAGTTCCGAAACCAGCAGCAATTCGCGCGCAGCCAGCAAGCGGTTGTCGGACAGGCGATCAGCCACCGAGCAGCGGTAGAGCGCCCGGAACCCGCGCGCCAGCTTGTCACGGTTGAGCCCGCAGGCGCGCGCGATGCTGTCGAGCGTCAGCTTCTCGCTCCAGCGTTCGTCGATCAACTGCCGGGCGCGGGCGATGCGGGCGGCGTCGACTTCGTTCAGCAGGCTGGCCGCATCGAGCGGGACTGCCTCGCCTCGGGCCAGTAGGGTGAAGGTCTGGCACAGCAGTTCGATGCACCGGGCAAGCCGCAACGTATCGCGCACGGCCTCGGCCTCATTGCCGTCACGGATCATAACGGCGAGCCCGCGCAGCGAGCGGGGCAGGTGCCAGTCTGCATCGGCGGCAGGCAATTGCCCGAACAGGCGGACACAGGCCGCCGGATCTACGGCCAGCACGATGTCGCCGTCAGCCAGCGCATCGGCACTCTCGGCAGAGCTGCGATAGGACAGGAAGGGCAGCGAATCCTCGCTGCCGCAGGTGTAGGCGAGGAGCAGCCACTCTTCTGGCCATGCCGCCGGGTCCAATGCGCCCGGGCCGCAGAAGGCCAGCATTTCCGGCGATACGTCTATGCGGTGCTTGTTGGTCACGGCGGGGCATCCTGCGCTGCAATGGACGCATGATACCTATCTGAAAGGTAGATGCAAGACCTATCTGACAGGTCCGGGCGCCAGCCGCATGGCAAGGGCAAAGCCGATGGCTCCAATCACGCTGACAGTTGTGCCGACAATGGCTAGCGCCTCGGCCAGATGTGTGCCGCCGCCGAGCATGGAGCTGACACCTGCGACCAGACTGGGACCCGCGCCGAATGCGATCAGTCCACCGATGGCGATGAAGCTGCCGACACATAGCCCGCGCAGTTCGTTGGGCAGCAATACGGCGATGGCGGTTGCGGTGATCAGGCCGGTGATGGTGCCGCCCAGCAGCAGGACGAACAGCGCAATGGCGAAGGTCGTGGTGGTGCCAGCCAGGGGAAACAGCGCCGCCGGCAGCGCCAGCAGCGAGGCAATCACCGCGCCGGTCAGCACGCCGCCGCGCCGGTGCAGCCGGTGTCCCCAGTCAGCACTTGCCCCGCCGATCAGCGCGCCGAGCACGCCCGAGCCAAAAATCACCGCCCCCATCCAGCCGGAGAACTGCTGCGGCGAGAGGTTGAAATTGCGGCTGAGGATCGGCGCGGCCCAGATCGCCGCCGAGGCATCGGCCATCAGCACGGCGGTCTGGCCAAGGAACAGCGGAATGAGGAACCGCCGGTAGGACCACAGTTCACCCGCGACAGCGCGCAGCGGCGCACCTGCGGCAACTTCCTGCTCCAGCCGGGGCGGCTCGCGCATCAGCAGTATCGCGGCGGTAACCAGGGCGCTGATCCCTGCCAGCGCAAGGTGGACGCTGCGCCACGCCTGCGGCCCTGCCGGGATCAGTCCCAGGAGCCATCCGGTGAGCGCAAAGGCCAGCGCGGTGCCGGCATATTTGCCAACTGTCAGCAGCAGAAGCGTGCGCCCGCGCTGATCGGGCAGGCACAGGTCCGCCGCGATCGAGATGGCGATGGCAGTCGAGATATTGGCCCCCAGTCCGGCTAGCATCCTTGCCACGAACAGCAGCGGCAGCGACGACGCCACGGCAGTCAGCGCAGTGCCCAGAGTCCACACCGCCGAAGTGATGAACAGGATCCGCACCCGGTTCAGCCGGTCGACCGCAAGGCCCACGGGGATCGAGAGCAGCGCCAGCGGGATCGAAACCGCCAGCCCCTGCAGCAGGCCCAGCTGGTTGTCGCTGAGGCCCAGCTCCGCGCGGGCCGCTTCCTGCACTGTGCTGAACGCGCCCATCATGGTGTTGCCCGCCGCCAGCACCACGGCCAGCAGCACGAGGGTGGGCAAGGCGCGGCGGTAGGTCAGCGGCGCTGGCGTGCCGGTCACAGCGAGAATATCTTGCCTGGGTTGAACAGGTTGTCCGGATCGAGCGCCCGCTTGATCGCCCGCATCACGTCCACTGCCTCACCCAGTTCGGCCTCGAGCCAGGCTTGCTTGCCAAGGCCGATGCCGTGTTCGCCGGTGCAGGTGCCGTCCATGTCGAGCGCGCGTTCAATCAGCCTGCCATTGAGCGCTTCAACTTCGGCGAGTTCGTCCGGCGAGTTCGGGTCGAGCGAGAAGACGACGTGAAAATTGCCATCGCCGACATGGCCGAGGATCGTGGCCGGGATCGCCGAACCGGCAAGATCGTCATGCGTGGCGGTAATGCATTCGGCCAACCGGCTGATCGGCACGCAGACATCGGTCGCCCAGCCGACCGCGCCGGGGCGCAGGTTGACGGCGGCGTAATAGGCCTCGTGCCGGGCGCGCCACAGCTTGGAGCGTTCCTCGGGCAGGTTCGACCACAGGAAGTCGCCGCCGCCGTTTGCTTCGGCGACGGACCGGACGAGTTCCACCTGCTCGGCGACTCCGGCAGCGCTGCCGTGGAATTCGAAGAACAGCGTCGGCAGTTCGGCATAGTCGAGCTTCGACCAGCGGTTGACCGCGCGGATCTGCATGGCGTCGAGAATTTCGACGCGGGCCAGCGGTACGCCGCACTGGATCGACTGGACAACGGTGTCGACCGCGCCCTTCAGGCTGGCGAACCCGCAGACGGCGGATGAGATCGTATCGGGGATCGGATGCAGTTTCAGCGTGATCTGTGTGATGATGCCGAGCGTGCCTTCCGACCCGACATAGAGCCGGGTGAGGTCATAGCCGGCGGCGCTCTTGCGCGCGCGTCGGCTGGTGCGGATCACCTTGCCGTCAGGGGTGACGACTTCAAGGCCCAGCACGGCGTCCTTCATCGTGCCATAGCGCACGGCGTTGGTGCCCGAGGCCCGGGTTGATGCCATGCCGCCCAGCGTGGCATTGGCGCCCGGATCGATGGGGAAGAACAGGCCGGTATCGCGCAGCCGGACGTTCAGTTCCTCGCGCCGCACGCCGGGTTCGATCACGCAGTCGAAGTCCTCGGCATTGATGGCGAGGATCCGGTCCATCCGGGTCAGGTCTAGGCTGACCCCGCCGCAGACCGGCGAGGCATTGCCTTCGATCGAGGTGCCGGCCCCGAAGGCCACGATGGGCACCCGCGCCGCACGGCACAGGTTGACCGTATCGACCACGTCCTGCGTCGATCCGGCAAAGACCACGGCATCGGGCAGGATCGTGGCAAAGTGGGTTTCGCTGGAGCCGTGGGCAGTGCGGACGGCATCTGCGGTTTGCAGCGCCGCCCCGAAACGCTCGCGCAGTTGCCCGAGGAACCCCTCTGGCAATGCGCAGCGTTCGGGCAGGGAAAGCGGCAGGCTCATCCTGTCAGAACTTGAAGCTGGCCCGGACGCCATAGCGCCGACCTTCGCCAACGATGCCCAGATCGGATGCAGGCAGGCCGGCAAGCTGAAGGGTGGTCTTCTCGATGTACGATTCCCAGTACTTCGTGTCGCCAAGGTTGGTGACAAACCCCTGCAGTTCGAAATTGCCCTGGCGGAAAGTGACCGAGGCATTGCCCAGCCAGTAGCCGTCAAGGAAAGTCGGCGTGGTCTGGTTGAGCGTCGCGGCGAGACGCTTGCCCTTGTATGTTGCCGATGCCCCGAAGGCCAGTTCGCTGTCACCGCCAAGCCCGATGGTATAGTCGGTGGCGATGTTGCCCATGACATCGGGCTGGAAGGTCAGCCGGTCGGACGAAAGCAGGCGGCCGGTGGTGGCAGTATAGGCGCTGGCATCGGTGATGCGCGCATGCATCACTGTCAGCCCGCCCGAGATCGACCAGGCAGGGATCGGCCGCAGGACGGCTTCGAGTTCGAGGCCGTAGCTTTCGACATCGCCGCTGTTGAGGTCGACTGTCACCAGCCCGCCGCCAGCCGCCGCGGCAATCGAATTGAGACCGATGTAGTCCTTGTAATCGTTGTAGAACAGCGCGCCGGCGAGGTAGATCTTGCGATCCGCCGAGGTGAATTTGCTGCCCAGTTCATAGGTCCAGGCGCTGTCACCCTTGTAGGTGCGCGACGGGGCCGTGGGGGCATTGAAACCACCGCCGCGATAGCCGCGCGCTACCGAGGCATAGGTCATCAGTTCGCTTGACCAGTTACGGGTAATCGACAGGCGCGGTTCGACCTGGTCCGACGAAATGCGCGCCTGCGGCAACGGGCCGCCGCTCGAACCCAGTGGTCCCAGCACGGTGACGACCGAGCCGATGGCCTGCCGCGCCTCGTGGTCGAAGCGCAGCCCCAGCGCCACTTCCCACGCGTCGGACGGCTTCCAGAACAGCGTGCCGAAGGCGGCGTAGGTATCGGCCTTGGTCTGGTTGTCCGTCAGGCGAACGACGTTGAACGGCAGTCCGGTGATGGCCGGCAGCAGCGTCGTCTCGTCATGGGCGCGGCTGGTCTCGCGGCTGTAGAACAGGCCGACAAGGCTGGAGAGCTGGTCCGAAATCGGGCTGTCGAGACGCGCTTCGAACGTGTTGGTCTTGAGCACGTCATTGCCGGTCGACCGGGCGAAGTTGGTGGGGCCGAAATCGACATCGGAATCAGGCGCACGGGTCTTGCGCTGATCATAGGCGCTGATCAGCGTCATGGTCGAAGCGCCAAGGCCGATCTCGGCCTTGGCGTTGATGCCCATGTACTTGAAATAAAGCAGGTTAGGCGCATTGAAGGCCATATCGCGTGTGTAAGCCGAAGTGCCGGTGATGCGCGAATAGGTGTTCTGCGCGCCGATCACCGAATCGTAATAGCCCTTCACCGTCAGCTTGAAATCGCTGCTCGGCGTAAAGCGCAGGGTGGCGTTGACCGAGTCTGTGTTGAGCGTATTGCCGTTGGTGTTCAGCAGGGTGTTGCGGATGAACCCGTCCTGCTGGCGGTGCGATGCGGCGACGCGGAAGGACAGCGTGTCTTCGATCAGCGCGCCCGAAAGCGAGCCCGAGACCAGCCAGGCATCGTCGGGCCCTGCATAGCTGGCCTGCACGCGGCCCGACAGTTCGTTGGTCGGCTCACGCGTGATGACGTTGATCGCGCCGCCCAGCGTGTTCTTGCCGTAAAGCGTTCCTTGCGGGCCGCGCAGAACCTCGATGCGCGACACGTCGAGCAGCGGGTTGTTGAGATAGCTGGTGTTGGGCTGATAGACACCATCGATGAACAGGCCGACGCCCGGCTGCACGGTCGAGACCAGCGTCACGCCAACGCCGCGAATGGCGATAAAGGCGCGGCCGGCACCGTCGCTGTTGATGCTGAGGCCCGGGGCGAGTGCGGCGGCTTCCCTGACCGAGTTGATCCCCCGGCTGGCCAGCGTGTCACCCGTGATCGCCGTTGCCGCGATAGGCACGTCACCCAGCGTTTCCTCACGCTTGCGCGCGGTGACGACGATGGCGCCGTCGTCCGCGGTGGCAGCTTCATCGGCGGGCGCGGCATCCTGCGCATAGGCGAAGGTGGGCGAAACTGCCGCGAGTGCGGTCGACATGGCAAGCAGGCGGCTGAGACGCATGGGAAATCCTCTCCTGACTGTCCGGACTCGGCGGTCCAGCGATTGACCTGTCATAGAGGTTTCAAACCTATCTGAAAGGTCTGGCGAGTTTGCCGATCGTCAGCCAGCCTGTGCCGATCGGCTCACCAGCAGGTATAGCCGCCATCGGCCAGCACGACGCTGCCGGTCATCAGGCTGGCAGCATCGGAGCAGAGAAACTGCACGACCGAGGCCACTTCTTCAGGCTCGCCAAGCCGGCCTTGCGGGGTGCCGTCGATCCATCGCTGGTACATTTCCCCCGACCGGTCGGCAAAGGCATTGAGGGGGGTTGCGATATAGGTCGGTGCAACGGCGTTCACTCGCACGCCGCGATCGGCCCATTCGGCGGCAAGGCTTCTGGTCAGCTGATGCACGGCCGCTTTGGAGGCGTTGTAATAGGCTTGCGGCTGCGGGCGGTTGACGATGAACCCGCTCATCGACCCGACATTGACGATCGCGCCAGACCTGGCCGCCAGCATGTGCCGCCCGAACGCGCGTGCGCACCAGAATGATCCGTTGAGGTTGACGTCGATCACGTTCAGCCAGTGTTCGTCGGAAACGTCCTGCGCCGGCGTTTCGCTGCGCGCGATGCCGGCGTTGTTGACGAGGATGTCGATGCGGCCTTCATGTGCGGCCATGGTGTCGGCGGCGAGATCGACCGCCGCTGAATCGGTCACGTCGAGCAGCTGGGTGGCGATGAGATGCCCCTTGGCGCGCAGGCTTTCGGCACCGGCGGCGAGCAGGTCAGTGTCGCGGTCGCCGATGGTTACGCGCGCGCCGGCTTCGGCAAGGGCATCGGCGCAGCACCAGCCGATGCCCTGTGCGCCGCCGGTGACAAAGGCCGTCCGGCCATCGAGCCGCAGCTTTTGCAGGTACATCGAGGCTATTCCGGCAAGTGCGCGGCGGCGGGCATGACCGGCTCGGAAATCGCCTCGCCCCGGTCAAGCTGAAAGACCTGGCGGGTGGTCACGTCGTAGGGCCGCCACGGCAGCGAGCCATCGCGCGCGAAGCCCACCCACAGCGCGTGGACCCGCTCGGCCAGCTCGGCGGGCGGGTTTTCGCCGGCCAGACCCGCTGCGCCGGTGGCCAGCGGCAGGGTCTTGAACACGAAGGGCAGCTCCATCCCGTGGCACGCGCCCAGCTCTCCGCCGCAGGCCGGGGAGCGCCAGTCGAGTTCGTACATCCAGCACTTGCCCTGATGCGCTGCCGCATATTGCCTGGCGGGCCAGCGGAACACGAGATCAGTCAAGGCGCGCGTAAAGGCATCGCCAACGCTCACGCCCTTGCGGCCCAGACCGTAGGCGGCAAGCACCGCGCCGGCATCGGGGTGCGACTTCCCGATGATCCAGCGCGCCATCAGCTTGCCGATGAAGCCCTTGAGCTTTGCCCGGACCCCGGTGGGCACGAAGTAGAGGTTCATTTCGTCGGCGTTGCTGCCGATCAGCACGTCGATGTCCTTGCCGGCGCCGCGCTTCAAGGCCTCCAGCGGTGGCAGCGGCAGCACCTCATCGCCGTGGACCGGAATAAAGCGGCTGATCCCGAAAACCGGCTCGCGTCCCTCGGCATCGCGCAGGTCGATCCGCGCGGTGGGCTTGCTCACCGCCTCGATGGCCTGCATCGCCGCCTCGTCGGTCATGCCGGCAAAGCCTGCCGCGTCGGGTGCGACGCGCAGAATTTTGGCCAGCTTGCGAACCAGTCGCTGCGCCACGCCGATATCGCGAACCATCGCGCCGTGGCCGCTCTGGATGATGGCGCGCCTGAACAGCCCCCGGGCCAGCGGGGAGGTGACAAGGTCGGCTGTCGCCATGGCCCCGGCGCTTTCGCCGAACAGCGTCACGTTCGCCGGATCGCCGCCGAAAGCCGCGATATTGTCCTGCACCCAGTGCAGCGCGAACAGGATGTCGTGCAGGCCCAGATTCGTCGGCGCGCCGGGCACCGGCAGGAAGCCGTCGATGCCGAGCCGGTAATTCATCGAGACGCAGACCACGCCCGAAGCGGTAAAAGCGCTGCCGTCCTGAATCGGCGCGTCCTTGCTGCCGATCACGAACCCGCCGCCATGGATGAAAACCATGACCGGATGCGGTCCGGCGGCGACCGGCGCCCAGACGTTGAGCTTCAGGTAATCGCGGCCGCCGATCCCGCCCTTGCCGACCAGCGGCACCACGTCGAGCCCGGGAAAGTCCTTGATCACTTGCGGCGCGCAGTCACCCGGTTCGTTCGCCCGGCGCAGTTCCGGCCAGCTCGCCGGCGCGGTGGGCATGGCAAAACGCACGGGCGGCGCGGCATAGGGAATGCCAAGGTACCGCACGATGCCGCCGGCAACTTCGCCGGCAAGGTTGCCATATGCGGTTCGCACGGTCGGTCCGCTGGGCGGGGTGTGGATGTCAGCCATTTGACCAGCTTACCAGATCGCCTTGGCCTTGCAGCACTGGTGCCTGTGCCGGGAGAACGTTTTGCTGTGCCGGAGCGCAGACTGCGCTTTCGCGGGCGGGTGGCAGCGCAGAGATCCTGATGCCGTGAAGGGTCTTGCCGCCGTGCAATCTCCTATATAGAATATATATTCTAAAAGAGGAGAGGGTGCATGGAATCGCGCAGGACAGCCATGAAGCTGACGCTGGCTGGAGCCGTCGCGGCGAGCCCTGTAGCCGCCAGGGAATCCCGCCCACGGCCTTGCGCCCGTGCCGCTTCAGACCACTCTTCCCTCGTTGCTACGGTCTGGGCACGCGGTATCGAAGGGCAGCGCATCGCCGACCTGGGCGATGGCCGCTACCTCAATCCCGTGCTGGCGGGCGACTATCCCGACCCGACCGTGCTGAAAGACGGCGACGATTATTACATGACGCATTCGTCGTTCGATTCCGCGCCCGGATTGCTTATCTGGCACTCGCGCGATCTGGTGAACTGGCGGCCGCTGGCAACCGCGCTGGCCAAGCCGCTGGGGACTGTCTTTGCTGTCGATATCGCCAAGCACGACGGCCGCTACTTCATCTACATCCCCTTCATGAAGGCACCGTGGTCCACGGATCTGGCCAGCTTCGCCAACACCTATGTCATCTATGCGCCATCGATGGCTGGGCCATGGAGCGATCCCATCGACATGAAGATCGGCGGCCTGATCGATCCCGGCCATGTCGTGGGCGAGGACGGGCACCGCTACCTGTTCTTCAACAACGGCAAGCGTGTGCGGCTGACGGCGGACGGCCTCGCCACCGCCGGCCCGGTCGAGACCGCCTATGAAGCCTGGCGCTACCCCGACGACTGGATCACCGAGGCCTATTCGCCCGAAGGCCCCAAGCTGTTCCGGCGCGGAGACTACTTCTACCTCGTCAATGCCGTCGGCGGCACCAGCGGCCCGGCGACCGGGCACATGATCGTCGCCGCGCGCTCGCGCTCGATCCATGGGCCATGGGAGAACTGTCCGCACAATCCGATCCAGCGCACGCTGTCGTCGGCGGAAATGTGGTGGTCGCGCGGCCATGCCACCTGCCTCGAGGCTCCGGGCGGAGAGTGGTTCATGGTCTATCACGGCTATGAGCACGGCTATCACACGCTGGGGCGGCAGACCCTGCTGGAGCCCATCGAATGGACCGCCGACGGCTGGTTCCGGGCCAAAGGCGGGGACCTGTCAAAGCCGCTGCGCAAACCGGGCGGGACTGCGCTCGTCCACGGTATGCCGCATTCCGACGCGTTCACGGCAAACCGGCTCGGCTCGCTGTGGAACCTTTATGGCGGCGTCCCCGGCGAGACCAGCCGGATCGGCATTGGCGGCGGCTTGCTGGAACTCAAGGCCAAAGGCAAGGGGCCAGCCGGCGGCGCGGTGCTGACCCAGCAGGTCGGCGACCGCGCTTACGAAATTACTGTCGAGATGGAACTGGTGGGCGCTGCCACGGGCGGCCTACTGCTGTTCTTCGATGACCGTCTGTTCCTGGGCATGGGCATCGATGGCACCCGGATGACGACTTATCGCGGCGGAAAGGCCTCCTACTGGCCCGAACCGGCACCGCCGACGCGCCATCTGCACATGCGCATCACCAATCAAGACCAGATCGTCACGTACCATTACAGTCTCGACGGCAAGACCTGGACGCGGCACGGCGTGCGAAGCGAAGTGTCGGGCTACAATGCCAACACGATCGACAACCTGCTCAGCCTGCGCCCTGCGCTGTTTGCAGCGGGTGAAGGCAGCGTGAAATTTCGCAATTTCGCGTACCGGGCGCTGTCCTGACACGGAGCGCGCCCGGCACGTTTGGCATCAGGCGAGATCGCGCACCTTGGGCTCGCGGTCCCAGTGGCGCACGGCGCCGACTTTCATGAAGTCCTCGAACTTCGGAACGCCGGCGTCGATCTCGACATTGGCCTTGGGCAGCAGGTGTTCGCGAGTGCCGCCGCAAGCAGCAATCGTCTTGCAGTGCGCATAGGCATCGGCGAACCACTGCACGGCGCCGGCGTCCTTCGCCAGCATCGCGGCACGGTCAGGCATGAGCAGCGCAGCGACGGCATCGAACATGACCGAAGGCGTGCCCGCCAGCTGGCCATCGGCCTTGAGCGTGCCGCCCTTGACCTTGATCGGCCCGACCTTCGGCGCAACGAGCTTCACGCGTCCGCCATCGGCCTCAATCGCGGCCATGAGCTGGTCGATCGCTGCCTTGTCGGAGCCCTCATCATAAAGGATGCCGACGGTGCGGCCCTGCAGCGTCTTGAGCGCTTGCTTCTGGATCGACAGGGCATCCGACGTGCCAAGGTCAACCGGCTCGCGCTTGGCCTTGGCCTTGGCCGGCACGTCCATGGCCAGACCATCCGCAACGCGCTGGGCCAGGTTTTCGTCGATATTGCGCAGACGGCTGAGGACGCGGGTGCGGACTGGCTCGATCACCACCTTGGACAGTTCGAACACCAATGCCGAGGCCAGATGCGCCTGCTCGTTTTCGGTCAGCGACAGGAAGAACATCCGTGCCTGGCTGTAATGATCGCCGAACAGCTCGGCACGTACCCGGACCTTCTCGGTGGGATCATTGCGCTCGGCATTTTCGGTGAAGCTCGAGAAGCCGGTCTCCGGACATTCGCGCGGGCCGCCGGTCTCGCCGGCATCGGCAAGCGAGTTTGGCTCGTAGTTGGCGCGGCCGGTGGGAACCAGCGTCTGCATCATGCCGTCGCGCTGGAAGTTGTGGAACGGGCATTTGGGCGCGTTGATCGGGATCTGGTGGAAGTTGGTCGTCCCCAGCCGCGACTTCTGCGTGTCGAGGTAAGAGAACAACCGCCCCTGCAACAGCGGGTCGTTGGAAAAATCGATGCCGGGAACGATATTGGTCGGCATGAAGGCGACCTGCTCGGTCTCGGCAAAGAAGTTGTCGACATTGCGGTTGAGCGTCATCCGGCCGATGATCTCGACCGGCACCAGTTCTTCCGGGATCAGCTTGGTGGCATCGAGCACGTCATAGGGCTGCGCGGCGGCGAATTCCTCGTCGAACACCTGAATGCCAAGGTCCCAGGCGGGGAAGTTGCCGCTATCGATCGCCTCGAACAGGTCGCGGCGGTGGAAATCGGGATCGGCACCGGCAATCTTGACCGCTTCGTCCCAGGTCGTCGATTCCAGACCCAGCACCGGCTTCCAGTGGAACTTGACGAACTTGCCTTCGCCCTTGGCATTGACCAGCCGGAAGGTGTGGACACCGAAGCCTTCGATGTTGCGCAGGGTGCGCGGGATTGTGCGATCGGACATGGCCCACATGATCATGTGCATCGATTCCGGCATCAGCCCGATGAAGTCCCAGAACGTGTCATGTGCGCTGGCCGCCTGCGGAAATCCGCGGTCGGCTTCCATTTTCACGGCATGGACAAGGTCGGGAAACTTGATCGCGTCCTGAATGAAGAACACCGGGATATTGTTGCCGACCAGATCCCAGTTGCCCGCCTCGGTATAGAACTTGACCGCAAACCCGCGCACATCGCGCGGGGTGTCAACCGATCCTGCGCCGCCTGCGACTGTGGAGAAGCGGGTGAAGACGGGGCAGGTGTTGCCCTTCTTCTGGAACAGTGCGGCCTTGGTCAGTCCGGGGATCGCCTTGGTCACTTCGAACACGCCGTGCGCTGCAGAGCCGCGGGCGTGGACGATGCGTTCGGGAATGCGTTCATGGTCGAAGTGAAAGATCTTCTCGCGCAGGATCAAGTCTTCGATCAGCGTCGGTCCGCGCTCCCCGGCCTTTAGCGAGTTCTGGTTATCGGCAATGCGGTGACCGAAATTGTCGGTCAGGTGATCGGTGCCGCTGGAATGGTCGCCATCGTGGGCGATCTGCTGGTGCGTTTCGCCGGCATTGCCGGTCGCTTCGGTGGGGACCATGGCGCCCGATCCGGGGGCACGTTCATGAAGGGCGTTCTGATTGGCGGGGGAAGCTGAGGGTTTTTTCATGGCTGCTGGTTCCTGTGCAGGCGCACGCCCGGATCGACGAGGATCGCGGCGCGCAGACGGTCATCAGGAGAACGAGCGAGGGATGGGATTGTTGCGCGGCGGGCCGAAATTCCCTCGCCGAGACGTCGCTTCAGGGCGCCGGAACTTCGGGCAGAAGCGCGGTCTGCCGCATGGCCTCGCCCAGCGCGAGCGCGGCGGCGGTGGCGAGATTCATCGATCGCACTTCGGCGCGGATGGGCAGGAGGAGCCGCGCATCGCACGCCGCAGCGATAGGGGCGGGAACGCCGGCGCTTTCCTTGCCGAACAGCAACACATCGTCCGGCTGGAAGGCGAAATCGTAGGCCGATCCTGCGCCCTTGGTGGTGAACAGCAGCAGGCGGCTGCCGCCCAGCGTTTGGCGGAAGGCGTCGAAGCCGGCGTGGCGCGTTATCGAGACATGGTCGATGTAGTCCATCGCCGTGCGGCGCACGCGCCTGTCATCCCAATCGAAGCCCATCGGCTCGATCAGGTCCACGCCCGCGCCAAGGCAGGCGCCCAGCCGCAGGACGGCACCGACATTGCCGGCAATCTCGGGTTCGTAGAGGGCGACGCGCATCGCGGCTGAATGGCGGCGCGCGCGCTCCCTGACAAGCCTCTTAGGGGCGCATCACCCAGCCGCCGTCGATGTGGATCGTCTGCCCGGTGATCCATGCGCCAGCCTCCGAACACAGCAGCAGCGCCGTGCCGACCAGTTCGTCCGGCTCGCCGCGCGGGCGGGTGGCGCAGTTCATTGCGAGGTACTGGATGAACGGCGAATCGTCGGGCACCAGCAGCTTGCCGGCGTCAGACTTCACATTGCCCGGCGCGATGGCGTTGCAGGTGATGCCCTCCTTGCCGAGCTGCTTGGCGATTGTCGTCGTCAGCCCGACCAGCGCCAGCTTGCCGATGCCGTAAATCGATGTGGCCGGGAAAGCCCCGCCCGAAGTCTGGTTGAGGATGCGCCCGCCACCTCGCTCGCGCATCGCCGGGACTACGGCCTGAGCGCAGAGCATCGCGCCGGTGAGGTTGACCGAGAGAATCTTGTTCCATTGGTCGAGCGGCACGTCGGCGATGGTCAGCTGGCCGAGTTCGGCCATCATCGCCGCGTTGTTGATCAGGATGTCGATGCCGCCAAAGGCATCGACTGCCGCCTGCGCCATGGCGAGAGTGGAGTCCTGATCTGCCACGTCGACCTGCACCGCCACCGCCGTGCCACCGGCGTCAACAATCTCGTCCGCCACGGCCTGCGCGCCTTCGAGGTTGAGGTCCGCGGCGACGACTGAAGCACCAGCAAGCGCGAAGCCTAGCGCATAGGCGCGGCCGATCGAATTTCCGCGCCCGCCGGCGCCGGTGACGATGGCGACCTTGCCGTCAAGGCGGAACTGGTCAGTGGTGAAGGCCATGGGATATTCTCCGCAGAAGGGTAAGGGTCAGGCGGGAGGAGCGAGGCTCATCCACACGTTCTTGGGCTGAAGGAATTCGTTGAGGCCCTCGATACCACCAAGCCGGCCGTGGCCGCTCTTGCGGAAGCCGCCGAAGGGGCAATTGGGCTGCATCGCCTCGCCCGAACCGTTGACGTGGATCATGCCCGCGTCGAGCTGTCCGGCGACATGATGCGCGCGGCGCAGGTTCTGGGTGTGGACATAGGCGCCCAGCCCGAATTCGGTGCTGTTGGCCAGCGCGATCGCCTCTTCCTCGGTGTCGAAGGGGGTGACGACCAGCACCGGGCCGAAGACCTCGGTCTGGGCGATGTGGCTGTCCGGCGCGACATCGGCGAGGATTGTGACCGGCAGGAACGAACCTGCCGCATGGTCACCGCCGAGCCGCGCGCCGCCGCAGACCAGCCGCGCGCCGTCGGCCGTGCCGCCGTCGATCAAGGCACTGATGCGGGCCAGTGCAGCCTCGGAAATCACCGGGCCAAGCGTGGTCGCCGGATCGAAAGGATCGCCCACAGCGATGGCACCGGCGATGCCGCCGAGGATCTGCAGGTACTGCTCATAGACGCCGCGCTGCACCAGCAGGCGCGTGCCGTTGACGCAGCCCTGTCCGTTGGACGAGACCGCGCCGGTGATGCCCTTCTTCGCCGCCAGCATTAGGTCGGCATCGTCGAACACGATCACCGCCGACTTGCCTCCCAGTTCCAGCCCGACCGGCTTGAGGCTTTGCGCCGCATTGGCCAGAACCTTGCTGGCGGTCGCGCCTGAACCGATGAATTCGATCTTGGCGATGCCAGGGTGTGATACCATCGCTTCGCCCACGTCCGCGCCGCCGGTGACGAGGTTGACGACGCCGGCCGGGAAGCCCGCCTCAAGCATCATCTCGACCAGCTTCATCGCCGAATAGGGCGCAAGGTCAGGCGATTTCAGCACCACGCAATTGCCCGCGGCGAGCGCAGGGGCAATGACCATGGTGGCGGCGAACAGCGGTCCGTTCCAAGGCACGATAACGCCGACCACGCCGTAGGGTTCATAGGACACGTAATCGTGTGCGGGGGCGCCCCACATCGGCACGGTGCGGCCGTGGATCTTGTCACACCAGCCGCCGAAATAGCGGAACTTCTGCGCCGCGTCATAGCCCATGTAAGGCGCGGTCATCGCCACCGAGCCGTTTTCCGACACCAGCGACGGCGCGAATTCGGCCGAACGCGCCTCGAACATCTCGGCCAGTTTGAAAAACAGGTTGCGGCGCTTGTCGCCGGGCATGGCCTTCCACGCGGGCAGCGCGGCCTTGGCGGCGGCGACGGCGCGGTCGACATCGGCGGGGCTGGCCATGCGGATCTCACGCGTGACCACGCCGGTGCCGGGATAGACGTGGGCTACGGTCTCGCCGCTGCCCTGCATCTCGCGTAAGTCACCGATGATCAGCGGGTATTGCGGCAGGACGCTCGCGTCCGGGTTCCTGAAAGCCATTTTGCACCACTCCCATGACTCGCGCCGGCGAATCTGTTGTCTGCACATTATAGGCAGATCAATTGCGGTACAATCCCGTTATTCCCGCAAGATCGCTGTTGCGTTGGCCAATTATAGGCATATTATAGGGCGATGGAACCGCGCGAAGTCATTTCCGGAAGCAAACCCAAGCTGGTCGAGTTGATGGCTGACCGCTTGCGGGAGCGGATCTTTGCCCAGGAACCCGGCGCGTCTCTGGGCTCGCTCAACGATCTCGCCCGCGAAATGGGCGTCGGCATCGTCACCGTGCAGCAGGTCGCGCGTGTGCTCGAACACGAAGGTCTGCTCGATGTGCGGCGCGGGCCGGGCGGGGGCTATTTCGGGCGGCGGCCTGACATTACCAGCCTCGAACGCTCGTTTGGTGCCTACCTGCGTAGCGAGCCGACATCGTGGGAAGAAGCACTCGACATCACCTCGCTGCTGTTCAACGAACTCTGCGCCGCCGCCGCGCGCTGCCGGGATGAAGGGCAGTTTCCGGTGCTTGAAGCGATTGGCGCGGAGATTGCGGCGAGCTTGGCGGAAGCTCAGATCGGCCCGCTCGAAGGGCGCTTGCAGGAGCAGCTGTTCCGCATGGTCCGCCGCCCGCTGTTCGAAATGCTGACCCGTGTCGCCATGGGCGTTTCGGAGTCGCGGCAGGCCGATACGACCTTCCGCTGGGGCTTCGGACTTGAGCAATGGCAAGCGAGCCGCACCGCGATCATCCGCGCCGTTCTCGCGCGGGATGCGGACCTTGCCCATTTCGAGGCGAACCGCACCAACCGCCGCGTAGTGCTGCGGATCCTGGAAGAAGCGGCGGCCGCATGATCATTCACAAGACCCGCTCATCCTGAGCCTGTCGAAGGATACCGCGCGACCCTGGGCCGCCTCCCGACACCCTTCGACAGGCTCAGCGTGAGCGGAGGTGGGAGTGGGATGCCGCGTGCTCAGGCCCTTGTGCCACTGACCTTTGCCGATCCGAACATGCCCATCTTGCACTTGCCCGCCACGGCATCTCCGTCAAACTGAAGGTCGTACTTCAGCGTGATCTTCATCGGCTTTTCGACCTTGAGATCGAAGCGCAGCCGTCCGTCTTCCAGCACGCCGCCAGCGAATTCCTGACTGCCTTCCGGGCTGTTGAAGGTCCCCTCCACGGCGCTGCCGGAGGTGCGGAAAGTCACGACCATGGCCTGCGGGCCCATCGGTGTCTTGAGCACCATGTTCCAGTCGCCGTCGATCGAGACGGGGCCGCAAGGGGCTGCGACTGGCTCTGGTGCGGCCGCTACAGCAGGCGCTGCGGCAGGAGGCGGAGGTGCGCCTGCGGGCGCCTGCGAGGGTCCCGAAACATTGCGCTGCTCGATCACGTCGAGAACCCGCGCCGGGGTCAGCGGCAGGCGCAGGTCCTCGATCTCGCCAAAGGGGGAAAGCGCGTCGGCAATGGCGTTGACCAGTGTCGGCGGGCCAATGATCGCCCCGCCTTCGCCCACGCCGCGCATGCCGCCGATGGTCTTCGACGGGGTGTTGGCGTGGACGAATTCGATCATCGGCACGTCGCTGATCGCGGGCAGCAGATAGTCCTTGAACGTCGCCGCCTGCGGGTTGCCGCGCGCGTCGTAGGGCATGTCTTCAAGCAGGACCATGCCGATCGCCTGGGCCAGGCCGCCCGAAATCTGTCCTTCGACCACGCCGGGATTGATCACCGTGCCGCAGTCCTCGCTGCTGATCCAGCGCAGGATCTTTACGAAGCCGGTGTCGGCATCGACCTCGACCACGCAGGCGTGCGCGGCGCTGGTCAGCGTCATGGGCGGCGGCTGATAGCGGAACTGCGCTTCGAGGCCGGTTTCGAGACCGGGTGGCAGCCGGTCCGGCTCGCCATAGGCAATCGCGGCAAGCTCACCGATCGAGCGCGACATTTCCGGCGCGCCCGACACATGGACCACGCCGTCAGCGATGGTCACGCTCTCAGGCGAGGCGTTATAGAGGTGCGCGGCGAGTGCCTTGACCTTGTCCGACAGCATTTCCGCCGCGCGGATTGCTGCGCCGCCGCCGATCACGCCCTGCCGGCTTCCCGCTGCACCGGGGCCAAAGCCGCCATGTGCGCTATCGCCTTCGAACACGGTGACATCCTCGTAAGGCACGCCCAAACGGTCGGCGATGCACTGTGCCATGGTCGTCGCGGTGCCGTGGCCCTGGCTATGCGTGGACATGGCGGCGGTGACCTTGCCGGTCGGCTCGATCCGCACTTGCGCCAGTTCGCCGGTCATCGGAGCCATCGAACCGGCGGAACCGGTCGGTTCGATATAAGCGGCCATGCCGAGCCCCAGATAACGGCCTTCCTTCCGCGCCTCAGCCTGTTCCTTGCGGAACGCGGCGACGTCGAAATACTGGACCAGTTTGTCGAGGCATTCGCCCGGCGTGATGTCATCGACCGGAATGCCCATCGATGAAACCGCAGGCTGATCCTTGAGGTAAACAAGATTGCGGCGGCGGATTTCGACCGGGTCGATGCCGATCTTGCGCGCAGCCTTGTCGAGCAGAGTCTCACGGATCAGCGATTCCATCGCCCATGGACCACGATAGGCGGCGAGGCCGTTGGTATTGGAATACCAGCCGCGGCTGAGGAACGAATAGGCCGGGAGCTTGTAAGCCGCCCAAAGGAACATGTGGACAGCGATGTTGCTGTCCGCGCCTTGCGGGTAGGCGCCATTGTTGCAGTCATAAACGCCGTGGCTGGCGAGCATCCTGCCCTGCTCATCAAAGCCGACGTCAAGTGTCATTTCGGCCTCGCGTGCCTGGCACGATGCGGTCAGCGCTTCCCAGCGGTCTTCGGTCCACTTGAGCGGACGGCCAGTGAGCCATGCCGCGCAGATCACCGCGCATTCTTCCTTCCACGGGGTGTTCTTCAGCCCGAACGAGCCGCCGACATCCTTGGAGATCACGCGGATCGAGGTGCTCGGCAGGCCAAGCGCGAGGCTGACCCAGCGGGCGATGTTGTGCGGGCTCTGGCAGGTGATGAACAGCTTGAGTTCTTCCGGCCCCTCGCGCGTGGCAAGGATGGCGCGGTTTTCCATCGGTGCCTGTGAAATGCGCTGATGGATGACCTTCTGCTTGATGCGGAAGGCAGCGCTTGTCAGCACGGCGGCCATCTCCTCCTCAGGTTCTTCGTCACCGATTTCGGCTGCGACATTGCCATCGGTGCCGGGGTGGATCGGCGCCATGGCCTTGGCGTCGGCCAGCGTTACCACCGGATCGAGTTCCTCGATTTCCACCTCGATCAGCGCGGCAGCATCTTCAGCCAGCGCGCGGCTTTCCGCGATCACAAGCGCGAAGGGATCGCCCACATATTGCACCAGTTCCCCTGCGAGCGGGGTGACCGGCACTTCCGTTGGCGCGAAGAAGAAGCTCATCATCGTGATCGGCCGCTTGGCCAATTCTTCGGCGGTGAGAACGCCATAGACGCCGGGCACATCGCGCGCCGCTTCGGTATCGATCCGCACGATCCGCCCGCGCGCCACCTGGCTGCGGGCGAAGGCGACGTGGAGCATTCCGGGCACCACGACATCGTCCGTGAACTGGCCATGCCCGGTAAGCAGCCGCGCGTCTTCCTTGCGCTCTAAGCGCTTGCCGATCAGGCGGGCAGAGCCAACGCCGGCGCTCATGCCGTGGCTCCCTGGCCGACGGTGCCTTCTGCGAGCGCCTTTGCGGCCTTGCGAATGCCCTGATAGCCGGTGCAGCGGCAGATGTGCCCCGACATGGCCTTGACCAGTTCGGCCTCGTTCGTCTGTTCATTGCGATCCAACAGTGCGGCGAAAGTGCAGACCACGCCGGGCGTGCAGAAGCCGCATTGCAAGGCGTGATTTTCGCGCATCGCCTGCTGGACGGGGTGGAGCGTGCCATCGGGCGCGGCGAGGCCTTCGGCGGTGGTCACTGTCGCGCCGTCCGCCTGAACCGCGAGCATCAGGCAGGATCGCACCGCCGCGCCATCGACGATCACCGTGCAGGCACCGCAGACGCCGTGTTCGCAGCCCATGTGGACGCCGGTCCAGCCGCCGTCACTCCGCAGGAAATCGCCCAGACTGGTGCGCGCTTCGGTCGTCGCGCAAAGCCGCGCGCCGTTGACCGTCATTTCGACCTTGTGCTCGCTCATGCTGCTTCTTTCACTTGGGCCGCTGCGCGCAGGGTCTTTTCGAACAGGCGCTTGCCCACGGTGCGGCGGTATTCGGCGCTGGCGTGGTGATCGTCGAACGGGGCGGTGGTCCGAAGGGCGAGTTCGGACAGGGCGGCAACGTCAATGGCGTCGAGTGACTGGCCGACCAGCGCCGCCTCGGCCTCGGTCATGGCAACGGGGATCGGCCCCATGGCCATCCATGCCAGACCGGCGCGGGCGATCTTGCCGCCACCCAGCGCCAGCGCGCCGACCATGCCGGTCAGGGCGAAGTCACCGGGGCGCTGGGCCAGTTCATTGAACAGCACCAAGTGTCCCTCGCCCCAGTCGGGATAGACAATGCCGGTGACCAATTCGTCGGGCTCAAGTGCGGTCATGTAGGGGCCGATGTAGAAGTCCCGCGCGGCGAGTGTCCGGGTGCCGCGCACCGAGGCGATCTCGATCGTTGCACCCAGCGCAACGGCGCAGGCGGGCATCTCCGCCGCCGGTTCGCCCAGCGCGACCGATCCGCCCACCGTGCCGCGATTGCGTGTCTGGTGATGGCCGACATGGCCGAGCGCGCGGACGAGCGCGGGGACGTATCGGGCAAGCGTCTCGTCGTTCAGCGCGGCCGCTTGCCGGGTGGCGGGGGCCACGCGGGTGCCGCCGGCCACGCGGGTGACGCCGGAGAAGCCCTCGATATGATTGACGTCGACGAGGATGAACGGCTGGCTCATCCGCAGGTTGAGCAGCGGCATCAGCGTCTGCCCGCCAGCGATCACCGTCGCGCCGCCGCCCGCTTCGGAGAGGATCGCGCAGGCCTCGGCCACAGTTTTCGGCGCGACGTAGTCGAAGGGCGCGGGCTTCATCGCCCGCCCCCGCGCTTGCCCGCTTCAAAGGCCGCGGCTGCGACGATCACGAGCAACGCCAGCACCAGCGAAACCATGCCGCCCGAAGTGCCGCTTGCGCCAAGGTAGTAGCCGACGAGGATCGCCATGAGCAGCGCTGCCACCCAACCCCAGATTGATCCCGAATGCGCGGCGCTATGCGTGCGGGCCGCGACGGGTGCGGCGGTCGTTGCAGGAGCTGCGGCCGCAGCCTCAACCACCGGAGAATCACCACCGCCGACCACCTCGCCGAATTTGGCAAAGAACTTGCCGGCAAGGTTCTTCGCTGTCGCATCGATGATCGGGCCGCCCAGCTGCGCCATGCGGCCGCCGACTTGCGCATCGACATCATAGGACACCAGCGTGCCGCCGCCCGGCGCGTCGGACAGGCGGACCTTCGCGCCGCCCTTGGCGCTGCCGGCAATCCCGCCATTGCCCGATCCGCTGATGGTGTAGCCATTGGGCGCATCGATATCGGACAACTGGACCTTGCCCTTGAAGCGCGCACCAATGGGGCCGATCTTGATTTCTGCGACGGCGGCGAAGCTGTCTGCGCCTTCTTTGGTCAGGCTCTGGCAGCCGGGGATCGCTTGGCGCAGCACCTCGGGATCGTTGAGCGCGGCCCAGACCTTGTCGCGCGGGGCGGCAATCCGCTGCTCGCCGGACATCTGCATGTGATTACAATCCTTCCCCGCCTTCGACCTATGATCTTGTGTGTCTCATAAGGTCTGTCGAAGGCGTGGGTCAAGGATAGGCGATTGCGGCCTTACCGCCAGAGCGAAGTAATCGCGCCGGCGCTTCAGACGTCCGCCCGCGTCAGCTTCGGGCTGAGCATATGGATGCAGCCGACCGCGAGGAAGTAGACCACCGTGCAGGCCGCAAAGATCAGCGTGTAGTTGCCGTTCGTCGCATCGAGCACCAGCCCGACCGACTTGGCCATGATCATGCCGCCGATGCCGCCGGCAAATCCGCCCAGCCCGATGACCGAGGCCACGGCGCGTTTGGGGAACATGTCTGGCGGCAGCGAAAGCAGGTTCGACGAGAATGACTGGTGCCCGGCCAGCGCAAGGCCGATCAGGCCCACGGCAAGCCACATGTTCTGCAGGCCGGTGACGAACAGCAGCGGCACCACGCAGCAGCCCGAAATGAGCAGCGTTACCTTGCGCGCGAAATTCGCCGAGTGGCCCTTCTGGATCAGCTTCGATGACAGCCAGCCGCCGGCGATCGAGCCGATGTCTGACAGCAGGTACATGATGATCATCGGCAGCAGCACGACCTTCAGATCGACGTTGTAAGTCGAGGCGAAGTACTTGGGTAGCCAGAACAGCATGAGGAACCACACCGGATCGGTAAGGAACTTGGCGACGGCAAAGGCCCATGCCGAACGCGTCCGCATCAGGCTGGTCCAGGCGATTTTCTCGACCGATTCTGCTGGATCCTGCTCGATCCAGGCGAGCTCGCCTTCGCTCACCTTGCCGGAGTCGCGAGGCGAAGAATAGTGCCAGCGCCACAGAACCAAGAGGACCACGCCGAACAGCCCGGTGTAGATGAAGGTCTGCCGCCAATCGAGGCCGAGCGAGATCATGAAGAAAGCGATGGTCGGCGCGGTGAGGATAACGCCGATGGTCGTCGCGCTGTTGACCCAGCCGATGGCATAGGCGCGTTCCTTTTGCGGGAACCATTCGCTGCTGGCGCGCACGACGGAGGGGAAATGCCCCGCCTCGCCAACGCCCAGCACCATTCGCGCCGCCATGAACGAGGCGACGCTGGAGGCGAAGCCATGCGCGACATGGCCCAGCGTCCAGATGCAGATCGCGATGGTATAGCCAAGTTTCGGGCCAAAGCGGTCAATGATCCAGCCCATCAGCAGGAATCCAAGCGCATAGGCGGCCTGGAAGGCGGTGACGATGTTGCCGTAGTCGTTCTCGCTCCAGCCCAGCTCCTTGCCGAGCGTCGGGGCCAGCAGGCCGAGCATGGTGCGATCAATGTAGTTCACCGTGGTGGCGAAAAACAGCAGGGCGACAATCGTCCAGCGGTAACGGCTTGGTGCTGCGGCCTGCATCGATCTCTCCCGGTCGTATTTTGTCCTGCCTAGGTCCCCAGGCGGAATTGGTCAAACCACTTTTGCAGTCCCGATAGTGCAGCAAACCGAACCGTGCATGCCAAAGACAGCTTCGACGCGCTGGCCGGGCGCTACAGGGTGAACACCGGTGATGGCGCCGCTCGAAACCCAGACACCCTTGGAAATGTCGATGCCCCGGCTGGCGAGATTGGCGAGCAGGAACCGCACCGCGCCATAAGGGCCGTCCAGCATCGTTGCCGCCGTCGCCGTACCGATCACTTCGCCGTCAATCAGCGTCCGCACAGGAATCGCGCAAAGGTCGACGTCCTGCCAGCCTTCCACTGCCGCGCCGACCACAAGGCCGTGGTTGTTGCCGTAATCGCTTGCCGTCACCGCCGGGCCATCGCTGTTGATGCCGGGATAGGGGGAGCTGGCAATTTCGATCCCCAGTCGCACTTCGTCAATGACGAGGCGGGTTTCGGCGTCCGTCTGGGGGCGGGCTTCGGCATTGCCGGGTGCGATGTGAAGCAGCAGTTCCGCCTCAGCCGCGGCAAAACCTTCGGCGAAAACCGGCATTTCCGGCACGCTGTCTGCGGCGACCACGACGGTATCGGCGAAGATCGGCCCGGCAAGGCGGTTGGCGCCCAGCTCTGCGTCGAGCGGAGGATTGATCCGGCCGACCTTCCAGCCGACGATCATCCGCCCGTCGATCGCGATCGCGGCATCCTGGATCTGATAGGCACCGGCAAGGTCCTGCGGCGCTGTACCGGGGTAATCCGGCAAGGCGCGGGCATGACGGCGCGCGTCCACGAAAGCTTCGGCTATTGCCCGGAAGTCACCCATATCCCCCACGATCCGCTTGGCTTGCAATGGTCATCTGGCCACGGTTGCGACCTTGGCGGCGGTGCCTATAGGAAACCGGTGTCATACGCAAGACACCGCGCGAAAATCACAGCGTGACACCGCGTTTCCAGATGGCAATCGCGCGCTGTCCGGCGCGTTCCGCGGCGGTTGGCTGGCCGCTCGCGTGGTCAAGCAGGCAATCGAGAAAGGCGGCGTCCGCAGCCTCTGTCCCTTCGTCCAGCCCGCGCGATGCGTCAAAGTCGATCCAGTGCGGCTTGGCACCTGCCAGCGTGCGATTCGACGCGACCTTGATCGTTGGCACGGGGAAGCCGAGCGGTGTGCCGCGCCCCGTAGTGAACAGCACCATGGTTGCCCCCGCCGCTGCGAGCGCGGTTGAAGATACAGCGTCGTTCCCCGGTGCTTCGAGCAGCGTCAGACCACCGTCCGGGGCCTGCGCTCCATAGTTCGCCACGTTGCACAGCGTAGCCGTCCCCGCCTTCTGCACCGCGCCGAGCGACTTCTCCTCCAGCGTGGTGATCCCGCCGGCAAGGTTGCCGGGCGAGGGGTTTTCCGAAACCGGTAGGCCTTGATCGAGGTAATAGCGCTTGAAGCGGTTCACCAAGGCGGCCCCGGCGGCAAATGTCGCGGCATCGCGCGACCGGGCGAGCAAGGCCTGTTCGGCCCCGAAAATCTCGGGAATTTCGGTGAGGATCGCCGTCCCGCCCGCTGCGCAGAGCCG
This sequence comes from Novosphingobium aquae, assembly GCF_037572715.1. Lineage (NCBI taxonomy): Bacteria > Pseudomonadati > Pseudomonadota > Alphaproteobacteria > Sphingomonadales > Sphingomonadaceae > Novosphingobium > Novosphingobium aquae. The sequence continues at coordinate 141,886 of NZ_JBBHJY010000009.1, read as the reverse complement.
GTCGGTCAGCCGTCCGAGCAACGGATTGGCGGTAAGGCCGGACAGCCCGTCCGATCCGCCGCATTTCAGGCCCACGCGCAGCGCTGACAGCGGCAAGGCCTGCCGCCGCGCAGTGGCCGCCTGTTCGACCAGCTCATCGACCAGCCGCGCGGCCTCGGCCAGTTCATCGCCCGCGCTCTGGCTGGATAACATACGCACCTTGCCACGTGCCGCATCGGGCACGTCTTCGAGCAGGCGGTCCAACTGGTTGCTCTCGCAGCCCAGGCCGAGGAGCAACACGCCCGCCGCGTTGGGGTTGGCTGCCAGCCCTGCGAGTGCGGCGCGGGTGCCGGCCAGATCATCGCCCAGTTGCGAGCATCCGTGTGGGTGGGCATAGGCGTAGATGCCGCCGATCCGCCCGGTGTGGCGCTGCATGGCGTCGCGCGCGACCTGTTCGGCGGTGAGGCCGACGCAGCCGACGGTGGGCAGGATCCACACTTCGTTGCGCGTTGCGGCGAGGCCATCGGCGCGCAGATAGCCTTGCCATTGAAGCTGCTGCGCGGCTGGTGCGGGTTTGAGCGCCAGATTCAGCCCCTCGCTATACTCAAGTTCGCCAGCCAAAGCCGTCGCCAGATTGTGGCTATGGACATGCTCGCCCGGAGCAATGTCCTGCGTCGCCACGCCAATGGGCAAGCCGTACTTGGTGACGACATCCCCCGCCGCATGGGCGCGCAGAGCGAGCTTGTGACCTTGGTCGATCGCCTCGCGAAGCAGAACACCGGCATGCTCGCCCGCCGCCAGCGGACGCAGCGCGACGGCGACCGAATCGTCGGGGTGGACACGCAAGGCGCTGCCGGGCGGGAATGTAAGAATCGTCATCAGCCTGCTGCAATTTGGGAAACCGGTGTCAATATGTGCCTCTTGCCCTTCCGCAAGGCAAGGAAAGTCGATAAGACCGCGCCATGCGGGGCAATCGGGCGCACCGCGAGAGGACCGACAGGGGCACTGGGTGAAGAGTACGGGACAACCGACGATCAACGATGTTGCCCGCATTGCCGGCGTGTCGAAGAAGACCGTCAGCCGCGTGATCAACCGTTCGCCGCTGCTCAATCAGGCGACGCGCGAAAAGGTCGAGGCGGTGATTGCCGAGCTGGCCTATGTGCCCAACCCGCAAGCCCGCGCGCTGGCGCTGCGGCGCAATTTCCTGCTCGGGCTGATCCACGACAACCCCAACGCGCAGATGGTGCTGAACTTTCAGGAGGGCGTTCTCGATGCCATCCAGGGCACCGAATTCGCGCTGGTTGTCCGCCCGGTCGATCGCCACAGCCCCAGCCTGTTCGACGATATCCGTAAATTCATCGAACAGCAGCGACTGTACGGCGTGATGATCCTGCCGCCGCTTTCGGAGAATGATGCGCTGGCTGCCCTGTTCCGCGAGCTTGGCTGCAATTACGTGCGCATGGGTTCCGCCCCGCTCGACGATGCCGCGCATCTGGTGCAGTCGAACGACCGGCAAGCGGTGCGCGATGCGGTGGCCTACCTCGTCGCGCAGGGGCATACCCGCATCGGGCTGGTGCAGGGGCCGGACGGCTTCCGCTCAGCCGCCGAACGCGAGCTGGGCTGGCACGATGCCATGGAGGCCGCGGGCCTGCCGCACGGGCCCGACCTGATGGCACGCGGCAACTATACCTTCGAAACCGGGCGTGAAGCTGGCGGCAAGCTGATCGACGCTGCCGAGCCGCCCAGCGCGATCTTCGCCAGCAATGACGTGATGGCCGCCGGGGTGCTTCACGCCGCGCGCGGCCGGGGGCTCGACGTGCCGCAGGACCTGTCGATCGTCGGCTTCGATGATACGGCCATCGCCACTGCCATCTGGCCGCCGCTGACCACGGTGCGCTGGCCGATCCGCACAATGGCCCGCTCCGCCGCGCTCAAGCTGATCGACCCGGAGGCGGCATCGGGCGAACAGTCGCTGTTTCCGACCGACTTCATCGCCCGCGCATCTGTAGCCCCCCGGTAGGTCTGAGCTTGCCTTTGGCTATGACACCGGTTACCTAGAGCGGGCCAAACGTAGTTCCAGCACGAAAGAATGACTCCATGAAGATCGCCCTGATCATTGAAAACAGCCAGGCCGCCAAGAACGCCATCATCCACGATGCGCTGACCAGCGTGGCCGAGCCGCTGGGCCACCAGGTGTTCAACTATGGCATGTACACGGCCGAGGATTCCGTCTCGCTGACCTATGTGATGAACGGGCTGCTCACCGGCATCCTGCTCAATTCGGGCGCGGCCGATTTCGTCGTCACCGGCTGCGGCACGGGCATGGGATCGATGCTCGCGGCGAACGCGATGCCGGGCGTGTTCTGCGGTCTGGTGATCGATCCGACCGATGCCTTCCTGTTCAGCCAGATCAATGACGGCAACGCGATTTCGATGCCCTATGCCAAGGGCTTCGGCTGGGCAGCGGAACTCAACCTGCAGGACTGCTACCGCAAGATCTTCGAGAACGAGGGCGGGGTCGGATACCCCAAGGAACGCGCCGCGATCATGGCCAAGAACCGCGGCATCCTGAAGGACCTCAAGTCGGCCTCGTGCCGCGATATGCTGACGGTGCTCAAGACGGTCGATCAGGACCTGCTCAAGGCGACGATCGCTGGCGAAAAGTTCGCTGACCTGTTCTACCCCAATGCTACCGATCAGGCCATCGCCGACTACCTCAAGGCGCTCTGATCGTGGCGATCTCGTTCAGCCTCGAAGGCAAGGCGGCGCTGGTGACCGGGGCCAATACCGGCATCGGGCAGGCCATTGCCGTGGCCCTGGCAGAGGCAGGGGCGGACGTTGCCATCGCCGGTCGTAGCGAACCGACCGAGACGCTCCGCGCGATCGCGGCGACCGGGCGCAAGGCGGTGAACATCAAGGCTGATCTGTCTTCGATCGAGCCCGTCCAGCGCGTTATCGATGAAGCTCTGGCTGGGCTCGGGCGGCTCGACGTGCTGGTCAACAACGCCGGGATTATCCGCCGCGATGACCTGCTCCAGTTCTCCGAAGCGGACTGGGACGCGGTGATCGACACCAACCTCAAGACGCTGTTCTTCCTCAGCCAGGCGGCAGCGCGCCACATGGCGGAGCGCGGGTCGGGCAAGATCATCAACATCGCCAGCCTGCTCACCTTTCAGGGCGGCGTCCGCGTGCCGAGCTATGCGGCGGCCAAGTCGGGCGTCGGCGGCGTGACCAAGGCCATGGCCAACGAACTTGCGCCCAAGGGCGTGCAGGTCAACGCCATCGCGCCGGGCTATATCTCCACCAACAACACCACGGCCCTGCGCGAGGATGAAACCCGCAACCGCCAGATTCTGGAGCGCATCCCCGCCGGTCGCTGGGGCCGCGCAGAGGATATTGCCGGGGCGGCGGTGTTCCTTGCCTCACCCGCTTCGGACTATGTCACCGGCCATATCATGGCAGTCGACGGCGGCTGGTTGGCACGCTAACTGATTGGCATGACCAAAACCGTCACCTGCTTCGGCGAACTTTTGATCCGGCTCACTCCGCCGGGGGCTCAGCTCATGGTTCAGGCGACCAGCCTCGACCTTATCGTCGGCGGGGCGGAAGCGAATGTCGCGGCCGCGCTGGCTTCGCTCGGGCATGATGTGCGGTTTTCCGGGCTGGTGACGGACAATGCGCTGGGCACCAAGGCCGTCAGCGCGCTACGCGGGGCGGGGGTGGATACGCGCTTCCTTGCCCGCGCTTGGGGACGCATGGGGCTCTATTTCATGGAAGCCGGCGCTGGCCCGCGCCCCTCGGCGATCACCTATGACCGCGCCGGGAGCGCCTTTGCCGAGGCGGACCCGGCGGCTATCGATTTTGCTGGAGCGCTCGCCGGTGCAAGCCTGCTGCACACAGGGGGCATCACCCCTGCACTGGGGCCGAAAGGCGTCGCGCTGGCCAAGGCTGCCAATGCGGCGGCCATGGCAGCAGACGTGCCGATCTGCTTTGACGGAAATTACCGGGGTCAGCTGTGGTCGGCATGGGATTCGAACCCCGGCGACGTGCTTCGCGATCTGGTCAGCGATGCGACTATCCTCATCGGCAACCACCGCGACATTTCGCTGCTGCTCGGCAAGGCCTTTTCAGGCGATGGCGAGGACCGGCGGCGCGAGGCCTCTGAGGCGGCCTTTGCTGCTTTCCCCAAGCTGCAACTAATCGCCTCGACTGCGCGGCACCTCGTCACCAGCGACCACCACCGGATTTCCGCGCGGGTCGACGCGCGAGACAGCGCGCACCAGACCGGCGAGATTGACGTCACCGGCATTGTCGACAGGATCGGCACCGGCGATGCTTTTGCGGCCGGCGTACTGCACCGCTGGCTGCATGGCGCAGACGTTCAGGCAATGGCCAAGGGCGGACTGGCGCTCACCGCGCTCAAACATTCGATCCCGGGGGACATGTGCCTGGTGGGCGCAGCGGACCTTGATGGCTTTTCTGCCGGCGCGGGCGATGTCCGCCGCTGACGCCTTCAGCCGCCGCGCCGTTCTGGCGGGCGGCGCGGCGCTTTATGCTGCAGCAACGCCAGTTTTTGCTGCGCAGCATAAAATGCCGGTCAAGGCGTTGCTTGGCATCCGCTATGGCCGTGCGGAACGGTTCAAGCCGCCCCAGCCGGTGCCGTTTGGCACGGCTGATCTCGATGGTCTGAGCCAGTTTGGCCCGGTATGTCCCCAGCAGGGAAAAGGCTACCAACCGCAAAGCGAGGACTGCCTGTTCCTCAACCTGTGGGCGCCGACGACCCAGGCCAGGCGGCCCCGCCCGGTCATGGTCTACATCCACGGCGGCGCCTATTCCTCGGGCTCGGTCACCGACCCGCTGAACCACGGCGCGAAACTGGCGGCGGGGGGTGATGTCGTGGTGGTCACGGTCAACCACCGGCTCAATGCGCTAGGCTACCTCTATCTGCCCGATCGCTTCCCCAGCAGCGGCAACAATGGCCAGCTTGACCTGATCTGCGCGCTGCAATGGGTCCAGCGCAACATCGCCAGCTTCGGCGGTGATCCGGGGAACGTCACGCTGTTCGGTCAGTCCGGCGGCGGGGCTAAGATCGCGACCTTGATGGCCATGCCCGAGGCGAAGGGCCTGTTTCACAAGGCGATCACCATGAGCGGCCAGCAGGTAACCGCCTCCGGTCCGCTCAACGCGAAGAAGCGCGCCGAGGCCTTCCTCGCCAAGCTGGGCACCGATCCGGCGACCGCCCCGGTCGAGCAGATCATCGCCGCACTGTCCGCCACCGACCCGATCCTTGGCGGCGGGGTCTATATGGGGCCGGTGCTCGATATGAAGCACCTCCATCGCCACCCGTTCTGGCCCGATCCGGCACCGCAGGGCAATGCCATCCCGATGCTGCTCGGTAATACGGTGATGGAAACGCGCGCGTTCATGGGACCGGGGAGCCGCGAGATAAGGGGGCTCGACTGGTCCAACCTTGCCGAGCGGGTCGCCCCGGCCATGAAGATCGATATCGAACCGCACTGGGTCGTTGCCCAGTTCCGTGCGCGCTATCCGGGGGCCGATCCGGTCGAACTGTTCCACCGCATTGCCACGACTGCCCGGTCATGGCGCGGACAGGTCGAGGAAGCGGATGCCCGCGCCCGCGCCGGGGTACGGCAGACCTGGGTTTACCAGCTCGATTTCGAACAGGCCAAGCACACCGACGACATTGGCCTGTCCTTCGGCACGTTCGAAGATCCGACGCCCGCTCGGCAGGCGATGAGCGACAGGATCATGGATGCTTTCGTCCGCTTCGCCCGCACCGGCAATCCGGGCTGGGCACCCTATTCGGTGCCGCGCCGCGAGACGATGGTGTTTGATTCAACCAGTCGGGTCATCAGTGATCCGAGGCGGTGGGAGCGTGAACTGTTTGCCCGCGTGCCCTACATCCAGCCGGGGAGCTGACCGCTATTTCCGGTTGTTGGGATAGCTGATGATCAGCGACAGCGGCTTGCGGCCCTTTTGCCAGATGCCCACTTTCGCGCCCTTGTAGAGATAGGCCGCCATGCCTGCAGTCAGCTTGCGGCGCACGCCGTCCGACAGGACTTCGCCTTCGCCCGAGAGGACGTAATAGACCTCGTCATGGTCAATCGGATGTTCGCCGATTGCCGCGCCCTTGTGCAGCACGCGGCGGCGGAATTCCATGGCGCGCGGGGCGGGGACGGCGTCGGAAATACGATAGGCCGTGCTCATGCCGATCGCGCCGTGGGGCGGCGCTTCCTCGCGGCGCGTGGTCTTCTCGTCGATCACCACCATTGGCGGTGCCGACGTGAGAACGACCAGTGCGAGGGCAAGGCTCACTTGCCCGTTCCCTGGCGTGAGGCGGCGTCACGCGGACTCAGCGTTTCCTGCGCGCCGGCCTTCTGTCCGGGGTAGCGGCCGGACTTCGGTTTCATCGTGGCGAGGTCCCAATCCGCCTCGACGAAAGGCGCGCGGTTTTCCTTGATCGCCGGATAGCCGGGGCCGACCTCATGTTCGTCGTCGATCACCTCGCCGCGTCCCTCGGCGATGAAGAACAGCACCCGGATATCGTCCGGCGCGCGGTCCCACGGGCGGGCGCCGGCGCTGGCGAGCACGCTCGTCTCTACATCGCCCGAAGGCAGCACTCTATAACCGCCAATCGCTGCCAGCGGGGCCTTGGCAGGCAGCAACCGCGCCTTCGTTTCACCATAACGACCGAACTGGGGCAGCGGCTTGCCGTGGCGGTCAACCGCGCGGTTGTCGCGTCCGTAATAGGCCAGGTCGCCATCGCCGCCGAGCATCAGGAAGGGCAGGCCTTCATCGGTGTCATTGCCGGCGCGCATCACGTTGCCCACGGCAGTCAATTCGCCGGTGACATAGGGCTGGCCGGTCCATTCTAGATTCATCAGGTTGTAATGCACCGCGCGGTGCTGCGGGTTGTATATCAGGTTGTTGATCATCAGCGCCTGCACGCCGCCCTTGAGCAGCGGCGCACGCTCGACATTGTGCGCCCAGACATTGCGGTAGAAAACGATGCCGGTGGCATTGTCGTGGATCAGCGAGCCTTTGGAATGTTCGCCCTTGGGGTGGCTGGAATCGGCGAGGCCTTCAGCGGCGAGATTTTCGCGGAAGACGATGTTGTGGCTGGTGCCCTTGCGCCATTCCGCCACGGTCCTGCCGGTGAAGCGCGGGCCGGATGCGGACATGTTCTCGTCCAGCGCCCACAGGAAGGAGTTGTGCTCGATCACCACGTTGTGCGCGGCTACAGAAGAAAAGGCATCGGCTTCCCAGCCCGAACGCTTCGCCTGTCCGTCCGCACCCGTCATCACGCGCATGTGGCTGATGATGACGTCGTGCGTCTTGAGGTCGATCCCGCCGCGGATGATTGTTACGCCGGGGCTGGGCGCGGTCTGGCCGGCGATTGTGAGATATGGCTCAGTGATCGATAACGTATCGCGGCCAAGGTCGATGGCGCCAGATACCTCGAACACGACGATGCGCGGCCCCTTGGCATTGACCGCCTCGGCCAGCGAGCCGGGACCCTGCTTGGCGAGGCTGGTGACGCGGATGATGCGGCCGCCTGCGCCGCCGCGCGTGGGATCGGCGGGGTGGGCAATGGGCGCGGACTGCGCGAAGGCGGCGGGCACGGTAAGCGGCGCGCCAGCGAGTCCCAAAGTCATGGCGAGGCAAATTCGCAACATAGTCCGGCTCATCGATTCTTCTCCCATGCCTCTTCTTGACAGCGCCAGTCATTTCCGGCAACACATGAATGACACCGGTTACCATGCCGGGTTTGCGAAGGGGCAGCAAGGCCTTTTCGCATTGGGGAGTTGGAGTGTCTGAAGGATTGCGGGGCAACGCGCGGGAGCTTTCCGCCATTCGCCTTCCTCCCTTTTGACACCGGTATCATTGCCGTCGTCCGGCGGCGACATGACCGCCATCCGGCGGAGCGTTCATAAGGCCGCCGGTAAGCGGCAAGAGGGAGTGAGCCATGCGCAAGTCAGTTTCAAACGTCGCCCTGTTCAAGCTGGCGCTTGCCGTGGGTACTGCCCTGGCTTTGCCGCAGGTGGCTTATGCCCAGGCTGAACAGCCGCAGGAAGCTGAAGAGCCCGAAGGCGATGTCATCGTCGTCACCGGCTTCCGCCAGAGCCTTGAAGCCGCACTCAACGTCAAGAAGACTTCGGTCGGCGCGGTCGATGCCATCGTGGCGGAAGACATTGCCAAGTTCCCCGATCAGAACCTCGCCGAATCGCTGCAGCGCATCCCCGGCATCTCGATCTCGCGCGATGGCGGCGAAGGCCGCTCGATCACCGTGCGCGGCCTGTCCAGCCAGTTCACCCGCGTCCGCGTCAACGGCATGGAAACGATCGCCACCTCGGTCGACGGTGCCAGTGCCAACCGCGACCGCGCGTTCGACTTCAACGTCTTCGCCTCGGAACTGTTCTCCAGCCTGGTCGTCCACAAGACTGCCGAAGCCAGCCTCGATGAAGGCTCGCTTGGTGCGGTGGTCGATCTCAACACCGGCAACCCGCTGAAGGGCAAGTCGGGCCTCAGCGGCGCGCTCTCGCTGGTCGGTTCGTACAACGACCTGTCGGACACCATCGGTCCGCGCGCCGCAGGAATGCTCAGCTGGCGCAATGATGCCGGTACTTTCGGCGTGGCAGTCTCGGCCGCCTATTCGAAGACCAAGACGCTCGAGCTTGGCAACAACTCCGTGCGCTGGGCGCAGGCGCGCTTTGACTCGGTCAACGGTGCGCCGTGCTTCACCACCAGCGCAACGAACCTGACCGGCGTGGCCAACACCGGCGGCACCTATACCGCCGGCCGCGTGGCTGCCTGCGACAAGGCCGCGCTCGCGTTCCACCCGCGCATCCCGCGCTACGGTGAAGTTGCGCATGACCGCGAACGCCTGGGCCTGACCGGCTCGATCCAGTTCTCGCCGACTGAAGCGACCAAGATCTCGCTCGACGGGCTCTATTCGAAGTTCGATGCGGTTCGCAGCGAATCGTGGGGCGAAGTTCTGCTGCGTTCGAACGAACGTTCGATCGATGTGGTGAACCCCGTCTACGATGCCAACAACAACATGATCTCGGCGACGCTCAATGACGCCTGGGTCCGCACCGAGGCCTATCGCCGCGAAAGCACGACAGAATTTTACCAGCTGGGCGGCACCTGGGATCAGGAAATCGGCGACCGCTTCCGCTTCACCCTGCTGGGCGGCTTTTCGAAGTCGACTGCTGACATCCCGGTTGAAACGACGATCATCTTCGATGACCGCGATGCCCAGGGCTATTCGTACGACTATACCGACATGGCCCATCCGAAGCTGACCTTCGGCACCAGCGTGACCGATCCGGCCAACTTCCAGCTCGCCGAAATTCGCGATCGTCCCTCGAGCGTCGAAAACACGTTCAAGACGATACAATTGCGCACCGAATTCGACGTCACTGAAGGCTTCAAGCTGAAGCTGGGCGCGGTGTGGCGGCGCTACAACTTCGATGTCGTGTCGTTCACCCGCGATACCGCAGTCTGCGGCAACGGCGGCACCAGCCTTGTCACCAGCACTTCGGGCACGATCACCTGTTCGGCCTCCAGCCTGTTCGGGCCGACTGCGGTTTACGGTTTCCCGGCCACGGCGGCCCTGTCGCAGCTGTTCACCATGGGCGATGCAGGCCAGCCTGCGGGGAACACCAATTCGTGGCTGATCCCGAACCTGCCGGCAGCAGCAGCCTTCACTGGCCTCTACAACCGCCCGCTGGCAGTCGATGCCGGCAACAATCGCGGCGTTCAGGAAACGACCAAGGGTGCCTACTTCCAGGTTGATGCCAATGGCGAGTTGCTGGGTATGCGCTATGCGCTGAATGCCGGCGTCCGCTATGCCAAGACCGAACAGGCGTCCTATGGCCTCGTCAGCGGCGTGACCGCGAAGGTTGAGCGCAGCTATGACGATTGGCTGCCCTCGGCAAACCTTGCCGTATTCCCGCACGACGACGTGATCATCCGCGCGGCGATTGCCGACGTGATGACCCGTCCGTCGCTCGGATCGCTGACCCCGGGCGGTTCGGCTGACGGGTTCAACTACCGCGTAACCAGCGGCAACCCGTTCCTCGAACCCTACCGCGCCACCAACCTCGACCTGGCTCTGGAATGGTATTTCGCTCCGGGCGGAGTGCTCTCGGCCGCCTGGTTCCACAAGAAGGTCCACACCTTCACCCAGTCCGCTTCGGTGACCGGCGCCACCTTTACCCAGACGGGCCTGCCGGTATCGGTGCTCAACCCGTCCTCGCCGGCGGCGCTTAACCCGGCGCAGCTCAGCCAGCCGATCTGGACTCTGGTGACCACGGTCAACGGTTCGGGCGCGACGCTGAAGGGCTGGGAATTCGCCGCTCAGGTGCCGTTCAATGCCTTCGCTGATGGCATTCTCGGCAACTTCGGCGTGATCGCCAATGCCACCTTCATCCAGTCCGATGCCTCGTTCAACCTGCAAGGTCCGGCCACTGTGCCCGGCGGCGGGCTGACCAACGTCACCGTGGTGAACACGCTCGGCAACGTATCCAAGCAGGCCTACAACGGCACGCTGTACTACGATGACGGCAAGTTCAGCGCGCGTGTCATGGTCAGCTATCGCGGCCGTTACCACGAAGGCGCCAGCGGCACCGGCAACCTGCTGGAAGGCTATGGCGCGACCACCAACCTTGATGCCTCGATCCGCTACAAGCTGACCGAATGGCTGGAGGTTTCGGTGGAAGGCAACAACCTGCTCGACACCTATCGCTACCGCTTCACCGATTTCGATGCGGACCGCAATTACGAGAACAACCACTTCGGCCGGACGCTCCTGGTTGGCGCGCGGCTCAAGCTGTAATCGGCAGAACTTGCATAACGGCGGCGTTTGAGGGCAGTTTATCGACATGGGCACAGACCGCAGGTCACTCATCGTCGGGACACTGGCCGCCGGGATCATCGCGCAGCGGGCGGGGGCGCAGACGCCTCCGCCCGCTGCCGCAAAGGTCGCGCCTCCGAAGCTGCCGGATCCGGTCCAGACAATCGACCTCTGGCCCAAGGGTGTGCCCGATGCGCCCGCAACTCTGCCGGTCGAAAAGGTCGAGGAACGCTCCACCGACCCGACATATGGCGATCGCGCGGTCACCGGCATTGCCCGACCGCGCATGGTGGTATTCCGGCCCGAAAAGCCGAACGGAGCGGCCGTGCTGATCACCCCGGGCGGCGGTTACCGGCTCGTCGTGGTGGACAAGGAAGGCTACGAAATGGCGCGCTGGCTGGCCGCGCGCGGATTCACCGCCTTCGTCCTGTTCTACCGCCTGCCCGGTGAAGGCTGGACCAGCGGCGCCGACACCCCGCTGATCGACGCCCAGCGCGCCATGCGCCTGATCCGCGACCGCGCGACGGACTATGCCATCGATCCCGAGCGCGTCGCCGCCATGGGCTTTTCCGCCGGTGGCCACGTCTGCGCCAGCCTTTCGACACGCTTTGCCGTGCCGGTGTACCCGCCGGTCGACGCAGCGGACAAGCTCTCGGCAAGGCCGTTTTGCGCCGCGCCAATCTATCCGGTGGTCTCGATGGACCCGGCCATCGCCCACGCCGGTTCGCGCCGCCTGCTGCTGGGCGAAAATCCCTCGCCCGGGCGAGAGGCCGCGTGGTCGCCTGACCAGATCGTGCCCGCCGATGCCCCGCCGCACTTCCTGCTACATGCCGAGGATGACCTTGTCGTGCCGGTGGAGAACACGCTGCGTATGCGTGCCGCGCTGAAGGCGCGCAAGGTGCCGGTGGAAACGCACCTGTTCGAGCAAGGCGGCCACGGATTTGGCCTGCGCCGCGCCGTCGGCAAGCCGGTCGAAGTCTGGCCCGACCTGTGGCGCGCCTGGGCACGAAGCACGGGGCTGGGATGACCTTTGACCGCCGCGACGCGATAAAGCTCGCCGGGCTCAGCGCGCTGGCGCTGAACGCCCCCGCCACCCTTGCTGCCGCCCCGCGCGACAAGTGGGGCAGGGGTTACGAGAACCAGCGCATCCCCGATCTCGGCAACGGCACCTTCCGCAACCCGGTAATCTCCGGCGACCGGCCCGATCCGGCGGTCCTCAAGGACGGCACAGACTATTACCTGACCTTTTCCAGCTTCGATTCCTATCCGGGGCTGACGATCTGGCACAGCCGCGATCTGGTGAACTGGCAGCCGCGCAAAGCCGCGCTCACCCGCAACATCGGCTCGGTCTGGGCGGTCAGCCTTGAGAAGCACAAGGGCCGCTATTTCCTCTACATCCCGGTCAAGGCTAGCCCCAACGACATCTACGTGATCTGGGCCGATCACATCGACGGCCCCTGGAGCGATCCGGTGCCGCTCGGCCTGCACAATCACATCGACCCTTGCCACGCGGTGGGCGAGGACGGCTCGCGCTGGCTGTTCCTCTCGGGCGGCGACCGGGTGCGCCTCTCCGATGACGGCCTCAGCCTCGCCGGCAAGGTGGAGCACGTCTACGATCCTTGGCGCTATCCTGACACCTGGGACGTCGAGGGTTTCAGCCCCGAAGGTCCGAAGATCCACTTCCATGGCGGCTGGTTCTACATGATCACCGCCGTCGGCGGCACGGCCGGCCCGCCCACCGGCCACATGGTCATCGCCGCGCGCTCGCGCTCGATCCACGGGCCGTGGGAGCAGCACCCCGGTAACCCGCTGGTGCGCACCAAAAGCGTGGGCGAGGCTTGGTGGTCGCGCGGCCACGCCAGCCTGATCGAAGCGCCCGATGGCTCGTGGTGGTCGCTCTACCATGGGTTCGAGAACGGCTACTGGACGCTTGGCCGCCAGTGCCTGCTCGATCCGGTCGAATGGACGAAAGACGGCTGGTTCCGCATGACCGGCGGGGATTTGTCACGTCCGATACGCAAGCCCCGGGGCGGCACCGCGCTGCGCCACGGCATGGCCCTGTCGGACGATTTTTCCGCCCCGCTGGCGCTCGGCTCGAAATGGTCGTTCTTCCGTCCTGCGCCAGACGAGGCCAAGCGTCTGCGCGTCGATGGCGGCGCGCTGCACTTCGCCGGCAAGGGCGCCGCGCCCTCCAGCGGCTCGCCCTTACTGCTCATCGCCGGCGACACCTCTTACCGCTTCGAATGCGATATCGAGATCGCACCCGGCGGTACGGCTGGGCTGGTGCTGTTCTACGACGACAAGCTCTACGCCGGCCTGGGTTTCGACGAAAAGCGCTTTGTCACCCACCAGTACGGCATCGAACGCGGCCGCCCCGCCAATCCGCACGGGCGGCGGATGCGGCTTCGCGTCACCAACCGCCAGCACATCGTTTCCTACCACACCAGCGGCGATGGCGGGCAAACCTGGCAGCGGTTCGATCGCGGCATGGAAGTCTCGGGCTATCACCACAACGTACGCGGTGGTTTCCTGATGCTGCGTCCGGGGCTCTATTCGGCCGGTCCGGGCGAGGCCGTTTTCCGCGACTTCCGTTTCGAGGCTCTGCCGGGTTAAGTATCAAGCGCCGGCCCGCTGACCCACAGCATCGAATCGTCACGCGCGATCACTGCAAGCGCCAACCCTGCCGCACGCGCCCGCTCGACCGCGAGCGAGGTCGGCGCGGAGATCGCCACCAGCAGCGGGCAACGCGCCCGCACCGCCTTTTCAACCAGCTCGTAGGACGCGCGAGAGGTGACCACGAGAAACCCCTCCGCAGCTGACTGCCCGTTGCGCGCCAGGGCACCGATCACTTTGTCGAGCGCGTTGTGCCGGCCGACATCCTCGCGCAGCACCAGCAGAGCGCCATCAGGCAAGCAGAACCCAGCCGCATGCGTCGCCCCGGTGGCGCGGCCCAGCACTTGCGCATCTCGCACGGCGCGCAGCGCATGCGCTACCGCCTGAGGCTCGGGCAGGGTAGCGGGCTCAAGCGACGTCAGAGGCCGCAGCGCCATGTCGATGCTTTCCAGTCCGCATATCCCGCAGGAACTGTCCCCCAGCCGCCGCCGCGCCCGCTCCATGACCGGCGCGATGCGGTGCGCGGGCAGGTTGGTCCGCGCGACAAGGCCTGCGCCGCCATCGGCAGGGTGCAGCACGATCTCCCCGATCTCGCCCGCCTCGGCAAGGCCCTCGGCCAGCAGGAAGCCGGTGACGAAATCCTCAAGATCGCCGGGGCTGGCCATCATCACCGCATAGGCCACGCCGTTAAGCTCGATCGCCACCGGCATCTCGATCGGAATCGCCCGCGTTTCCTCCGCCAGCGCGCCATCATAGCTGCTGCGGCAAGCCGCCACCGCCAGCGCGCCGGCAATTATCGGGTCAGGCGTCGGGTCAGCTCCGCATTCCATCGCCACCCTATGCCACGCCCGCCGCCGTCCAGCCATCCCGCGAACAGCGCCTCATCACAATCCCGATTGCAACACCCGAAAACCGCAGCTAAGGGGCCTCACCTGTCCGCAGCGGTTTCAACTGCCTGCATGACATGCCGCTTTAGCTCAGTCGGTAGAGCACATCATTCGTAATGATGGGGTCAGGTGTTCGAATCACCTAAGCGGCACCACCACTTTCCTTCAGAAAATCAAAAAGATAAGCTGAAAGGCACTTCCGCAAAGGAAGGCAAATTAGTGCTTCTGGAGGCACTTTCAGCTTAGAATCACCCCTGACCCGCGCTGGGCCCAGTTGGATGGTGAATAAGGCATTGCGTTGACTTGGAAAAGTAACGGATCGAAAGGACGTTCGGCTGGTCGCAACTGGCGACTAAGGCCAAAGCATGATCGGTGACCTGACTGGGCCTTAATTGGGTCGAGCTTGGGCTCGTTAAGCCGCCAAGACGATCGCCGACGAACAGCTTTAGCTCGGCAGCACGGCTTCAATTGTGCCCGGCGTAGTGGGATTGGGAGCGGTCAGCTGATAGACCTGCCAGCCCAAGCCTTTGATGTCATCGGTGATCGTAAACTGCGTGACCACGGTCTGGAACTGGCATTCGCCACTTGAGAAGTAATTGAGATAAAGAGCGAACCCAGCAGAATCGATCCCGAGACTTTGACGTTCGACGACCAGCATCGCGGGTGCGACAGAGGCTATGCTAGCCATATGGGCGATCGCGAATTCCATGATGACACGGCCCTGTTCACCGCCGGACAAAATGCCAAACGGCATCTCTTCTCCCGACTGAAGTGTGCAATGCAGAACTTCACGAACCTCGCCGTCATCATCGGCCTCGCTCTCGAACCGCGCCGCCCGCAAGTACATCGTGTCGCTATGGATCAACGCGGCGAGCGAGCGAACACTAATCTCGTCGAGATGCAGTAGATTCATAATATTAGTGAGATCGTCCTGCGATTGGTGATCGCGGCGCTTAGTCAGGGTGGTGATCGCAATGCGGTGATGGTTAAACGCGACCCGGTGCCCATCAAGGTCGAACCGCACCGTCTCATTACCAGTGTCGCATTCAAGCTTGTGCTCGCCCGGTGCGTCGAACAAGAGGCTGAAGTGAAGCGGGCGCGGCTTCATCCAGCGCGAGAGTCTGCGAGGGCTGTCGAGTACGGACAGCCAATCAAGTAACGCGGTCTTCCCGCTCTTATTCAGCCCAATAAGGAACGTAGTCTTGCCGAACGCGACCGTCACAGGTGCGAACAGCGGCGAGGCGTCTATTGTCATCGAGCGCACAAAGCCAAAGGCGGTCGCACGCCCGCTATGCTCATAGGCGGTGCGGTATTCGTGAAGCGCTTTCCAGCTTTTCAGCACAGCCACGGGGTAGCGCTTGCCGGTATTCTTATCGATCAAATCGGCGTGATGGCCGCACATCCAGATGCCGTTGGTAATTGCCCTGAGCTGAGCGGGTGTCAGCGTTCCCTGACCACGCGGACCTAATTCAGACGCAGCGTAAATATGCGCAGCTTTGCCGGTGTCCTCAACTTCGTCAGCTGTCTCGCCGGGGCCAATGGTGAGACGGTTGCACCCTGGGAACGCGCAGCGGTAGGCTGCGCGCTGCGCAAGCTTCAAGCGGACCGGCTTCAGGAATGATTCGCGTGGCATGCTCCCCCCCTTGCGAGCAAGCTAGGGTAGAGAATGAAAAATGAACAGGATCGCGGTTGGGGAGGTCATCAGAAAATGTCCTTGCCGAGGAGAAGCCGACGCATCCAGCGCGTACAGTAGGCACTCAACCGGAAAGCTTCTGGAAGCCCTTCAAAGCCCTCAGCCTGTAATAATGGTGTCAGGTATTCGAATCACATAAACCTAAGCGGCACCATCGCTTTCACAAGGGAATCCCGAAATTTGGAGCTTATGTGCCTTTGAGCAGTGAATTGGGCGTGATCCTTGCTGGGCCCATCTAACTCTTGGTCGGATCAGGTTGTGCGGCTGGAAGCGCCATCAGGCCGCAGCCCGTTCGGTGATGGCGTCGGCGAGGTGTTTCTGGGTGGTGGCGGCGTCGGCAATGCCGACCTTCAGTGCGTCGCACAGGGCCATGAGTTCATCGACCTTGGCGACGATGCGGTGTTGTTCAGTGAGTGGAGGTATGGGAACAGGAAAGCTCCCATAGGCAGTTGCATCAAGCCTGCACGTTCCGTGGCTCGACCGTTCGACCCGAGCGAGCATCAGCGGTTTCAAACCCTTTAGCGCACGCAAGAGATATTCGGCCATAGAAGGCTGATCGAGTTCGATGGCCTTCATATCCTGGTTGATCGTCACTGGAGCCTTGGCGATTGCAACAGGGAAGCTGTGCGCCAGGATCATTCCCCGAACTACGAACATCAGGCTCTCCGGAGCGAGCAGTTTAACCGCTGACCCTTCTAATGCTGTTTCGGTGACGCTCATCTCAGCGTCCGACAGATAGTCCCTCTTCATGTCTTTGGGTGAAACCCATGGTATGGTACCTTCCCAGAAATCAGGTCGAGACTTCGAGGGGGTTCCTCCACCAACTTGACGCCCTAAGCCTTGTAAAGGCACGCACTGCCAATTCGCCGGGATGCCAAAAGGCGGAGACGCTTGCGGCCCCTTCAGTTTCTTGATTGCAGGCTCCTCCCCTGCATCCTGCTCCACGAGCTTGCCGCGCACCGCGAGGTCGAGGATGGTTTGTTTGAGGGCGTCGATGCTGGCGTCGGTGGTGAAGAGGGTGTCGAAATGGCTTTCCAGCCGCGCCCAGTTGGCGGCGAGGTCTGCCGCGTTCTCGCTGTTCACCAGCGTGGCGAGGAGTTCTTCCACCAGCACCTGATGCGCCGCCATCGCGCCCGCAGACTCCCGCTCCAGCGCATCGCAAAGCGCCATCAACTCATCCACCTTCGCCACAATGCGCTGTTGTTCGGCGAGGGGTGGGAGGGGAATAAGTGCTTCGGCAATCTGCTTCCCGGAAAGGTGGTCAACGGTGGTGTATGCTTTAACGCCCTGAAGCTTCGCCAATTCAAGTTGCAAAGCAATGGCCACGAACGACTGTTCCAATTCCCCACTGAAGAATTGGAGCCGCGTGACTCGCTGGTTCAGAAGCGCAGTCCCATTTTGCCAAGTTGCTACACGAAACTCGCCGTCCATGCTTACAAGGTAATCGCCAGAATCTACGACAAACTCGTCCCGAAACTCGCCATCGTAGAATGTCCCGGTGAAAGGCTGGCCTACATCCCTTATTCGAATGAGGGGAAGTCCCACGCCAATTTCGTTGAAGCCCTTGGACTTGAATGCAAATCCCGCTTGAGGATTTGCTAGATCATCGAATCGGACCAATTCCCAACCGATTGGCAAATTGATTGGTGAAACTGCCTGCCTCAGGCCAGCGGCTGATTTGCGCCTTTGCTTGAAAGATGCCGGAGAATTGGCAATCCGCTTCAGCAATTCTCCTGCCGGTTCATCGCTTCTATCCTGGGGCACCAACTTGCCGCGCACCGCCAAATCAAGAACCAACGCACGCAAGCGCTCGATGCCATAAAGGCTGATCCGCTTGCCACCGCCGCGCCCTGCGCCGCTCTTGCGTTCGATCGCTCTGGTCCAGATGTAGAAGTTATCGGCGACCAGCGCGGCAAGGTCGCTCACGCTTTGCGCGCCAGTGCGTCGGCGAGAATGCCCTTCAACTGATCGCGCAGGGACTGGATGCCTGCCTGTTGGGCGGCATAGGCGGTGAGCAATTCGTCGGGATCATGGCTAATGCCCTCAGGTTTGTGCGGGTTCTTGAGATCCAGATTATAGCCCCGTGCTGCAACATCTGCCGCGCTGATTTTCCACGCCTGTTCGGTCTCCAACCGGGCGCGGAAGCCATCGGCCTCATCACCCCACCACGCCTGTTCCTCGGCAAATTCCTCAAACCGCATCGGCTTGGTCTTGTTGTAACTGGTGACGCCATCGGGATAGGGATGCTCATAGAACCAGACGTTCTTGGTCGGTGTGCCCTTGGTGAAGAACAGGATGTTGGTCTTGATGCCGGTATAAGGCGCGAAGACGCCGTTGGGCAGGCGGACGATGGTGTGCAGGTTGCACTCCTCGATCAGGTTCTGCTTCAGGGTGGCTTTGGTCCCATCGCCGAACAGAAAGCCATCGGGCAGCACCACCGCCGCGCGGCCATTGTTCTTCAGCAGGCGGATGATCAGCGCCATGAACAGGTCTGCCGTCTCCCGCGTGCGCAGGTGGCTGGGGAAATTGTTCTCGATCCCGTCTTCCTCCATTCCGCCAAAGGGCGGGTTGGTGGCGATCACGGGGACGCGATCCTTCTCAGTATGATCGGCATAAGCGCGAGCAAGCGTATTGCCGTGGCGGATGCCCGACGGCGTATCGATGCCGTGCAGGATCATATTGGTGATGCACAGCATGTGCGGAAGCGATTTCTTCTCCACCCCGCGAATGGAGGCGCGCAGCACCTCTTCATCGGCAGTGGACTGCACCAGCTTACGCTTATGTTCGATGGCACAGGTAAGAAAGCCGCCGGTGCCGCAGGCGGGATCGAACACCACTTCGTTCAGCTGCGGGTTGAGGCGATCGATTATGAATTTGGTGACTGCGCGGGGGGTGTAGAACTCGCCAGCATTGCCTGCGCTTTGCAGGTCTTTCAGCACTTGCTCATAGATCGCGCCGAATGTGTGGCGATCCTCGCTGTTGTTGAAATCGATCTCGTTGATCTTGTTGATCACCTGCCGAAGGAGGGTGCCCGATTTCATGTAGTTGTAGGTGTCTTCGAAAACGTCGCGGATCACCTGCGCGCGCTTTGCCACTTCGCCTTGAGCAGGCAGATCGCCTTTCAGCTTCGGGAAGAGCTGGAGGTTGACGAAGTCGAGCAGCTTTTCGCCCGTGTCGCCCTGTCTGTCCGCCGCCCAACTGCGCCAGCGCATGTGCTCGGGCAATGGGGATTGGAATTCATCGTCGATCAGCTCAAGCTCTGCCTCGCGGTCGTCTAGGATTTTGAGGAAGAACATCCAGACGAGCTGACTGATCCGTTGAGCGTCGCCATCAACGCCGACATCCTTGCGCATGATGTCTTGGATGGATTTGATGACGCCGGAAACATTGCTCATTCGCACACACTCATTCGTTAGCTGCCTGACCGTAGATCTGGTCTTCGAGTTCTCTCAGCGCAGCCTCATAGGCATCCTTGCCGCCAAAGGCACCCTTGATGATCTCCATCGGTGTACCCAGCTGAGTGAACGGCTGAAGGCGCAGAACTTTCGCGTCTTCGATCGTCTCAACGCCGTCATCAGCGTACTTGTCGAGTAAGGCCTCAAGCACCGCGCGGGCCTTGTCACCATACTTGGCGAAGTAGTTCCGCTTCTTCACCTTCTCAGCGCGTTCGCGGCGGGTCAGCGGCGGCGCGCCAAAGGCAACGTGAACCAACAGATCGAAATCTCCGAAATCCTTCCCAACGGTCTCGGCCAGGTTTTCCAGAATGACGCCGCGCTGTTCCAGCTCCTCAATGATGGCCTGTTTCCGCTCGCTGGCGTTCCAGTGCCAGATGAACTCGTCGAGCGACTGGTATTCCGAGGCGATCTGCTTGCGGGCGTAATCGCGGTAAGATTCGGTTACGAGCTTGCCGTCAGTGCCGACATATTCGATCCGCTCGTTCATCACGCGCGCGGTAACACCGCTGACGACGAACTTCTTTGTGCCGGTTGGTTCCTCGTCGTCGGGATCGCCAATGTCATCGTTGTCAACGTCTGGTGGATCGGGCGGCACCGGATCGTCGCTGTCACCCGGCTCATAGATGACGACGGGCGCGCCATCGAACGCGTCATCTCGGAATAGTTCGGTCGCGCGCTTGAAATCCATAATGGTGAAGAAGAACTTGTTGTTGTCTTCATCAATCCGGGTCCCGCGCCCGATAATCTGCTTGAACATGGTCATCGAATTGATCGTGCGGTCGATGACGATCAGCTTGCACGTCTTGGCATCAACGCCGGTCGTGAGGAGCTGCGAGGTTGTGGCGATGACCGGGTAGGGCTCTTCCGGGTCGATGAACTTGTCCAGTTCCGCCTTGCCTTCGACACTGTCGCCAGTGATACGCATGACGTACTTACTGTTGTCCTTAGCCAGCTTCCCAGCCGCGTTCACGATTGCCTTTCGCATGCGCTCAGCGTGATCAATGTCTTCGCAGAAGATAATAGTCTTCGACATCGGGTCTGTTGCCCGAAGGAACTTCATCACACGCTCAGCAACCAGCTTTGTGCGTTGATTGAGGACCAAAGTTCGGTCCATGTCTTTCTGGTTGTACTCGCGATCTTCGACCAGCCCGCCTAGATCATCGACCATGCCTGGCGGAGGCGTCCAGCCTTCAACGTCCCGGTCTATGTCGATCCGGATTACCTTGTAGGGAGCAAGGAAGCCGTCCTCGATACCTTGCTTGAGCGTGTAAGTGTAAACGGGATCGCCGAAGTAAGTTATGTTGGAAACGTACTCGGTCTCTTTCGGCGTCGCGGTCATGCCGACCTGCACAGCGCCGTCAAAATAATCCAGGATTTCGCGCCACGCAGAATCGTCTGCCGCGCTGCCACGGTGGCATTCATCGATCACGATCAGATCGAAAAAGTCTCGCGACACGGTCTTGAAGATCTTGTCCGCTTCTTCCGTCCCGGTGATCGCCTGATAAAGCCCGAGGTGGATTTCGTAGGCAGGGTCAATTTTGCGGTTCTTGATCTTCGTCATCGCCGCGCCAAACGGTTTGAAGTCATTGACCAGCGTCTGATCGACCAAAATGTTTCGGTCAGCGAGGAACAGGATGCGCTTAGCTTGGCCTGCCTTCCACAGCCGCCAGATGATTTGAAAGGTGGTGTAGGTCTTCCCGGTGCCAGTGGCCATGACGAGCAGAACTCGCTTTTGGCCCCTGGCAATCGCTTCGATTGTCCGGTTGATTGCTTCGACTTGGTAGTACCGGGGCTCCTTGCCAGAGGCATCCATATGATAAGGCTGCTCGACTAACCCTTCATCCTCATCGGCAATGCCATGGAAGGATCGGTAACGAGTCCAAAGCGCTTCGGGGTCTGGAAAAGCGCCGAGCTCGAGTTCTGTTTCTGTCTCTTCGCCTTCAGCAGCGTCGCGGTTATGTGACGCGAAGCCGTCACCGTTGGAGCTGAACGCGCTCGGCAAATCGAGGATTTCGGCATAGCCGAGTGCTTGTTGCAGACCGCTGCTTATCGAATGCTTGTTGTCCTTTGCCTCAACGATTGCGAGGGGCATTCCCGGTTTCCACGACAAGACGTAGTCGGCGAACTTCTTCAGTTTCTTATTACGTGAAGACAGGTTGCCACGGACAATCACCGGACCTGGGGTCAGCGTCACTTCGCGGCGAACCTGCTTCAACTGATTCCAGCCCGCCTCCTTGATAGCGGGCGTGATGAACAGATCGCATATATCGCTTTCGCTGAGCTTTTGCTTTTCGACCTTTTCCAAAGCTTCCCCCTTGGTGAGCACGAAAGCCGCCCGAGCATCTACCTGACTTTAGCCGTGATTTGCTCCGAGAAACAACAGGAACCGGACGCGCAAATTTTTCCATCTTATATGAACAGGCCAAGGTCTGCTTGCGAAAGCCCTGATCTCACGCCAAAACGCTTCTGCCTGCCGTGAAAGTCGGAAGGTGGGGCTTAGTAACCCCTCTCAGCAGACTCGGTCCCCATTAGGAGGCCGGGTGGCATGCGCGTATGTCCAGCCGGTTCGCCGGTAAAGGCGCATGCGCCTGCGCTGAGTAGGTTACTAACATCCGGCTTTGGCCGCGCCCCGAGAGGAACATAGGGGTCGCACAAGGTCTAGCCGATCGCCGCTCCTGACAGTGTGGGGGCGTGAGCACTGATCCATCGCAAGCAATCAGCTGCCTGTTCAGCCGTGCCCGCCGGGTTCGGTTCGTGTCCCTGCACAAAGGAACTGTCATGATAAATGTCACAACGCGGAAGCTGCGTATTTTCGCTCCCGTCGCCTACACCTGTTTGGCCCTGCCTGCGTTGGCCGATGCACAATTCGATGACCTGAAAAACCAAACCGAAGGCATCACCAACTTGGTCGATGCCGAGAACACAAAGTCGGCACTATGCAAAAGCTATGTCGGCAAGCGGGTTGTGCCTACCACTTTCAATGCGCTCGCCACGATCCTTCCCAAACGCACGGTGAAAGGTGAATTTGAAACGACAGCGCAATATCAAGCCAAGATCGCCTCGACACCGAACCACGACCCGGCGAACCTGTCGGTTCTGGTTGTGCCGATAGACCGGACCTTTGTCCGCTATGACGCGGATATCGGCATTATGCTTGTGTCGGCAGGAGCCTTGAATACGGGTGAATACAGCGAACAGACGGGGGCTGAGGCTAGCGCTTTGCTTGCTGTGGGCACGAACGCAAGCAAGGGAACCCCTGTCTTTGTAGGTCAAAGCGAAAGGATCATCCGAACCTACGCCGCGCACAATCTGTTTGGTGCCGCGTTCCGGGTATCGGAGATTGATCGAACTACGCAGGCGCTGCACCTGACCAACACGAGGCTGTTTCCGTTCGCCAAGCGGGAAACTTCTCCGGTTATGGGCTTCGAAGTGCCGTTGGCCGCTGCTCCTAGCGCAAAGCAGTCCCTTCGGACTGCCCTTGTAGTCAGGCCACAAGCTCCATTTTTCTTGAGCTACAACTTCAAAGGGCCGGAACCGACTGCCAGCAAGCCCAACGGTTATATTGATCGGACTTCCATACTTGTCGCCGAAGCGCAGTGTGCTTTGGTGCTGAGCGCGCAGAATCAAGTGCTTGCCTCAGTCGATACAAGCACGCCCAAATGACCAGCCGCGCGGCCTTGATCGGCATTCCGTTAGCGGCCTTCGGGCTCGGCTACTGGATCGCCCCGAAGGAGCAGCTCGACACGGTGGTTGAGCGCACCGGGTTCCTTCAGACGGACACAAAGAAGGTTCTCTCCGCCACGGTCGAAAGCTTGCGGTCAGAAAGCAAGATGTTGGTGTACGCCTACAAGGGCACCGCGAGGGTGAAGGTCGAACGCACAAAGTTCTGGGTGCTCGGCGCTTCGCAGGAACTGATCGTACCGGGGGTGATCACCTACTACCTGGACATGAGCAAGCTCAGCTTTGCGGATGTCGCTTACGACGAAAAGGCCAAGCTGGTCCGAGTGAAGCTGCCCCCCGTAGTGATGGGGGACATAGCGTTTCAACCGGAACAGGCGACCACGATCAACGGGGGAGTGCTGACATTCAGCCAAGCCCAGGTCGATGAACTGCTCAAGGCCAACTACGCTTCAGCGCGGCGGGCGATGACGGCTCAGGCGCAAGGTGCAACCTTTGTCCAGGCGGCACGCACGCAGGCGATCATCAACGTGCAGACCTACTTTGAAATCCCGCTGCGCATCGTCGGCCAGCCGGACGTCAAGGTGGCGGCGACCTTCTAACTACAATCAACCAACAACCCACTCAGGGCCTGCGGAGCAATCCGTGGGCCCTTTTGCATTTGGAGAACAGCACATGACAATTCTTCGCACTGCCGTGGAGGTCGCGGCCTTTCTGGCGACCCCGCTCGGGCGAGAGGTGGAAGGCATCCTTGCCCCGCACCTCGAACGGCTCGCCGAGTTCGAGCTTGAAGACATCGCCGCGATCGCGGTGGACGAAACCCCTCAGGCCTTGGGGCTCGATCCCGACGCCTACGAATACCGGACGGAACATCACGGCTGGACCGAAGGGGTGTTCATCATCAGCGACGACGGGTTTGGCTGGATTGTCCTGACCCGTACCTGACCCGCCACCATTACCGGCAACCGCAAAGCGTCCAGGCATCCCGCCTCGGGCGCATTTTTTGTGCCTGAAAGGAACTCACCATGATCACTATACACGATGACGCGACGCTCGCCGCCGCACTTGCCGCCGCGTGCGACAACACCAGCCGCGCCCTGATTGAACGCATTGCGCACGACGCTAAGGCGTCAGACCTTTGGGATCTGACCTGCATCGTTCTGATCGACGACGACGATACTGACCGGGAGTTTGAAGAAGTTCTCGGCTACCCTCCCTCCCTCGGTCCGCTGGGTGGGGAGGGGGCGGCAGTTGAGCCCTACTGGTCTTGGTGCGAGCAGCATAGGGACTGGACCGAGCTCTTAATCACCGCCGGTGATTCCGGGTTCGCGTGGTTCGTCATCATGCCGAGCGGCTGGTTCGAGGCGCGAATCGGGATCGGGTGATTCGGCAAGGCGGGCGTCACCGGCCTCAAATCCGGGCGTCCGCCGAACCGGCCAACCGCACACGAACTAAGCTGGAAGGCACATAAAATAGGCAATCGCGCCGTCAGTGAGTTTTATGTGCCTTTCCCATTCAAATTTTATTGTCCTGAGCCAAAGTGCCAATGCTTTGGAAGCCGCCTCAACGCGCTCATCCC
Organism: Novosphingobium aquae; assembly: GCF_037572715.1. NCBI lineage: Bacteria > Pseudomonadati > Pseudomonadota > Alphaproteobacteria > Sphingomonadales > Sphingomonadaceae > Novosphingobium > Novosphingobium aquae. The sequence goes on along the minus strand of NZ_JBBHJY010000009.1, from coordinate 117,123 downwards.
GCACCATTTTATGGTTTGACAGGCCCCGGAAATTGCCACCAGTGGTCGTCAGTGACGCGATGTCGACAAGACGAAGTCACCGTAATTGGCCGCCCCGTCCGTCAGCCCCAGTGGAGGGAAGGGGAGGCAGAAACCACCACTTGGGACTGGGCCTGCCCCGGCTCCCCGCACAAGAAAGGAATTGATGGTTTTTGTATTCTCCTACCACCTGCCACCCCCATTTCGGGCTGCGTAGATGGTGGATAATTTACAATAAAAACAATTATATAATTATCATAATCATTCGATGTTTTTGTTCTGATTATGACTTTGTCTAACTGAGGTTCCCAAGTGGATCTCAGGCAGCGCAGCTCTCTCGCGCTGTTCCGTGGCCGCCGCCGATGCGGTCACTCGCCCCTCAATTGAAATTGCTGTGCCGCCGCTCCGCGTTCCGGGCAGCATTTGTGCGAGTTAGACAATGACAGACAAGTTTCTCAAGCAGAGTGCCAAAGGCATCAACCTGCGCGCCGCAACCTGCAAAGCGCCAACCGAACGAGATGCACCGCTCAGCCGCATCAAGATCGAAAGATCCGAATTTCCCGATCCCCCGTCGGGCCAGAACGGGCCAGCGGCGACAATCGAAAATGTCGATTGGCTTATCGGGCGGTACGGGATCATCGTCCGCTACAATGTGATCAAGAAGAAGGTCGAGGTCATTATTCCCGGCCTCGGCGGTACGACCGACAACCACGATAACAATGCCCTGACGCATATCATAAGCATCGCCGCGCGCCACGGTATGGCCACGGGCGCAATCCCCGCCATCATTGATGCCCTGGCCGATCACAACCTCTTTAACCCGGTCGCCGACTGGATTGTCTCGGAACCCTGGGACGGGGACGATCGGCTGCCAGCGATGTGCGCGACTTTGGAAACGGTCGAGGATTATCCACCCGACTTGAGGCAAGTCCTTGTCACCAAGTGGCTGCTCAGCGCCGTCGCCGCTGCGTTGATGCCGAGCGGGTTTCGGGCGCGCGGCGTGCTCACCCTCCAAGGTGCGCAGGGGCTCGGCAAGACAAGTTGGTGCCGAAGCCTCATCCCGGACCCTGCGCTAAGGGAGATCGCCATCAAGCTCGATCACCATTTGGACGGCGCGAACAAAGATAGCATCCTGGGTGCCGTAAGTCATTGGATTTGCGAGATAGGTGAACTGGATTCTTCCTTCCGCCGCGACATCGCGCGCCTGAAGGGGTTTCTGACCAACGACCGGGACAAGGTACGCCGACCCTACGCCCGCATTGAAGCTGAGTATGGCCGCCGCACGGTGTTCATGGCTACGGTCAATCAGTCCGACTTCTTGGTCGATCACACCGGCAATTCGCGCTGGTGGACTCTGCCGGTGGTCAAGATCGATTACGATCACGGGATCAATACGCAGCAGGTGTTCGCGCAGCTGGCCGTGCGGCTGGAAGTCGGTGACCAGTGGTGGCTCACCCCCGAAGAAGAGCAGCAACTGGAGGCGTGGAACAGCCGTCACCGCAGCTTCAGCTTGGTCGAAGATGCCATCTCAAGCGTGGTCGATTGGGATCAGACCGATCCCGCCGCGGTCAAAGCACTGACCCCCACCGATTTGTTGGCCAAGACAGACCTGCGTTACTGCAGCAATCCCCAGGCCAAGGAATGCGCGGCGATCCTGCGCGAGCACTTGGGCGAACCCAAGCGCATCAACGGCAGAATGAAGTGGCGCGTTCCGCTTCGAACGGACGCGAGCGCCGACGATGCCGCCGAACCGACGCGGCCAACCCGGCGGTTTGATTAGGTGCGCAACGGGGCGGCTGGTCCACGCGGCTCGCCGTCCCCTCGCTCCCCCGGCACCCGCAGGGTCAGTTCCGGCAAGCGCACAGCGCCGCGCCCGACCCCTCGCTGGCTCACCCCCACCCCGCGCGCGTGCACGCACCGCGCTTCGCAAATCAACTCACCTTCACGAAGGAATCAGCAATGCCCAAAGTTAAACTCGACGCCGCCTTTTGCCTCACCGCCGGTTGCAAACCGGGCAGCAAGCGCACCGACTACTATGACACCGGCACGATCGGTTTCGTGCTCGAATGCCATAGTAGTGGAACCACGACCTACACGTTTCGCTACCAAGATCCCTACGGGAAGCTGAAGCAGCGCCGCATCGCTCCCTACGGCGACATCAGCTTCGCCGAAGCACAAAAGATCGCGCGCAAGTGGCGGGCCGAAGTCATCATGGGCGGCGACCCCGCCGCGCAGAAGGCCGAAAAGAAAGCAATCCTGACCTATAACGAGCTTGCCGATCAGCATCTCGCTTACGTCAAGACCTACTCGCGCAACCCGTCGAACACGGACTCGATCCTGCGCGTACACCTGCGCCCGAAGTGGGGCGGAAAACGGCTGGATGAAATCACCACGCCTGAAGTTGCGAAATGGCTCGGTGAATTGCGCCATTCGGGCAAGGCACCGGCAACGGTGGAAAAGATCCGGGTGACCTTCAATCGATCGTTCGAGCTGGCGCTGCGGTGGCAAACACCGGGCGTCAAACTCAACCCGGTTCGCGGCATACAGCGCCCCAAGATCGAAAATGCCCGCGATCGGTTCCTGTCGTCGGCGGAGGCGGCAAGATTGCTGAAGGCGGCGGACGCGTCGTTGAACCCGCAGCTTGGGAGCATAGTCAGACTGTTGCTCCTGACCGGGGCACGCAAGCGCGAGCTGCTCGAAGCGCGCTGGGAGGACGTCGATATCGAACGACGGGCGTGGTTCATTCCAACGTCGAAGACGGGAAAATCTCGGTACGTGCCTCTGAGCCAGGCCGCGTTGGATGTGATCGAGAAGCTTCCCCGTTTCAAAGGGTGCCCATGGCTGTTGCCCAATCCGGCAACACGCAAGCCCTACACGGACATCAAACACCCGTGGGAGACAGCCAGAGCGGCGGCTGGGCTCGGTGGCCTGCACATTCATGACCTGCGCCATTCGGCGGCCAGCTTCATGATCAACGCCGGAATCGACCTCTTCGCGGTCGGCAAAGTGCTCGGTCACGCAGATCACCAGTCAACGATGAGGTACTCACATCTTGCCAATGACACGCTGCTCGCCGCCGTCGAGGCTGGGGCAGCGAAAATGTACCTCTGACACCTTCACCCCTCTCGGTCCCTCAACGGGGCTGGGAGGGGCCTTTCCGACCAATCCTTATTTTTTGGAGCTTGTACAATGACCACCATCTTAACCACCCTCAGCTGGGTCAAAATTCCCGGCTGGCACCGTGCCAATCTAGTCGGATTTGCACACGTCCGTGGACTATATCGCGCGCGCCTTGACGGTGAGACGATGTTTATCGGCAGGGCAGCGGCGGAAGGCAGCAGCCTCAAATCAAGGCTGGATGCTAACCGCAAGCGATACGGCACAGGCCACAATCATTTTGCAGGCCAAATGATCTACGAACATCGCGCGGAGATCGTCATGGAGATCGCCGTCCTTGACCGGCCTGCATTCGAGATCAATCAGCTTGCCGATGGTTTTATCGATCGACTGCAGCCGCCGTGGAACAGGCAGACGGACGGATTTCGGCAGTGAATGTGCAGTCCCCGAATTCACTAAGGGTTCGGGGGCTTAGTTTTTGTGCAAAGGTTTTTGCTTGACCCAGGCCTACTGCCATCGCGATCAAGCTCTTGATCGGAGATCAGTATGCCCAACGAAGCCATCGACGAACAGGCGGCGGGGGGAATAGGAAATCTAGCGTTCTATCGAATGTGCAGTGAATTTCCGTTTCACGGCGATGTTGGCCAAGTTCGAAACAAACTCATGTTCATTTCCCGCGTTTATTCGGTTGCGCGTGGGTTAGGGGGCAAATGGGATCAGCTAGCTCAAGCGATCGTGGCAAAGCGCGACAAGCTCGACGAAGCGATCGCCAACGCCGCTCGTGAACCATTTATGTGCAACGCAAAGGCGGTTGTGAAAGCGCATCGATGCTTGGACAAAATAACGTGTAGCACACTGACCGAAAGTGGGCTGCCCGCAAGTGGACGCGCGTCTTTCGCTTCGAAGTATCTACATTTTCATGCCCCGGATGCGTTTCCGATCTTGGATCGGTTTGCCGTTGCAGGTCTGAGGGATCGTACTCCTGGATTCCGAGCGGTGAAGCGCGAAGCGCAGCCATACGAAGAATTTTGCGAGCGGTTCGAATTTTACATTTCGTCGTCAGGTAGGGCGGGGGACAGCCTTCGGCATATTGACATTGAGTTGGTTGAACTTGGTCGAAACCTGTTCACCAAAAAGTACCGCGAAAAGTAGCTGTGGAAGCGAACATCCTCGCCTAGTGTGGGAGACGCTTAGCGCGGGGTTGGTTTGCGGTCATCCTTGGATCTTCAGGTATAGCGGTTTGATGGGGCGAAGATGCAGGAACGATACCTGGGCGATTCTCATGATTTCCTGAAGTATGCCCTGCTTCGCCACCTTCATGCATCGCTTGGTGTGCGACTGGGCATCAATTGGTATCTGACTAAATCCGAAGCCGTCGATCGGCCCGGCAACAATGACGGCGAAAAGCGGCACCACCTCAAGGGCGGCGTGTGGCACGAAACCGACCCTGCATTGCTGCAGGGCCTTCGCGGCTTCGAGGATCATGCTGCCCGCACTCTCAACAACGTTGCCGCTTGGGGCCTGCTACCACCGGACACTGTGTATTTTGCCGACGAGGTTTCGCCCGCCGACCGGTCGGGCTGGCATCAGCGCAGTCTTGCCGCGCTAGCTTCGTCCGATCTGCTCTTTCTCGATCCGGACAACGGTTTTGAAGTCGCGTCCATGTCCAGGCGAGCCACGCCGAAGTATGCCTTGTTCAGCGAGGCGCAGGAGCACTTCGCGGCCGGTAAGATGGTCGTGGCGATCCAGTTCGCTCGCCAATGCGATCCGATTGCGCGGGCTCAGTCGATCAGGTCGGAACTTGAGGATCGGTGCGGACCGATTGCGAAGCTCCCAGTGATACGCGGGCGCGTCGCACCCAACATCCTCTTCTTCACCCTCGCGCCGCCGTCAGGATCTAACGCTGTTTCAGAAGCGCTGAACGCGTTCGCAGGCAAATGCGGCAAAGCGGAGCTGATAGCTTAAGGGCCTTCGCAACGGGCCGCGATTGCAAGCAGCCTCGCGCAGGTTATTTAAGCTGCACCTCGGGTAGGGCGTAAACGTAAGCATTGCAGATGGCGGACCCCTCGCTGACTATGAGGGTGCAGTCTTCACACAGATCATCGGCAGGATGCCACTGCACACCTCCCCGATAAGGCCTGACAAGCTGGCAGCTTCTCGAAGAGGTGATGGAGTCACTGATCGGCTGGAAAAGCCGCGTCATTATGTGATGGGCGTCGATCCCATGCCTTAGCGCCAGCCGTTTCACCGCCTCTTGATCCGGCTGATCTTCCCTCTGGAGTGCGGCGACAATTCCATCGAACAGGATTGACATCTTGGTCGCAGGATTGGCGGGCGGGGTTGGGCAGCTCAATTCTACATAAAGACCAAACCGACCCGGCACGGGTGCACTTCTTACTGCGATGCCGTTGGCGACAGCCCACCAGACATCAAAAACGCTCCGGAATGCCGTCAGTTCAAACTGCAGATGTACCAACGGTGTCGCCGGGATGCGAGGTGTCGGCGTTAGTCGGTAATCGAGTTTGTGCCCAAATCCCTGTGCGGCTGGTGCATCGGACGCTCGGCACCGACGCGCGCGCAGGCCGTGACTACTCGAACGTCGGAACGTGGATGGTTCAAGATTATAGATCACAACGTTTTCCACGTCGAAGAACCCGTCAATTTGGGAGGAATAGACCCCCTCCAGAATCTGACCGGGTTGCGCTGCAATGGCCCCGACTGCCGACCGTAAAGCTTGACGGGCAGAGTCCATAGGGGTTCGCCTGGACGAATGGGGCATGCGGTGCGCGCTGTAGAGCGTTACGAAGTCCGGACCTTGTTCGATTTTCCAAACTTGTGTCAATCGAAGGGTCCCCTGTCTGTTTCGAAGCTGCTCACAATAGCGATAAGGATATGACTTCCCGGTTAAGTCTTCTTCAAACTATCAATCCTAACCGTTTCCCTGCCTCTTAGGCATTCGGGAGCGTCGGTGTGGTGGGTCTGCGAAAGATAATAGGCGCGATTTTCAAAGCCTTCTTTGGGCTTATCTCAGTGATCGGCCTTCTGCTGATAATCTCAGTTATCTGGATCACTGAAGCCGATTTCGGCGGCGGCGTCAGCCTCCTACTAGCTCCCGGCGTGTTGATCCCCGCGGCGCTCATAATATGGCTCTTGGTGCGAAAGCGCGCCGTTCCATCCGGGCACGAAAGTCCGCAGCCGAGCGGCTTAGTCTCAATGGATCAGCAAACGAGTGGCACAGTCTTTCGCGGTTTAGGTGCAACGATTGAATTGCTCGCCGACAGCCTGTCTATCACTCGAGAAGGCACAGTGAGTGTCATACTCCACGGTCTGGCGGGTGAGAAAAGGATTGCCTACGGAAGCATAACGGCCACCCAGCTTCGAGGCGCAACGCCCATAATGTCTGGATTTCTCCAGTTCACCGTACTCGGTGGGATCGAGAGCAATCGAGGCATATGGGACGCAACGATGGACGAAAACACAGTCATGTTCACCCATCAGCAGGAGGCATCGTTCCGCCAGCTACGTGAGGTCATTGAGCGCAAAATGGTCGAGGTGCGGCAGCCTTCATCAACGTTAGCGGCCTCCTCGGTGGCAGATGAATTGGCCAAATTGTTTGAATTGAAAAGCAAAGGTGCCCTCTCGGACGAAGAGTTCGGTGCTCAGAAAGCAATCTTGCTTCGTTAAGCAGTGAATTTACCGCGTGCTGGCGTTCATATGCTCGAACTTAGATCGGTGACAGTACGGCTAAGGCGGTTTGCCCTGGAAATATCGCGAAGCACACATTCCCGCTTTCCCATGATATTGAGCAACCTTTGATCAATGCGAAAGTGTCTGTCAGGGCGCGTGTGATCCGAGATGAGTTCGCAGAAGGGGAAATACTCGCTCGCGGAACACGCTGTTCAACTTACTGGGATGGTAAATCGAATAAGCAGGAATCGAGCGATAGTAAGGCAAGTGTAGTTCATACTGCCGGAAATACACTGCTTCATAAGGCCCGTTCGGTCCCATGACCGGAGAATCTCCTTCCGCAGACCCGCCGTGCGCCTTTGCGAATAGGTCGACGCCAGCATCACCGCCGAAAAGCATGACTTCTGGTTGAATGTACGTAATCAGTTCTTCGAGGAAGGGCCTTGCCTCTTCCATGTATTGCGCCTCCCGACTTGCGGATGGTCGCATGGGTGAGCGACGAAAAAAGCGATTGAGCACCTGAATCCCCCTGATGGTCTCCGGATCTTCCGATCCTATGATGTGATGCAGGATTTTGGCGCCATTAGCGGTTGTGGGACCGCTTGCTCTACCTTCTATATACTCGTGCGCGCCATTCATTACGTCCACAGTGCTGTAATTATCGGGAGTACCGCCGGGATTTGCATTGATCATGAGCAACTTGCTTGGACGTAGTGGTCCGTAGAAGATACTGTAGTGATCACGAGAATTTAGGCGTGAGGCCCGCTGGTATCGGTCATCTATAGATTTCATTAGATCGTAGTTTGCGTTTACAAGCATCGTGACCTCCGTCGCGCAAAGACAACAAAAAAGGCCGCGAGCACATGGCTGGCGACCTAACTTCTAAATACTTCTGAGATTGCTTATATCAAATGATTCTCCATTTGTCAACTTGCGCCGTAAATTGGGCGATTAGCTGAGCAGCCTCGTGCTACTTCAACATAGATTGCGTGATTGCATGTCGCGCCAAGGCGGATCTGATTGCCTGAGAATGCGCTGCAAGCTTTCTCCGGGGAAGTGGCTTAGGTAAGTTTGGCCAGCGCAGTTGCAAACGCGCTGTTTCCTTCCACGCCTCTAAAACGATAAGCTCGGGCCATGATCCCGTTCCAGCCGCTCCACGACGAAGCACCTGCGCTGCGCCTGTCGCCGCTGCTGACGGCAACGCTCAAGACATTCGACTACATCGTGACCAATGGCCCGATCGGCCTGACGCCATCCAAGGCTCTGAAGCGGTATTTTGTGGACTGGGCGGCTGAGGCTTTCGATTGGTCGCACTACGGCACCGATTACCTCTACGGCCTGAACAAGGTGCTGAACGAGGCGGACTTCATGCCGTTGGCCATCCTGCATGATGTTTGGCTGGGTGCGCGGCTGGTGCGGCATTACAAGGGCAAGCTCTGCCTCACGAAGGCTGGACAGGCTCTGCGCCAACAGCCCGCGACGTTGTGGGCAGTGCTGGCAAACTACTACCTGTGCGATCTAGATCAAACCCCGTACACCCGCTTTGGTGATCGCCTGCAGGGCAACTGGAGTGTGTTCCTCAACCTCCTCAACATCGAAGCGCAGACCGGCATAACTGATAGTGGTTTTGCCTCACTGGTGACGGGTATGCCCGAGATGGACCACCAAATCCGCTCCCTGATATATGTCCATGTGCTGCGCCCGTTGGCCTGGGCTGGGCTGTTGATCGAACATCGGTCTGGCCGTGAACGGCTGTTCACCAAGTCGCCGCTTTGGGCGGATGCCCTCAAGCTCGAAACCGACGCCTTTCTCCAGCCGGTGACGCAGCATTGAGGGGGGGGCGGCGAGGGGGTAGGTTCTGCCACCAAACCCGCCCTCTCTGCCCGCTGGGGGCCCGCTGGGCGCGTAAACCATGTTGCCTGACCTTGATCCCTTGCGCCAGCCGGCCCGCGCTCTGACGGCGATGCCCTATCTGCCTTCCAACAAGGCTCTGAAATTTAGCCCCGCTTATGACCATTATTCTGGTTGCACGTTGTCCTACCGACTGAAAGCCACCAGCACTGCCGCTGTGTACTCGGCACCGATTGCATCCGTCCGCTGGTGGACCGAGCTAATCCGGCCTTTGCGTTTGCGGATGGGCTTCCCGCACGGCCACCGCAAGACGACCACGCTGGTCGCTGGCCTGCGAATGACCGGCATGGTTGCGCCGATGGTGCTGGACGGACCGATCAACGGCGACTGGTTCGAAGCCTATGTCGCGCAGGTCCTGGTGCCTGAGCTGCGCCCCGGCGACGTCGTCATCATGGACAACCTCTCGAGCCACAAGCGGGTCGCGGTGTAGGAGAGCATCGAAGCGGCCGGCGCAACCCTGCGCTTCCTCCCGCCCTACAGCCCGGACTTCAACCCAATCGAGAAGGCCTTCTCCCGGCTCAAGGCCATGCTCCGCAAAGGGGGCGAACGAACCGTCACCGGCCTATGGGATCTCATCGGCAGGCTCGTCGACATCTTCCAACCTGAAGAATGCGCCAACTACTTCAGATCGTGCGGCTATGAACCCGAATTAACGGAAAACGCTCTAGACCAGCTTGCCCATATTGGCCATATTGGCCATGCCAAGATTTTTTTGCGGGGGGTGGGTTGCAAACTCATGAAGAAGTTTACGTGGCTGGCGTCCAGTACAGTTTTAGGCGGTTATCTGATGCTTTCTGCGTGTGGCAATGAGCAGTCAAATGCTGAGATGGTAATAGATACCGAAAGTCAAGCTCAACCAAATTCCGATGTGGGTACCACATCACGGCCAGGCCCACCCAGAGCAGCGGACGTTGATGTTCCAGACTGGGCTATCGATCACAACGATTGTGAAGGACAAGGCCTCCCGGCACCAGGTGGTCCTAATGACCTTGCTGGCATCCATATCGGGATGCCAGCCTCAGAAATCCGCGATCTGCTGAAATGTTACAAGGTTACATCGGTTTATGCGAACGGGAATTTCTACTTCCCCACCGATAACAGCAAGTCGGTCAATATCGATATGTGGCTGCTTGAGGCTGAACGTACGCACGATACCAGCGCCGAAGGGGTCGAGGTTCTGCTCGCTGGCCCCAAAGACAAGCTGCAAGCGGTTTCCGTGACCCATTCCGTTAGGTACGGGGGCGCGCCGGAGACTATGCCAAAGCCCGAAAAACTGCTCGATGCTCTGAATGCACAGTATGGAGGGATCAAGGGCGAAAGCACGAACTTTGTTTCGCTGCAAGGACCCGATGGCAAACCGTTGGATCAGAACTCACCGATCGGGGTCAGGTGCAATACACCAACATCGATTATCTGCGGTCGGAAAATTTCAGGCGGATTTTCTTTGACGCCGGTTGGCACGGTGGCATGGCAAAAATATACTCTTACTAACGGTCGGTTGGCGGCACCAATTTTCAATGCGAGTAACCGTAAGCCAGGCTAGTCTCATTCAAACGGGGGTATGATGAACAAAAAGGCACTCACGCTTGCCGGATCAGTCGTGCTTTGCATCGGACTTAGCGGCTGCGACAAGGTCAAGGGTTGGCTTGGGATGAAAGACGGGGATGCTGCCGCACCGAAGTCCGCTCAGGCTGGTTCTTCGCGTCATGCAGACATTTCGGACCCAAGAAACGGTGCAATCGCCAATCTGCTTGAGGGCATGTCGCCCGAAGTTCGTACCGAATATGATCGTTTGTTGCCAGCGGCGAAAGCGCAACTGGCGGAGAAAATTGAAAATGCAGATTCCCATCCGCAGCGTGTGGAGCAGTTGGCGTATTTTTTAACCGACAACGACAAAGAGTTGTCGTTCGCGCTCGAACGGGCGGGGGGGTATCAGGCAGCTCTGAAAAGGATGGAGCAAGCACCTGAATTTGCTCCTGGAAATTCTGCTGCTGATAAGCAGCGACTCGTCAAACAATTCGCTGAAGTTCTGGCTGAAATTGAGGCGCGACGGTCATCCATTGCCCTTGCCTTAGGTCGCGATTCGATCCTAACTGAAGCATACAAGCTCTGGCGTGCGCAAAATCCAAAATCGCAAACGATTACAGATTTGACGAAAGTCTTACTGACGGAGCCTTGCCGGCGTGATTGGTCCTCCAATCGCAGCACAGACAGCTTCTTGAATTTTCGTGGCGTCGCGCTTGGCATGACCGAGGGTGAGGCCATGAAAGGTATATGCGCTGCAAATGGTCGTTCGGTGAGTATCGCAGGCCGACAAAATGCTGAGTCCCACAAATTTGAGTCGACGGGTAAGGATAACGACCGGGAGATGATGGAGGCAGCCAGAAAGCTGTCGAAGCCTTATCTTGGCAGTCTCATTTTCTGCTTCGATTGTATTTCTTCTACTGATCGCCCGGCGAACCAGTTCCATCCAGGGCAATCCGATATTTTGGCCGCACATTTTTCTCCTGCTGGCCAGATATTTGGCCTAGAGAGAGCGCAAAATTTTATCAATAGATCGGAAAATAGTTCGACGGATGCGCCCCGCAAGCTTAACCTTCTGCTTCCCGAGATGGAAAAGCGCTTTGGGGCACCATCCTATATTTTTGAAGACACAACGGCGCTCGTAGTCGCATGGGTTTACTTGGACCGAAAATCTCCTCTTCCTCTTGAGCGTTGGTACTTTAGCCCTGGCCAAAGTTACACCCAAAAATTGCAGTTTAGATCACACAACTTGGTATATGAAAGGGGCGAATTTTCTCAGAAATTACTAGCAAGGCAGAAGCCTGTAGCCTCGTACTGCGCCATTAGATATGGTGAAGCACAAACTAGAGACACGCAAACCCTAATGGGATTCTTTAAGGGCGACAGTGACATTGTATCCACGAAGGACTGTGGCGTCATTGTCACCGCAAAATTTTATAAACAAAGTAAGGGTGATGGATCTCCTGATCGTATGATTCTCGGTAATTCTCCGACTCCCGTAAATCCAAGTATGAATATCTACTGGGTTGAAATGACAATCCGTGATGTAACATCAATTCTGGCATGGAGAGGAGGAGAAATGGTTGAGATCAAACAGGCTTCTAAGTCTACGGTTCAGGAATTTGAGCGCAAAGCATCCAATCCAGAAGGTCCTGTATTTCGCCCTTGAGAACAGCAGTATTTTTAACTGCTACTCAATGTGTGCGTCGAAGGTCTGCAAGAATGGTCTCTATTTCGTCATATCTTCCATATTCGGCCACGCCCGTATCTTGGTGTATGTTATGACCAGTCCCAATCCACGCATATTTTTCAGGCTTGTCCCGCACATCGCGCAGCATTCCCGCCATCTCGGGCCTCTCCCAGAAGTTCGGCACATCGACGGTAAAATATCCTTCGTCGCGGGCTTCCAGCAGCGCGTTCTCGCCGCCGGTGGCAGCGCGGATGTCCTCGACCTGTAGCAGCGGACGCCCGGCGCGCAGGTTCGGAGAGCTACGCACAGACCCTCGCGCTAGACGCAAACCGGGTATAGACCGGGCCGCGATTCAGGATTCCATTGGGCCAAAGTGCTTTGGCTAGGAAAACGCGGAATTTGGAGCTTTGCTGAGTTTGGGCAGGGCTTGGGTTACGGCAGAGGTGGCGACCCTTTCTTCTATTATATATTTGATTTAAATAGATAATTCCAGATTTTACCTTCGTTTTCGTAATGATGGGGTCACAGGTTCGAATCCTGTAAGCGGCACCATCCCTTTCACAAGGGAATCCCGAAACTTGCTTTAGAAGTGCCTTTGAGCAAGGAACCGATTTGGGTCCTGCTTGGGTCACTTTGGATAGGGAAATGGGCCTGACCCATGCCAGACCCACTCAAGCGTCGCTCTGATCTGTGCGGCGGGATGTAGCGTTGCCCTTGGTGGTAGTGGATCTCGATAATCGTTCCCACGGCAAACCCACAACCGAGGCAAGCCGGAAGATTTGTCCGGCATGCCCGATCCAATTCAGTCGCTGGCCAGTTTGCGCTGGTGCCGTTCGATCGCGATCAGAAGGAAGAAGAACATAAGGGCCAGGAAGCCACCGATGACAAAAACTGCTGTGAGCAGGTCCGCCTCGCCGCGAGCATTTGCATCAAGGATCGCGTTCCTTTCCGCTTCGGCTTTCTGCTTATTTTCGGCGCGGCGACCGAGCAGAGTGTCGAGATACTTGCGGTGAAAGGCAGCGAACAGATCGACATGGCTGACCACGCCCTTGGGGCGCTTCATCGACACCTTGGTCTCGGTGTAGTTCACCTGCCGGGTGTCATAAGAAATGCATTGGTCGATGTAGTAGCCATGGGGGACACACCAGACCTTGCACTTTCCGCCCTGACTTGAATTTGCAATTCCCGACAAAGTTTCAAATCGATTTGACATTGAAGTGAGCTTCTAAAGTTGCGCGGCAATGCGTCCCAGAATTAGCAGGCGCGGAGGGGCTGGATTGCCATTGGCGGTAAGTGCCTTGTTCATTTCGCCCTCCAGATGGGATTTCCATCGGTCCATCACCATCGCAGCCTTCTTCGCACGGTCATCAAGGGCGGAATCCGCCCGCAGGATTTCGGTCGCAAGCATGGCAAGCCGCGCGGTGAATTCGCGCTGGACTGCGTCCAGCCGGTCCGACTCGATTGCTCTTGCCAAGCCCACTTCCCGAAGCCGCCGTTGCTCAAGGTCTGCTTTGATGTCTGCAGCCTTTGCCAGTGCCTTGGCCACCGCCGAATTCAGGCTTTCGTCGGCGAACTTGGCCAGGGCGAAAAGACCGAGTGGAGCGCACAGGGCCATGATTTATTTCCTGTCTCCGGAAAGTCCGGCGGCCAGAAGGATGACGAATGCAACTACGTAGGCCGCCAGCATCCCCCCCAGCCTCAACGATCCGTCACGCCGGACTGCAAAGTCGCAAAGCCGCCTGATGCCATAAATGCCGCTGCCGTTAAGAACCTCGATCTTATCCTTTGCGTCACGGTCGGCCTTGGCGCTTTGCTGAAAAGCAAGGGCTTCCTCGGCATCGGCGAGGAGAGCGGACCCGATCATGGGCAACCGTTGAGGAAATTTCCGTCATCAAGGTTCACCAGGACGAGAGGATCAACATCCAGCGTCGCCGCAAGTCCGAATATCTCGCTCCGGCGGTTTGGCAGCCCCTGCTGAAGCCAGCGATAAATTGTGGCGCGGTCACGTGGCGATCCGGTTTTCTGGATTGCGCTTTCGCAGCGCTGTTCCCATCCAAAACCAGTTCGTCGACGGAATCCCAGCGCTGCCGGATAAGGTTCTGGATCAGCACTGCATCAATCGGGACAGCCATTCTGAAATGGTTGCCGATCACTGGCTTGGCGTCAATCGTCGAACAGGAATGACTTCGAGTCTCAATCAAAAGACCCAAACCAAGACACTGATTGGCATTGTCGGGGCTAAATTCGTCCTTGCCGGTTATCGCAGAGCTTGTGCGACAAGCCGGGTTGCGCCAAGTTGACGGCGTGACAGCACTTGCGGCCGGGGGCCGCCTGGTGCTGGATTGTCGGTCAAGCCTGGGGGGGAATATGACTGCGGAATCGTGTAATTCTTGTGCGGCGCCCATGCCGGCGAACGCCCGTTTTTGCACGAGCTGCGGAGCAAAGGCGCCACCACCACCACCTCCTCCTCCAGCGCCCCCACCCGCAGCGCCGGATCCGGATGACGATGCCTTCGCGCCAGATCCGCGCGCGGGAAGGCCTTCGGAACCTGCGTGGACGCCCGCTCCCGCTCAAAATCCGTCCGTGGCTCAGCGGACGACGGGACGGGTTGCTTATGACCCGGTGGTGATCCAATCCTATGCCGATGCGCTCTACCGGGCGGCGGATCGGATTGCCTTCAATTCGGCCATCATCGGTGGCCTGATCGGGGCGGCGGTCGGATTTGCTGCTGGCTCGGCAGGCCGGGTGGGGCCGATTGGCGGTCTGATCGGTGCCGCAATCGGCGGCTATATCGGCTATTCCCGGGCGCTCGCGCGCACTTTTCAACTGCGGCTTGAGGCGCAGCTGGCGCTCTGCCAAGTCGAGATCGAGATGAACACGCGCGGTCCACAATGAAGGGCGCGGGAATGAAGCACCGCCTATCCAGGGGCAATTGCGAATGAATTTCTGCGGCAAGTGCGGCGAGCCTAGGACTGAGGACGCCCAATTCTGCGGCAATTGCGGCGCGCACCTTGGTGAAATCGACGAGGAAACTGCTCGCTTTTCCGCGCAGTTCGCTGCCGAAATTCTCGATTTCGAAGCGCTCGCCGAACCTCCTCGCCTCGACCAGAGTGAGCTTCCCGACGCTGAGGACCGGTCTGAGGACCCTTCGCAGCCCATCCTGGCTGAGAGCGAATTGGACGGCGTGCCGTGCCCGGACTGTGGTCTGGCTAATGGGCCGACAGTGCGGTTCTGCGCCGGATGCGGCAAGAGCATGCAGCAGGTATCATCCGGGATAATGGCCGCACCTGAGCCTGAGCCTGAGCCTGAGCCTGAGCCTGAGCCTGAGCAGGCACCGCTGGTTCCGGTAGTGACTGCGCCGGTGGCGTACGCGCCGCCGCCTGTCCAGAAGGCAAGGCAAAGCAGCCAGCGCCCCTATGCCCCGACCGTCGAACCGCCTTCTGTAAGCGAACCGCCCGTTCAGGAGACGTCCGGCGACGATTGGGAGGCCGACAACGGCGGGAGCAGACCAAAGCGCAAGGGGCCAATACTTGCAGCAATTGCCGCACTCGTTCTTGCCGGTGGAGGAAGCGCCTATTGGTATGCAAACCGCACAGATCCAGCGATCGTAGTGAGCAGTTTGCAGGGCGAAATTACCTCAAGGGGTTTTGGCCGCGTTCTGTCCACGCTCGGGCCGGATGGCACCATCGTTCTGTCGGGTACGGTCGACAATCAGGATCAGCGCGAGCAGCTGCTCGCTTTGGTGAATGCCTACCCTGGGATTGGCGCAGTCAACGATACGGTGGCAGTGCGACACCCGGCGGCGGATTCGCTGGATGAGATCAACGGCATGATCGCTCAGAATTTTGGCCAGCCCGATGTCGAGCTGGCCTATACGCCCGCGAGCGGGTTTACGCTGAGCGGCAGCCTGATCGGACTGGAAGACGCGAGGCCTATCCTCAATGCTTTGAAAGAGCGATACGGCATCAACGAGGTAAAAGATCTGGCGGCGCAAACGCCCGCAGCATCAACTGAGTCGGCGGCCTACCCTGAGGATGCCGGCCTTGTTCAAGCTGCCAACGAGCAGCCGAGCCAGCCGGTGCAGGATCGCCGCCCGGCCTTGCAACAGCGAAGCGCGGAAAGGAATGCCGCCTCTTTGCAGTCTGCTTCCCGGGCGACGCCGAATTCAGGCACCTCGTCCGGTGCCGCTTCAATAAACTGCTTGCTGCCTTCCGCTGCCGAAGTGCGCTTGCCGCTTGGTGAATGCCGCGCAAGGGGAGGATTGGTGCAATGATTTCATGTGGGAACGCCGGCCGCCATTGGCACCGTTGCCGGCACCTTGTGGCTGTGCTTGCGGCGATTACGACCTTTGCTGCGACGCCGACAAGGGCTGCGGATGATGGCAAGAACCCGCTCGCAAAAGCACTGTCGGGGGCGATGCAGAACCTCTTGGCCGGTGGGGCTAAATCCCGCGTGCGCACCACGCTGGACAAGGAAAACCTGCGGTCATTCAACGAACACAAGGCTGCCCGCAAGGGGTTCGCCGGTTTCCGCAACTATGGCACCTGGCCTGCCTGCACTTACAGCTTCATGGCTAAAAAGGCGGATGGCAAGTTGCTGACCGACGTGGTCACCTTGTCGAGCCGGCCGGTGAAGGATCGCTTCATGGTTTCATCCAGGCACAGCAAGGGCTTGTCGACGGCACTGATCGGCATTGACGGCACCGCTTATGATTACAACTGGGTCGATAACGAGGATGGCACCCGCTTCACGCGCGAAAACTTCAATGCCGTCATCGCGAAGAAATTCCAGAAGGAGCTTTCGCGCGATCCGGTCCGGGCGAGAAATCTGGTGGTGATCGACCCCATGTCGATTGGCTTCCCCGTCTTTCCAAACGCTAGCCGGATGCCGGGCGAAGTGGCTGCCCGGATCGTCAAGACGGACGGATCGACATACGGCGAATACGTCTATGCGGGATTGCTCAATTACAAGGGCTATCCAGCCCTGAAACTCGAAGTGATGCTCAATCGGGATGGCCAAGTGGCCGGTGGTCCTATCCTTATCGGCTATGCGCTGATCCGGCAGGACAACCTCATGCCGCTGCGTTTTGTCTGGCAAACCGATCGCATGGAGATCAGCGAATTGATCCGCTGTGTCTGATCCGCGTGGTTGCGCAAACCTGAATGGAGGGGATGGTCATGTCTGACGAAGCGGGATGCCTATGCCTCGATTGCGGCGCGGTGCAAGCCAGCGGGGCGATTTCATGTCCCAGCTGCGGAGCCATCGATCCCCGAGTGGCCAAGGTTTGCCCGGCCTGCATGCAAGTCTATCCGCTGACCCTGGCATTTTGCGCAAGCGACGGTGCCGCGCTGGTCGACCCGAGAAACGTCAATGGCAGTTGGGCCAGGGTTGCCGGGACGGATCCTTCTGCGACAGATGAACCGCCGCCAATCCTGACCGGGGATTTCGCCGAAAAAGTGAAGCAGCTATGGGCGCGCCACACGCTTCTGGCCAGCCTGACCATCTGTGCCCTGCTGGCGGCTATCCTTGGTGGATTTACGAGGGGGGGCGGCCTGATGCTGATTGCCACTGGCCTGGGCATTCCGCTGCTTGTCAGCTGGCCTATCGCCCTGGCAAGTTCCGCAAAGGCGCTGTCCATCGTTGGCTGGGTCGATAAGTGGTACTTCCGCCTGCACGATTTTTTCGACGGCTCGAACAGCCGCATCATGCGCTGGGTCATGTACCCGGTTGTTTGGGCCGGCGGCCGCTGGGCGGTGTTTGCCAGCCGGCGCGGTGACCGTTTCGTCGCCGGATCGCTGCGCATGTTCGGATATACGCTGTCCGCGATGATGCTCGCCATGCTGGCAATCATTACCGTCTATATCGTTATCGGTCTGATCGTCATCGCCGTCGGGCTTTGGATTGTCGGGCAGGTGCTTGACGTCGATTCCGGGCCCAGTCCGATGCGGCGCATGCCGATGGTCGGAAGGCGCGGGCAGAATATCTATCAGGGCGGTGGCGGCTGGCTCGATCCCGACAAGCAGATTGGCCGGGTCGACAAGGATGGCAACATCTACGAAAATGATGGCAGCTGGTTCTCGGTCGACAAGCAGGTAGGAAAGATCGGCAAGAACGGCGAAATCTACGAAACCGACGGCGGATGGTTCACGCCCGACAAGCAGGTGGGCAAGGTCGGCAAGAATGGTGAAATTTACGAGACCGACGGCGGTTGGTTCACGCCTGACAAGCAAGTCGGCAGGATTGGTGATGAAGGTGAAATCTACGAGACCGACGGTGGATGGTTCACGCCTGACAAACGCGTAGGGAAAGCAAAACGCGATTAGCTAGGTGGCTGACTTACTCAATTGCTGCCGGCCTGAGGGCCTAGACCGATGCAACAGATGGGGCCGACATTTGGGGCCCACAGTCTCTCCAAAAACCGATCTAACTATCTGTAAATAATCTATAATCGTTAGTTGGCTGGGGCGGCAGGACACTGGGCCTTTGCGCGATTCAAAAAAGAGAAAATGTCGGAAAGGCGGCTAACGGCTTATGCCGATGTCCTCACGGCTCTAGGCGCAATGCAATTAATTTTGGGGCGATGGGCTGATGATATGGAGGGCCTTCGTAGCTACTCTGATGAAGCCAAGGTTGCCTTCAATGATGAGTACAGGTCGGCAAGGCAGCGAATCGAGCAAACCGTCGCTGTTGCGGAACTGATATTGCCACCGGAATCTGCAACGCTACTGAACGAATTGAGGCAGAGCCTCGAGGGTGATGACGGATCAGACCCATTCGAAGCGATCAACGTCAAATACGGGGTGCTAGATGATGCGTTTGGGGCGTTGATTGCCCAAGGACGGAGCCAGCTCAGCTAATGATGGGGTCACCGGTTCGAATCCTGTAAGCGGCACAACCACTTTCACAAAGAAAATCAGAGAGATAAGCTGGAAGGCGCTTCCGCTGGGGAAGGCGAATTTGTGCGTATTATGGCACTTTCAGCTTTGGATGGCCCCAGACCCGGTTGGATGGCCAACCAGGTTTTGCAATAGCTTGAAAAAAGGACTGATTGAAAGTCCGTCCGGCTGGTCGCTCTGGGAGGCTCAGCCCGAAGCATGATCGGTCGCCTGACCGGGTCTTGGATGGGCGGGGTCTGGGCTCGTTGCGCTGACAGGGCGAATATCCCCTGCCATTCGGTCCCGTCCGCAAACGCCCTTCGGCTGCCGCGTCATTGGCGCATTGTCAGGTGCAGAGAGCGTCAATCGAGCAGCCGCAGGGCCTGCCTCACGATTTCGGGGGCCAGTTGATCGGGTGCGGGCTCAAGCGGATAGGCGCGGATCATGGCCCGGTTCGATTGTAGAGCAAAGCCGAAGATTGCGCTCCAGATCGTTGCCACCCTTACAGCGCGCTCATCGTCGGAAAGGTGGCTGGTAACTTTTGCCACCAGTGCCCGCAGGAGCTGGAAGCCTTCTTCCTGCGCTGCGGCCAGTTCGGGGGAAAGCTTCGGCCGTACAAGCTCGCTCTCGTACATCAGGGTGAACATGTGCGGGTTCTTTTCAGCGAAGCGAATGAACGAGACAGAGACGTTGAACAGGCTGTCGCGAGGGTCTTTGTCGCCGCCTTCATTCACCTCGGTCAGGTTCAGCATCGCCTGATAACCTTCCAGCGCCACAGCTGCCAGCAATGCGCGCCTGTCGGCAAAGTGGTGATAGGGCGCACCGGGCGAGACCCCGACCTCGTCAGCCAGCTTGCGCATGGACAGGCCTTCATGGCCTTCGCGCTCAACCAGGGCGACAGCCGCCGCCAGCAGTTCGCCGCGCAGATCCTCACGATGCGAGGGCTGCCCCCGAAGCTCTTTCTGCTGCCGTTTCATGCGGGTCATGGTGCCACGCTTTGCCAGCTTTTGGCCGTTGCGCAAGGCATCGTTGCGTCACCAGTCTCCGCTTGCAATCTTATTAAACGACATTTAATAGGCGGGCGAATAATCACCGTTCAATAAGATTCGGTGTATCCGTTCGTGTATGGGAGAGGATCGTGACAGGCTTTCGCTACGGTGTGTCGCTGTATAGCTACACCGACGATTTCGGGACGGTGATGACGCTGGAAGATGCGTTCGATCACGTTGCCGATACCGGGTCGACCGGCATTGAAATCCTCGGCGAGACCAGCGTGCCGCTTTATCCGGAGCCGCC
Source organism: Novosphingobium aquae (assembly GCF_037572715.1). Classification (NCBI taxonomy): domain Bacteria; kingdom Pseudomonadati; phylum Pseudomonadota; class Alphaproteobacteria; order Sphingomonadales; family Sphingomonadaceae; genus Novosphingobium; species Novosphingobium aquae. Next base: position 97,005 of record NZ_JBBHJY010000009.1, on the reverse strand, counting down.
TGCTGCCTGGATCGATACCTGGTTCAGCCTGATCGAGCGCCACAAGCTTGAGCCGACCAATTTCGCCTGCTGGGTCGATACCCGCATCCAGATCGACCGGAACATGAGCGCCGAAGAAGGCGCCGCGCAGATCGCGCAGGACCTGCGGCTCGCCCACCGGCTTGGCTTCAAGTTCATTCGTCCCAAGTTCGGAGTGATCGACCGCGAACTCACCCCCGATCCAATCTGGGAAGGGGCGGTGGAGCGCTGCCTCGATCTGGCCAATCAGCTCGACCTGATGATCCTGCCCGAGATCCACGCGCCGACGCCGATCCGCCATCCGGTGACCAACGCTTACATCGACTTCATCGAGCGCACCGGCACGAAGCACTTCGGGCTGATGATCGACACCGGCATCTTCCAGGACCGCCCGCTTGACGCATGGGGCGGGGGGGATTTCGAGGCGATCAAGAAGGGGGCTCCCGAAATGGTCTACGGCACCAAGGTGCCGGTCGAACACCTCGACGACGTGATCAAGTATGTACCCTTCATCCAGGCCAAGTTCCATCGCATCGACGAGAACCTGCACGACCACCAGATCCCCTGGGACCGCATCGTGCCCAAGCTGAAGGACCTCGGTTACTCGGGCTATCTTTCCAGCGAATATGAAGGCGCGCGCGATCCGTGGGTCGCGATCGAGCAGGTGCGCCGCCAGCACGCGCTGATCCGCCAGCTCGAAGACCAATACGACGCCGCCAAATTGGAGACGGCCCATGCTTGAACGCAGCCATATCCAGAGCACCGGATTCCGAAATGTCGGCCCGCAAGGCGCTCGTACCGGCTTTGAGGTGCGCCTCCGTCAGGCCAACTATCGCTCCTCGCGCCTGAGCCTGATCGAGGGTGTCGACATCACGGTCGATGGCGTCCTCTACCCGGCGGAGAACAACCTGTTTCGTCTTGGTGAGCGGGAATACACGCTCGCCGAGCTGAACGAGGCGACGCAGACGCGGCTCTACGTTGGCGATCACTTCACGGTCGTCGTGCCGAAGGAAGGTGGCCTCACCCGCGGTGTGCACCTTGTGGGTAGCGCGATCCGCTATCGCCACCCCTATTTTCCGCCCGAATTCCAGCCCGCCATCGTTCGCAACGAACGCCACGCGACGATCATCCTGCCCTGAACCCCGCGGAACACCGCGGCACGGCGCCGGATCTGCGGCTGGCGGGGCATCAGCTTTACCGCAGAACTCAAGAGGGAGAAGAAAACAATGAACACCAGCAGAAAAACCCGGCTGATCCAGTCGGCATCCATCGCGGCCATCATGCTGCTTACGTCTGCCCCGGCCTATGCCCAGGCTGCCGCTCCAGAAGCGGACGACGCCGATAACGGCGAAATCATCGTTACCGCACAGCGCCGCAGCGAGAACGTGATGAAGGTTCCGGTCAGCGTAACCGTGGTCAGCGCCGATGCGCTCCAGAAGAACGGCATCAACGACCTGGCATCTGTCACCAAGCTCGCCCCCAGCCTGCAGGCGGGGCAGGACAATTCATTCTCCATCCGCGGCGTGGGCACGGCCAGCTTTGCCAACACGGTGGAATCAAGTGTCACCCAGATGGTTGACGACGTCGTCCTGGGCAGCCGCAACTTTGCCGCCAACGGCTTCTACGACATCGAGCGCGTCGAAGTGCTAAACGGCCCGCAAGGCCTGCTGTTCGGCAAGAACGCCTCTGCCGGCGTCATCAACATCACCAGCACCCGGCCCAAGCTGGGCGAGAACACCGTGTCATTCGATAGCGAACTGACCAGTCGCTACCGCTCCGGAAAGGATGGCCTGGGCGCGCAGCTCCGCGCGACGGCCAACCTTGCCATCGGCGAAAACACCGCGCTGCGCGTCAACGGCCTCTACAGCCATCAGGACAGTGTGACCCGTTACGTCAAGACTGGCCCCGGTCGCACAGAAAGCGATAACGAGCAGATTGCGGTCCGGGCCAAGTTGCTCACCGAAATCACCCCCGACGTGCAATTGTACCTGATCGGCGACTATTCCAAGAAGACCGGCACGACCGGATCCTACAGCTACACTTACCGCGCGCTCGGCACGGGCAGCCAATACGGGGCCCTGCTCACCGGCGCCGGCGTGACACCGGGGCCGCGCAACCTCGACGCTGCAGTCAATGCGCCGTTCTATCGTGATCTTAAGACCGGGGGCGTTCAGGGCAAGCTGACTTGGGCACTCGCCAATGGCTGGGAAATCAGCAACATTACGGCGTGGAAAACCTTCTCGATCTCGCAGACGTTCGATTCCGATCATACACCGGCCAACTACTTTGACAGCAACGGTGGCACGAACAAGTTCAACCAGTTTTCGAACGAATTGCGCCTGGCCCTGCCTTCGTCAAACGCGCTGAGCGGTCAGGTCGGGCTGTTCTATTATCACTCGTCCGATGTCTTTGCCGGCGGGCGCGGCGGTAATAACGGCTTTCCTTCGTTCCTCCTGCCCAACTTCCCCTTCTGCGTCGGCGCCACCACGCTCGGCGCGCCGCCGGCCGCCTGCCCGGTCAGCAATGTGAGCTTCCTTGGTCAGGACTGTGCGGGCAAGATCAGCAACGAAAGCCTCGCCGCCTTTGGCCAGTTCACCTACCAGGTAAGCGACCAGCTGAAGCTGATCGCTGGCGGCCGCTACACGCACGACAAGGCCAGCCTCGACCTTACCGAGAACACCCGCAATTACTTCGTCACCCTCGGTGTGAAGAACAACCGCTACAGCGGCACGACCACGGCTGACAACTTCAGCTGGAAGGTCGGGTTCGATTACCAGCCGTCGGCCGAGACACTGATCTATGGATTCTACGGCCATGGTTACAAGGGCCCCGGCTTCTCGAACGCCGCGCCTGCCCCGAACGTCAGCCTCGCAGTCCGTCCCGAAATCTCCAAGGGCGGCGAAATCGGCATCAAGCAGTCGTTGCTCGACAACCGCGTCAACCTGAGCATCGCCGGCTTCTACACCCGCTTCGAGAACCTGCAGGTCCAGGCCTTCGATTCCGCGCTGCGCACCGTCGTGCTGGGCAATGCGGGCAAGTCGACAACCAAGGGCATCGACATCAGCGCCTCGGCGCGCGTGGCCGACGGGCTGACGCTGTCCGCATCGGCTTCGATCATCGATGCCAAGTACAACAGCTATCCGGGCCGTCAGTGCTATCCGGGCCAGGTCAGCGCCAGCTGCACGGCAACCGGAACCTTTGATGCGTCGGGCCTGCAGATCCCTCTGGCGGCAAAGTTCACCTCGGTGATCGGCGCCAGCTACGAGCGTCCGATTTCGGACTCCCTGAAGCTCACGGCGGACCTAAGCTACTATCACCGCTCAAAGCTGCTGGTCGATTATGCCCCCGGCTCGACCATCCCGGGCTGGGATACGATCGGTGCCAGTTTCGGCTTCAAGGGAGCGAACTGGAACGCCGCGGTGTTCTGCAAGAACTGCTTCAATGAAATGCGGCCGATCTCGATCGAAACCGAACCGGGCGACGGCCTGATCGGTGTGACCACCTATATCCAGCGGTGGAACTTCGACTCGGTGCGCACCATCGGCCTGCGGTTCGGCTTCGGGTTCTGAGGAAAATTCGGGCCGGGGATTTCAGCCCCCGGCCCGAAGCTTCTTGAACGGCCGCTGACCTGCGCCGGCATATAGCTGCTCAGGGGGCGATGGCCTGAGCGCCCGGACGGCGTGGATCGGCGGCACCGAGGTAGAGACCGCCGTCGATCATGATCGACTGGGCACTACCCATCGTTTCGTCAGAAGTGATCGGATGCCCCATCGCGCCGAGCAGTCGGACCGTGTCGGGATTGAAATTCGGCTCGACTCGCAGCTTGTCGCTCGCGTCCTGAAAGATGCGCGGCTGGTGCGTGGCTTCCTCGACGTTGAGCTTGTAGTCGACGACGTTGACGATCACCTGCAGTACCGTGTCGATGATCGTGCTGCCCCCCGGCGATCCGGTGACCAGCCAGGGCTTGCCTTCCTTCATGACGATCGTCGGCATCATGGTGGACAGCATGCGTTTGCCGGGTGCCATGGCATTGGGCGGCGGCGCCTTGCCCTCGGCAATCGCCTTGGCGGCCTGCGCGTGGCTGAAGTTGTTCATCTGGTTGTTGAGCAGCACGCCGGTGCCGGCAATCATCACACCCGAACCGAAATCCGCACCAAGGGTGTAGGTCGTGGAAACGACCATGCCATTGGCATCAGCAACCGAGAAGTGCGTGGTCGACGGGCTTTCGAACTTCCAGGGATCACCCGCGCCCAGTACCTCGGCCGGCTTGGCATTTTCAGGATCGATCAGCCTGGATCGGTCGAGTGCGTAAGCCTTGGACACGAACCCGGCGACCGGCGCCTTGACGAAATCGGTATCGCCCAGAACCTTGTAGCGATCAGCGTAACCCAGCTTCATCGCCTCGGCCATCAGGTGCAGCGATTTCGCTGATCCTGCGCCGCTGGCCTTGATGTCAAAGTTCTCAAGAATGTTGAGCATGTTCAGCAAGGTCGCACCGCCAGCGCTGGCAGGCGGGGCGGTGACGATTTCGAAACCGCGATAGGTGCCGCGCAGGGGCCTGCGTTCCACCGCGCGATAATCGGCGAGGTCCTGCATTGTGATGATGCCGCCATTGGCCTTCATGTCGGCGGCAAATCTTGCCGCGACCGGGCCCTTGTAGAACCCGTCCGCGCCGCGCTGGGAAATCTGGGTGAGCGTCCAGGCGAGATCTGGCTGCTTCATCACCTCACCTGCGCGATACAGCGAGCCATCGGGCTTGTAATAGGCGGCGCGGGCGGCCTTGCTGGTGGACAGGCGGTCCTTGCCCCAGCTGAACACGAAGGCCTCGTCGGGTGTAAGGGCCACACCATCGCGGGCCAGCGCGAGTGCCGGGCCCACCACTTTGGCCCATGGCAGGTTGCCGAACTTTTTGTGCGCCGCGAACAGGCCGGCTACCGTTCCCGGCACCGACGGAGCGAGATAGCCCCGGCTGGCGCCGTCCGATTCCCTGCCCTTGTTGTCGAGGAACATCGGCAAAGTCGCTGCCTTGGGCGCGACCGAGCGGAAATCGAGGAACAGGTCCTGTCCGCTTTTGCCATCGTGGACCAGCATGAAGCCATCGCCGCCGATATTGCCGGCGCGTGGCAGGGTGACGGCAAGCGCAAAGCCCATGGCGACTGCGGCATCGACCGCATTTCCGCCTCGACGGATGATGTCCGCCCCGACCTTGCTGGCAATTGCGTTCTGCGAGACGATCATGCCGCGTTCACCCACGACGGGCGAATGAATGCTCGGGTATTCAAGCAGTTGCTTCTTCTGCGCGGCCAGCGGCGAGGCCAGCATGGCCGCCGCGCTGATCGCCAGCATCCCGCCGCGAATGGTCTTCCAGAGCCCCTGCATCATGCTACCCTTTCCAGAACTGACTGCGCCAGCCGCTCGCCCGAACCCATGGCATAGGTCCAGCCGAGCATCCCGTGGCCGATGTTGACCGCGATGCGCGGGCTGACCGGCCCGATACGGGGAAGGGAACTGGCCGTCATCGGCCTGATCCCTGCCCAGCCTGGAGCGATCTGGTCATAATTCGCGGCACTGGGCAAGCTCGCCCGCGCCGCGATGCGCAACCTTTCCAGAGCCTTGGGATCGGTGGCCGTGGATCGCTCGCCAATCTCGGCCAGTCCGGCAACGCGCACCATGCCGTCCAGCGGGCAGAGCACGATCTTGCGGGCCACATCGGTGACGCTGACCCGCAGGTTCGCCGTGCCGGGCATGGCGGTGAAGGAATAGCCCTTCATCGGCATCAGCAGGGATCGCAGTCCCAAGCGGCGCGCCAGTTTGCCCGATCCGATGCCGGCGCAGATGATGACTTCTCCGGCGACCAGCTGCTCGCCGGTGGTCGTGGTCGCCCGGGCCTCAGCGTCATCCTCGGCAATGTCCTGCACTGTCGTGCCCAGCCTTATCACGACGCCGTATCGGGCTTGCAACAGGGCTGCCATGGCAATGCAGAAACGGTGCGGATCGCCTGCTTCGTCGCCGGGGGTATGGATCGCGCCTGCGAAGGGGCCATGGTCGGCAAGCGCCGGTTCCAGCCGGACCGCCTCGGCGCGATCGAGCACGTGCTGCTCGGCACCATGGACGCGCTTGGCGGCGACGATCGTGCGGGCTGACGCCAGGCTTTCCGCCGAGGCATGGATGTGCAGCTTGCCGGTGACCTGATGGCCGAAGTCCAGGTGGTGGCGCTGCTGGAGCGACTGCATGGCCAGCCGCGATTCCAGCCCGAGTTTCAGGCCGGCCAGCGTGTTGTGCATGAACCGGCCGCGCGTGGAGTTCCGCAGGAAGCGCAGCAGCCAGACGAGATAATTCGGGTCCAGCGAAGGCCGCAGCTGTGTCGCGGGATCCATGCCGAGGACGATCCCGGGCATATGCCGCAGCAACGCGGGGCTGGCGAGCGCATCGGTATAGGCATAGCTGAGCTGCGCGCCATTGGCGAAGGAGGCCTCGCAGCCCGGTGCATCGCGGCTTTCGATCACCGTCACGGCCACGCCCCGCCGCGCCAGCGCATAGGCCGTTGCCAAGCCGACCACCCCGGCGCCAATGACGATGGCGGAGCGCGGGGCACGGCGCGATCCACTCGCCACCTCCACCGTCTCGCCTGTCGTTTCCCAGCCATTTTGGTCAGTTAAAAGCATGTCTGCATCGTAAAATAGGCGCGGCGTGAAACAAGCACATGCACCGAACCATGTTGAGGCTCTGGTATAGCCTGCGGTTATGCCCGGATCGGCACTTGAACCTCTGCGCGCAGGGCGGATTTCATCAGATCAACCAGCCGCGCGGCGAGCTTCGACAGCGGCCTGTCCTCAAGCCATGCGGCATGGACGCCGAATTCCAGCGCCGGCGCGAGCGGGATCACATCGACCAGCCGGTTCGCCGTGGCGCGGGCAGTGAATTCATCGACAATGGCCACGCCCAGTCCTTTCCGCACGAGCGAGGCGGCGATGTAATAGGTGTCAACCGAGGCGACCTCACGGAAGTCAACCTGGGCGTTGGCATTGGCATATGCATGGGCATGGGCATGGGCGGCCGCGACGATATCACCAATCGGTCCGCTGCTCGAAACGCCGATCAGATCCCGGGTGCGGATATCGGCCACCGATACGCTGGTGTGGCCCTTGTCGAACGTGCCTGTCGGCGCGATCACCACCAGCTTGGCAGCAGCCAGCTTGCGCAGCGTCAACCGGGGGTGGACCGGGGGATCATAACCAAAGGCAATGTCGCATTCGCGCTCATAGAGCGAGCGCAGGACGTCGCTGTGGTGGATCGTCTTGATGTCGAACGTGACTTCGGGGTTCTTCACCCGGAAATCGGCGATCACTTGCGGCAGGACTTCAAAACCAAGTGACGGCACGATGCCGATGCGCAGGTGTCCCGCCCCAGAATTGCGCAGGTTGTTGGCGGTCAGTTGCAGCGAGGTGACGCGGTGGAACACCTCGTCCACCTCGCGGAACAGGGCATGCGCCTCGTCCGTCGGGACCAGCCGCCCGCGAACCAGATCGAACAGCGGAATGCCGAGCTGGCTTTCGGTATGGCGCAGGACCTTGCTGACCGCCGGCTGCGAGACATGGAGCGCCCGCGCCGCCGCGCTGATCGACCCGTTGGCGTAAACCGCGTGGAAGACCTCGATCTGCCTCAGCCGCATGGCATGAACCCGTCAGGTCCGCAGCCATGCGGCCGGTGCAAAATCAGAATTCCTTCGACAGTTCGAAATAGACGAACCGCCCGGTGGCATCGGCCAGGGCACCGTTGAACCCATAGTTCGAGGAGGTCAGCGGCGGCGGCGTATCGAACAGGTTGCGCGCGCCGACCTTGAAGCGGGTTCCGGCAAACACACCGGCGTCCTTGGGTGCGCGGTACTGCACATAGGCGCTCACCGTGGTGAAGCTGGGCACTTCATAGAACTGGCCATTGACCAGCGCCGTGCCCGTATCGAACACCGATCCGACATAGTTGACCTGGGCCCCGGCGCTGAACGGGCCGGACTTCCAAGTCATGCTGCCGTTGAGGCGCCACTGCGGGTTGCCGTTCTGCTTCACCTGATCGCCGGCCTGGGTGATGGTGATGCCGGTGCCAAGCGTCCCTGCCGCATTGGCGGCAATCAGCTTGGCCTGAAGGTCGGATGCGGTCTGCTCCCACTTGAGCAGTTTCGAAGCGACGATATCGAAGCTGAAGCGGCCGAGCGGGGTTTTGCCCATGTCATAGCTGACGGCAAGGTCGAAACCCCGCAGCTTACGCGGGCCCAGGTTGAAGTAATCGTCCTTGACGAAGGTCAGGTCGCCAACGGTCTGCGTGCCGACCGGGGCCAGACGCACGACATTGGGGTTGGTGCGCCCGCTCAGCCGTTCAAGGTAATCGAACAGGATCTGGTTCTGCGCGCCCTGCAGCCCGATCACGCCCATTTCGTTGAGCGCCCAGTAATCGAAGGTCAGCGTCAGGTTGGGCAGCGGCTGGATCACCACACCGGCCGAGATGGTCTCGGCATCCTCAGGCTTCAGGCTCTGATTGCCCGAGCGGACTTCCAGCGTGGAGACGCCGGCGCAGGTCGTGGCGTTGATGCGGCACTGCGCCCAGTCGGTGCGGGTGTTCGCCACCTGTGTGCCCGCGCTGTAGAACTGTGCGAGGTTCGGTGCGCGGTAGCTTTGCGACCAGGAGCCGCGGAACTTCAGCTGGTCCATCACTGACCAGACACCCGCCACCTTGGGCTTCAGCACGTTGCCGAAGTCCGAATAGTGTTCGTCACGCGCGGCCAGCTGCAGATCGAGCGACTGGATCAGCGGCACGTTCATCTCATCCGAGATGAGCGGCACGGCCAATTCGATGAAAGCGGCGGCGATGGTGCGGCGAGCCTTCACGTCCGGCGAGGGGCTCGCGCCCATCACGTCGGTGCCATATACGATGCCGGAAACGCTGTCGGTATAGGTGATCGTCCCGTCGAGCCGGGCGTCGCGATCATCCTGATAGGTTTCGCGGCGCAGTTCGACACCGCTGGCAAAGCCGACAGGGCCGGCAGGCAGGTTGAACAGGTCGGAATTGGAAACCTTGAAGTCCCAGGTCGCCAGCGAGGTCTTGCCGATACGGTGGACGCCGACAAGGAACGAGTTGATCGTTGCCGCACTGTTGGGCGTGCCATCACCGAGCGAATAGTTGGTCTGGTTGCCACCGTTGAACGGGTTGTAGGCATCCGGCGTCGACAGCGCGAGCGCCTGTTGGAACTTGGTATTGCTGATCGCGTTCTTGGTGAAATCGTCGGTCCGCGCCCACGAATAGGTGAACGCCGATTCCCACTTGAAGCCGCCAAAGCTGCCGCGCAGGCCAAGCAGGCCGCGGGCCATGTCGTCGGTCACCTCGAACACGCGCGGGCCGGTGTCGACAGGGCGGTACGTGGTGATGCGGACGGGCAGGCCGGTTGTGGGCACGCCGGTAAGGCCGGCAAGCCGGTTGGGGTTGGCAACGCCGCCGAATGTCGTCGGGCCGAAGGGGTTCCAGTAATTGGTCACCGGCACGGTGATCACCGCGCTGGAAATCGGCGCGGACTGTTCGCGCTGACCTTCGAGCTCGGCGTGATAGTACCCCGCCTCGCCGAACAGTTCGACGCTGCCGATGTCCTGCTTGAACGTGGCGAACAGGTTGATGCGGTCCAGCCCGCCCTTGATCGTGCGATCGGGGTTCTCGTCATAACGCAGCACACGGTCATTGGCGCCGGTGATCGTGCCCGAGCGGATGCAGAGATTGCCGTTGATCACGGTGCTCGAGCAGCCCGCCGCCGTGTTGCCGGTCGGCTCGATATGGAACACGCCCGAAGTGGTCAGCGTGGCTGTGCCTTGCCGTACCGTGGTCACCGGCACGGTAGTGAAGCTGCCCCAGGGCGAGGAGGTCGAGCGGTTATCGAACCCGGTGTCGCCCTCCCAAGGCGTACCGATCAGCGCTGGCAGGTGGTTCTCACTCGCCGAGAAGGGACGCTCGCTGGCGAACAGCGGGGTGCGGTGGGTGTAGCTGCCGAAGATCAGGAAATGTCCCGTGTCGGTCTTCATCCCGGCTTTGGCGGCGAATGTGGTTTCGCTCGTGCCGTCGGCAAAGCCATAGCGGCCATCGACCTTGATGCCGGTGTAGCGGTCATCGAGCACCACGTTGACCACGCCGGCCACCGCGTCCGCGCCATAGATTGCTGCCGCGCCATCGCGCAGCACTTCCATCCGGCGGACCGCACCCACCGGGATCGAGTTGGTGTTGGCGGTCTGCACCGGCACGAAGTTTTCGGTCTGGGTGCCGGGGGTGAGGATCATGCGGCGGCCGTTGACCAGCACCAGCGTATTGCCGGTGCCGACGGAGCGCAGGTTGATCGAGGAATTGTCGCCGCGCGCGTCATTCAGGTTGCCGGTGGTGCGGCTTTCCTGAAACTGCACGTCGCCCGCCTGCGGAATGGCGCGGAACAGATCATCGCCCGAAACGCTGCCGTTCGCGGCGATCGCGTCTTCACCCACCAGCGTGACCGGCAAGGCTCCGGCGATCTTCGCATTTTCGATGCGGCTACCGACAACGGTGATTTCCTTGGATGCCGCTGCTTCGTCCTCTGCGGCCTGGGGGGCACTGTCTTGTGCCAGCGCCGCATGAGGCAAGGCGACAATCGTGGAAACGCCCGCGAGAAACGCAATGCGCATGGCCCTGGCCGAAATTTTCATGCTGAAACCCCCTGGTTACCCGAGCATTTGACTCGTGCTGGACGCTTTCTTGCACCAAAAATGTCAAAGCGAAAGCTTGCCTCATTACAAATCTGTGTCCGATGCATAACAGCGGGTTATGGGTAACGCAGCGAGATCGACGCAAACGAGCGAGCCCGGCATTCGCGGAATGCTTCGCTTCGGGATGCCATTGCTCTCCCAGCCCCTGCGATTAACGAAAGGCTATGGACCCGAGCCAGTCGGTGTGATGCAGTCTGCTTCCGGTTATCTCGAACCGGACGAACACCCGGAAGGAATACCAGCATGTCCCAGCCACCCCCCTTGTCGCGCGTCACCATCGCTGGCCCGACAGTTTACGTGTCGGGCCAGCTTGCACGCGGCGCGGACGGAAAGATCGTGGCGGGAGGCTTTGCCGCGCAAGCACGGCAGGCGCTGGAAAACCTGAAGTCTGCGTTGGAGACGGCCGGCTGCGGATTCTCCGACGTTGTAAAGGCAACCGTATGGCTGACGGATGCAACCGACTTTGCCGAATTCAATGCCATTTACCGTGAATACTTCGCCGAGCCCTACCCATCGCGTTCGGTCGTCGTTTCCGGCCTTGTCGCACCCGGCGCAATGGTTGAAATCGAAGCCATCGCCTGGCGCGGCGCGTAACGGATTGAGATGAGGCGATGGCCATGAAAACTTCTGCCCTGCGCTTTGGCGCATCGCTCCTCTGCCTGATGCTCACACCTGCGGCTGCAGGCCGCAACCCGCAACTGGACTCCGACATCGTGATCCGGGGCGGACAGGTCTACACAGGTGATGCGCAGCCGTTCATCGGTGATGTTGCCATCAAAGCGGATCGCATCGTCTATGTCGGCCCCAAGGCGCCGGGACGTGCGGGACGGACGATCGACGCCAGGGGCATGATTGTCGCCCCCGGGTTCATCGATCCGCATACGCATGCCGGGGCTGCGCTGGCTTCGGACAGTCCGGTCGAGCGGCTCTTGCTGCCGTTTCTGACGCAGGGCGTGACCACGGCCTTCATCGGTGTCGATGGCGGCGGGGATCCGGATGTTGGACGGACGCTGGGCGGGCAGGGCTATGGGATAAATTTTGCCACCTATGTCGGCTTTGGTGGGGTGCGATCAGCGGTGATCGGTAATGCCGACCGCGCGCCGACCCCGGCGGAGATGAGCCAGATGAAGGTGCTTGTCGCCAAGGCCATGTGCCAGGGCGCGCTCGGCCTTTCGACCGGTCTGTTCTACGCCCCGCAAAGTTTCGCGCGGCAGGATGAGGTTGCGGCGCTCGCCCGCGTGGCCGGTGCCGCCGGGGGGGTCTATGACAGCCACCTGCGCGACGAATCCAGCTATTCGATCGGCCTGCTCGGTGCGGTGGACGAAGCGATTGCGATTGGCCGTGATGCCCAGATCCCGGTGCACATCGCGCATATAAAGGCGCTTGGTGTCGACGTTCAGGGATCGGCGCCGCAGGTCATCGCCCGGGTCGAGGCGGCACGGGCGCGAGGGCAAGTGGTTCATGCTGACCAGTATCCGTGGTCGGCCTCGGGCACTGGACTCTCGGCGGCGCTCATTCCGCGCTGGGCGCAGGACGGCGGCCGCGCGGCCATGCTTAGCCGCTTTGCCGACGAAAAACTCCGGGATCGGTTGCGGACGGAGATCGCGGAAAACCTGCGGCGACGGGGCGGGGCAGAGGCCGTGTTGATCACGACTGGCCCCGATTGGGCCAAGGGCAGAACACTCGCCGTCCTGGCCCGCGAAAGGGGCACTGATCCGGTTGCATCGACGCTCGACCTCCTGAAGGTCAGTGAAGTCAGCATCGCCTCGTTCAACCAGAGCGAGGACGACATTGCCGCCTTCATGAAGCGCGACTGGGTGGTCACCAGCTCGGACGCCTCAACCGGCCACCCGCGCTATTACGCGTCGTTCGCCCGCAAATATGCGACCTATGTGCGAGAGCGGGGTGTGATCGACCTGCGCACCTTCATCGCCTCGAGCACCCTGCGCACGGCGCGGATCTTCGGACTGGAAGGCAGGGGCGAGCTCCGGAACGGCAACTTCGCGGACGTGGTCGTATTCAACCCAGCCAAATTCGGGCCGCAGGCAGACTACACCCATCCCACCCTGTTTTCGATTGGCATGCGAACCGTTGTCGTAAATGGCCGGATCAAGATCGATGATGGCAAACCTACCGGCATGGCCGCAGGCATGCCGCTGCTTCGACGCGCAAAAGCAGGGGTATGCCCACAGTAGCCTATATCCAGCAAAATCATGGCGACCTGTCCTCAAAATTAGGATCGAAGGCGTCCAGAAATCTAGGGGCTACTCATGCTGCACTTTTGATGAAACCTTGATCTTTGCCTCAAAGGGCTTCCTTCGCTACATATTTGCTCACACCTGACAAAGTCCGGACTTTACCCAAGCTTGGGTGCAATCGGCCACTCCGAACACTCGTAGTTGTGTGTAAAATCCTCAGGCGGATTGGGCCCCCAGAGGTAGAAGGAGTTATCTTCAGGCGGTGAGGTTGGTTCCCATACCGTGCCTTCGGGAATGTAATCGATATCGAACGAGTATTCTGCATAGCTGCCCCAGGGATCCCGCGCATAGTAGAAGTAATTGGAGCCCAGCACGTGGCGACCGACGCCCCAGCCATGTTCATATCCTGCGTCCTGCATCTGCCCAGCACCTCGGCCGATGTCGTCGATCGTCGGAACGTCCCAGCTCGAATGATGAAGCCCAGTACCGTTGGATCGAGCAAAGGCAATTAGGTGGTGATCGGACCCGTGCATCGCGTGCGTGAATGCAACAACATCCCCAGATTTGTCAGAAAGTCGTAGTCCTAGCGTGGACTCGTAAAATGCGACGGCCGCCGGAACATCTGGTACCAGGAGGAGGATATGTGACAGCCGCGACGGGCGCACTGGTGGCAGAAAACCCCGTAGCGGCGCGTTTCTGACGGCTGCGGGCCCTTGAGCTGGCGGAATCGCTTGCTTGGTATCAGGCGTCTTCTTGCAACCAACCCTGATCTGGACAGGGGTGCCGTTCAGGTCCCGGAACCAGATGCCGCTTTTGTCCAGAGCGCCCTGAGGACCGTCCACGCGCTCGACGCCCAGTTTGCCGAGCCGTTCTTCGAAATGCGACAGGTCTTCCGCATAGGCAGCAAAGCTCAGATAGTGCAGGCGCTTGGCGGGACCATGTTGCAGCCTCGCCCACATATGGTGAGAACCAAATGTGTAGAGTTCAAGGGTGCCTTCACCTTCCTTTGCTTCGAGACCAAACGCCTCGAAGAACCGCCTCGCTTCCTCTAAATCCGGGACGGTCAATGCAAAATGGTCAAGTGAATGGACGCCGACCGTTTCGGTCCCCTTAAGTCGTTTCTGGCTCACCAGAGGCCTCCCACGCTTTGGGCGCTCTCGTCGGCCCATTGATCAATGATGGCGGGGGCAGCATCGATCATTGTCATATCGTTGACGATGAAATGCTGACCCGCGACAGCTGCGTCCATTGCATTGCGCGCAAGAATACTCGGTCGACGAAGCGACGAAGAAACCGAGCTGTATGCAAGCAGCGTGGCATCGCGGCAGACTTGATGGGTCCAGGTCGTCACCTGCCGGATCTGCTGAATTTCGCCATCGGTAAGTGGCTGATTGGCGTCAGCCTTGCGATCGACCTTGGCGAGTAGGTCGTAAGTCCTGGCTCGCGCTGCTTGGAAAAGAGCTTCGTTTCGAATGAAGTCGATCTTGAACGTCGGGGTGTCGGCGATGGAGGCCGTCGCATAAAGACGCTTTTTCAAACTCGCCGAATGCGCCGCTTCGTGAAGAGAGCGCCTGGCAACTCCAAGCGCTACCCCGACATGGCCGGCGCACACTGCAACCAGAGTTCCAATCGTTGCGGCCTTTGATTGCCGCATCGGCTCGGTCCAATACTGGTTGAAAGTCCAGTCGAGGGGGAAAGTCTGCTCGGGCACTTCATAATCGAAGCTGCCGGTCGCCTCCATCCCGACCACGTCCCAATTGCCAAGGATATTGACGCGGTCTGCGGGAAGGAAGGCGCCAACCACGCGCGGTTGGCCGTCTTCCTGCAATACCGGCTTGCCGCCTTCCTGCAGCACAAAGGCCGAAGATACCCAATCGGCATGGGAAATGCCGCTGCCGAAGCTGTAGCGGCCGCTCCCAGTGTAGTTGTCGCCCGACCGCACCGCCTTGCCAGTCGGCGCATAGGTTGCGCTCATCACCGGCAGGCGCGCGCCGCCGAACATTCGTTCGACGTGAGCGTCCGAGCAGAAGGTGGCGGCGACCATGGTTGCAATGCTTTGAGCGGCGAGTGACCAGCCCGTCGAGGAATCAGCGCTCGCGACCTCCTCGGCCAGCGCCGTGATCTCGCTCACCCCCGTGTCGGAACCACCAAGGGCTTCAGGCACCAGTAACCAGTAGAGCCCGGCTTCGCGCATCGCCTCGACCGCCTTCAACGACGTTGCTCCGCGATTCTCCTCTTTGGCGGCCTCGGTCTTGATGAGATCGCGAAGCGCCGCGGCCCGCGCGCAGAACTCGGAGTTCTGTTGGTTCGGAAAGCAGAAGGCGCTGCCTGCTGCACGGTCAAATGAGCTCAAGATCCATCTCCTTGTTTCCGCGACCTGCCCGGAAAGTGGAGAGGGTGGCCGCTGTTGCCGAAGCTCGGAATTGTTCGCTCGCATTCGCGCAATCCAACTTCTTCCTTGCGTCGCGAGTCGGGCTCTAATAGAACCTCCTTTCATATGAGACAAGACGGTATCGTATCATTATGAGCAGTGAAAATCGCCGCCAGTGGAATCCCGGAGACAAGCGGTTCGCCCGTGTTGCGCTGAAGAAGGCTCAGATCCTTCAGGCGGCTCAGCGGGTATTCCTCAGCAGTGGGTATGAGCGCGCAAGCATGGACGGCATCGCGCAGGAAGCTGGTGTCGGCAAAATGACGGTTTACCGTCAGTACGCCGACAAGCGGACGCTGTTCATCGCCTGCCTGAATGATCAGTGCCAAGAAATGCTGATGCCGGACCGTTATGAGTGTGCGGAGACTGCGGAGGAGGCGAGGTCGATGCTGATCGACTATGGCCACATCGTGGTCGACCTCATCACCCGGCGCGACATTGTCATGCTCTTCCGCATGATGGTCGGCGAGATCAACCATTTCAGCGGCCTTGGCGACATCTTCTACGAGGGAGGACCGGGCCAAGCCATAACCGTCATCGAGCGGATCCTCGCGAACCTGTACTGCCCAGAGGAAGCGCGGCTGCGAGCTGGCGCGTTCTTCTGGGCGTCGCTCGGCGATGCATATGAGCGCGTTCTGCTGGGCGTGGTCAGTGCCGAGGACGTGTCGGAGACGTTCGACAAGCAGATCAGACTTGCTGCTGGAATCGTTGTTCAGTGAGCAGGTGACTCATTCACGAAGAGAGGATGGCTGATGAAGAAGATGCTCGATGGAAAGGTGATCCTCGTGACAGGCGGTGGCGGGGGGATTGGCTCGGCAACCTGCGCAGTCCTTGCTGAACATGGCGCGCGACTGGTCGTGAGCGATATCAAACAGACTGCTGGTGAAGCTGTCGCGAAAAGCGTCTGCAAAGCTGGCGGCGAGGCTATCTACCTCGAAGCTGATCTAGAGTCTGAAGCGGCCATCGAGCAATTAGTGGCGGAAACTCTCGCACATTATGGTCGGCTCGACGGGGCGTTCAACAATGCCGGTGTAGAGCAGAGCAACATTCCCCTCACCGAACTCGGTCTGGAACAGTGGGAGCGCGCGCTGCGGATCGATCTGACCGCCGTCTTTCTCTGTATCAAGCACCAGGCGCCTGCAATGTTGCGCAGCGGCGGGGGTGCGATTGTCAACACTGCTTCCGGTCTTGCTCAGATCGCGATCGCCAATGCCGCCGAATACGTGTCGGCCAAACACGGTGTGGTGGGCCTTACTCGCGCCGCCGCTGTTGAACTTGGCGGGCAAAATATCCGTGTGAACAGCGTGTTGCCGGGTATCGTGGAGACCGACCTCATCTCGCGCCTGGCAGAGCAGCCCGAATTCAAGGCATTCCTGGGACGATCGAAAGACCGCCATTTGATGGGCCGGTTTCCTGCGCCGCGTGAAATCGGCGAAGCCGTGGCATGGTTGCTTTCTGACCACGCATCTTTCATCAATGGTGCCGCGGTGCCTGTTGACGGCGGATATCTGGTCAATTGACCAGATCCTTGCTCGGCGGTGCCGACCGAAGCGCCGGCGCTGCTAGCAACGGAGGCTGTTTCAGCCCCCCGGTTGAAGCGCGGGCGCGCATGCGAAGAAGGCAAGAAGATGCATCTTGATGGGATGGATCTCAATCTCCTGGTTGCGCTGGATGCGCTTCTGACGGAGCGCAGCGTGACCCGGGCCGCGTCCCGGCTGTGTGTTACCCAGCCGGCAATGAGCATAGCACTCAGCAAATTGCGCACGCAGTTTGCCGACCAGCTGTTGGAAAGGGTCGGTCGGCAAATGGAGCTCACGCCGTTTGGTCAGCAAATGGTGCAACCCGCCAAGGAGCTGCTTTTCGACATCCGGGCGGTCCTCAATCGGCAGTCCGAATTCAACCCGGAAAACGATAGCCGAAACTTTCACCTGCTTATGTCCAGTTCGGTCGCCGAGATATTCGGGGTTCCGGCAATGCGAAGCCTCAGACGAGCGGCACCAAATCTCTGCTGCCAGATCGACATCTTCGTGACAGCGGGCCTGCTTCGGCGCCTTCAGGACGGTGACGTCGATCTGGCAATCCAGCTGTACGAGCCTGGTTTGTGGGATCCGATCAACGACGCCGACGCCCTAGCGAGCGAACCACTCTATTCCGATCAATATGTCCTGGTTGTTGACCAATCGAATGAATGCTTTCGCAAAGGTGTAACTTACGAAGCCTTCTGCTCGACCGATCATGTCGAAACACGTTTTGGGGGTGACTTTCGCAGTACGGTGGAACGCGCCCTGAGCGCGTTGCCAGAGCGACCGCGGACGGCACTGCTCGTTTCCACATACGCTTTGGCGATTGAAGCGTTGATTGGCACCTCGATGACTGCCGTGGTGCCCCGCCAGGTTGCTGAACGATCAGCTCATTTTGGCAAGATCGCAATTTTCGAGCCGCCATTCAAACTTGCGCCACTCAATCACAAACTCATCTGGCACCGCCGTAACGATAATGACCCGGCGCATATGTGGCTGCGCAATTTCCTGAAGGGCTTCTCCCAGTCTTCTGCCTTTGATGCCCAGTGATAACCTCGGCATAGTCGTATGCGCTAATACCGACAGCGAATGCCGGGCACCGCACGCGCGCTGCGGTTCCGATAAAGCCCCCTAATACGAGCCATTCATAACTACAATTTTCCACAATCCATCGCGTCGTTGATGGTGAGGTGGGTCAGCGAGCCCCGTCCTTCACAAAGGGGGCGGGACTGACCCGATCAATTCAGTTCTCTGGAAAGATGCCTCATGACCGATAATGCGAATATTGCTGCACCGACCCTCATGCTGTCGCTCAAAGCCGCGCAGAAGATTGTCGCCGCAGGCGTCGACGAAGCCGCGCGGATGGGAGTGCCCATGTGCGTTGTGGCGGTCGATCGTTCGGGGCAGATCAAGGCAGTCGCTCACATGGATGGCGCGACCGTTCTGCCTTATCAGGTGGCCTTCAAGAAGGCCTGGACAGCGGCGGTAACCGGGGCGCCGACCGCCGGTGTGCGGGCCTTCGTCGGGTCGGATGAGGGCTCGGCAATCACGATGCCCCATCTGACTGATTTCTCGGTGATCGACGGTGGCCTGCCCATCCTGGTCGATGGCGTTTGCGTAGGTGCTGTTGGCGTCAGCGGCGCGACGGCGGAAATGGATCTGGCGGTTGCGGAAGCTGCGCTCGCCGGCCTGAAGGCCTGACGCATGTTCTCCCTCGATTGGCAGTTGTCGCCCCGCGAACATGGGGTTGTGATCGAGCGAAACGTCAAGGTCGAGATGTCGGATGGTGTCCGCATCTCAGTTGACGTGTTCCGCCCGGCATCGGCTGGCAGCTTTCCCGCGATCATCGGCGTCCACGCCTACGATCAGGCAATGCAATCCGCCCCGTCTATTCCCAAGGCGATCACCTTTCCCAATGCCCAGGCCGAGGCGGGAGATCCCAACTTCTTCGTCCGGCGCGGCTATGTTCATGTGATAGTCAACGCGCGCGGCACGGGGCAGTCGGAAGGCGTCTACGCTCATTACAGCCCGCGCGAGGTCGACGATGTCGTCGAGGTCATTGCCTGGGTTGCCGAGCAGCCGTGGTGCACGGGCGGCGTCGGCATGTTCGGTGCGTCTTATTTCTCGGTCTGCGCGAAGCAGGTGGCTGCGCGCAATCCCCCCGCACTGAAGGCGGTGTTCGGGCTTTACGGCTACAATGATTTCTATCGGGACAAATTCTATCACGGCGGCATCCTCGCTGCCGGCTTCCTGACGAGCTGGGCCGAACATCTCGATGGATCGCGGATCAAGGGCTGGTCTCGCATTGCCCTGGGTGAGGACGAGTACAGGTGCCGGATCGAGGAGCTGCGCGCGGATCAGGATCTGATGGCCGTTCCGGCCCTCGCCAAAGCTATCAAGGCTCCCGAGGAGGGCGGCCATCCGCTCATCATCGACGTGCTCATCAATGCGCATGACGGCCCCTATTGGGCCGAGCGCAACCCTCGCCTTGAAGACATCCGCATCCCGATGATGATCGGTGCTTCCTGGGACATGTACATGCTGCATTTGCCCGGGGAATTCAGGGCTTGGGAAAAACTCTCCGCGCCAAAGAAGCTGGTCGTTGGACCTCCGATGTATCTCGATCGACCCATTTACCAATATGCGGCGGAGTCCCTGCGCTGGTTCGATCACTGGCTCAAAGACAATGATACAGGCTATCTCGAGGAACCTGCCGTCAATCTCTACGTGATGGGTAGCGGTGGTAACTGGAAGCAGAGCCACACTTGGCCGCTACCAGAAACGGTCTGGCAGCCCTTTTATCTGCACTTCAAGGGGCTTCTATCAGAGCATGAGCACTGGCCGCATGAAGGTGGCACGAGCTACGAGGACAACCGGTACAACGAACGTGGCGGAATCCTGTTCACCACGCCGCCGATGGTCGAGGAGACCGAAGTTGTCGGCCCGCTTACCGCAACGATTTATGCGTCGAGCACCCAGCCCGAGCTGCTGCTCTTTTTGACGTTATGGGAAATCGCTCCCGACGGTGAGCGCACGCTCCTGACGCGCGGCTGGCTCAAAGGAAGCATGCGTGAGACTGATCCGGAGCTCTCGAAGCCGTGGCTCTGGCAATATCCTTTTAACGCGCAGGCTGAACTTACGCCCGGCGCGCCCCACCGCTTCGACATCAACCTGATTCCGACAGCGAATGTGTTCAAGCAGGGGCATCGCCTGGCACTCGGCGTAAGTTCCAGCGACACTGATCGATCAGACACGTTCTTCGCCCGGTTGGGCAAGGGGCATGTCGTCCAGCAGCGCCCTTCATGGGTGACCATCCATCACGACGCCGAGCATCCATCTGCATTGTTCGTGCCTGTCGTGAGGGGCAACCGCATCGGAACCTACATTTCAGAAGCGGGAGATCTAAATGAGCAGCCAAAGTTTTGAACTCTGACATTATTGCGTGGTTCAAATTACAAATAATTGCGCCCTTGGCCGGACTTTGGTTGTATAAATATAACTAGAAACAAGTTTAAATTAATACGTCGCTTCTGATATGTATTTCATACGTTTGACTAAAATATCTGATCTATGTCGTATGGACAATTAGTAGAGAATTTAGACCATTAGAAATTATTTTGGAGGGAGGTTTAGCATGGCTTGGAAGCAAAAGTTCGCTTGTTGTGTTTCGGTTCTGGCGCTTAGCCACGGCGGAGCAGCCTTCGCCCAAGAGGCTCTCCCGCAGCAACCGGACGTCGCCGACGCGGCAAACGGCGATGATGCGGGTGTACAGGACATCGTTGTCACCGCTGAGAAGCGCTCCACGCTGCTTCAAAAGACGCCGGCTGCGATCACTGCCATTGCCGGCGATACCCTGGTTGCCCGCGGGATTAGCGATCTCCCGGCCGCGCAAACGTTGGTGCCGAGTGCGCGCTTCCAGATCGAGCAGCAGTCCGTGCAGATCTTCATCCGGGGCGTGGGCGCCTCCCTTGATTTCGCGAACGTACAGCCAGTTGTCGCCCTAAACGTGAACGGCGTCTCGACGCCGCGCGAGGGCGCAAGCGCGGGTTTTCTCGATGTGGCGCAGATTGAAGTGCTGCCTGGCCCGCAAGGGACGCTCTATGGTGGCACGGCAATGGGTGGCACGGTCAACGTCAATTTCAATCGCCCGTCAGATCGCTACGAGACAAAGCTGATCGCCGAGGGGGGGAACTACAGCTTGTTCCACGCAACGGCTGTCCAGAACATTCCTGTCTCGGAGGAATTGGCGATACGCGGCGCTGTCGATTACGTGCGCCACGATGGTTATCAGAAGAGCGGCGCGAATTCCCAGGAGGACTTCACCGGTCGCCTTTCCGCTCTGTACTCGCCGTCCGATGCCGTCTCCCTGTATCTGTGGGGATCTGTCGCGACCAAGAACGGCAGCCCGATCAACGTTGTCACGCGGTCATTCGATGTGGCAACGATGAGTGTCCGGAACGGGGCCTACCTCCATCCGGATGACCCATGGGATGACACCCGCACAGGGGCGCTGGCACCTCTGGCTCCGTTCGGGGCAATCACTGCGCTTGGGCAGAGCTACGACAACTACGTGGCCGGCGCGCAGATCGATGCAGAAATCGGCAGCACAACACTGACCTCCATCACCTCCTATCAATACATCGATTCCGATCAGAATTTCTGGCTGACTTCGATTCCGGCCAGACTGACTTCGAAGTATGAGCAAGTCACCCAGGAGTTCCGTCTTGCCGGAGAAGCCGGCAAAGTGCGCTGGCTGGTCGGTCTGTATGGATCACGCCTGACCAACAGCGGGGCCTTCGGGCTGTTCGGTGGCGGTGTCTTCATCAGCAATGTGACCCGTAACCGTCTTGATAATCTGTCGGCATTTGGCCAGTTGACCTATTCGGCAACCGACCGGCTGCGGCTTACCGCCGGTGCACGTGCCAGCTATTTCAAGCGTGAAGGTGCGGGCGTTGCTTACGACAGCGCGCTTTATGCTTTCGACAAGAGCTACCGCCACGTCGATTTCAAGATTGGAGTCGATTATGACATCACGCCAAAGGTCCTAGGGTACGCTGGCTTCCAGACCGGATACACGCCGGGAACCTATAACGAGAAGGCGAATTCCGCCACATTCGACAATGCGGTGAAGCCGTCGACCCTCAATGCGTTCTCGGCGGGCATAAAATCCCGGTTCCTGAAAGACATGGTCCAGCTCAATTTGGAAGGATACTTCTACAGGTACAATGACTTGCTGCAGCAGAGCTACGATATCAGCGCTGCCTTCAATCCGATCTTCAACGCGAAGCGCACGGATATCTACGGCTTCCAAGCCGATCTCGTTGTAAAGCCGTCATCTGCCGATCAGTTAAATGTTTCGGTTGGTTACGTGCACGGCACCTACAAGGATTTCGTGCAGCCCAATGGGGTTAGCTACAGCGGCAATCCGATCGCATTTGCTCCCACATGGACTGTGACCGCTGGGTATTCCCACGATTTCACCATGCGTTCGGGTTACATCCGGGCACGAGCCGATGCCAGGTATGAATCGTCTTACTGGGGAGACTTTGCGCTCGTTCCTGGCGACCTTCTCGGTGACTTCACCCTGGTTGACGCTTCACTGACCTACTACAGCGACAACGATCGCTGGAGCTTGGGCATCTGGGGCAAGAACCTCCTCAACAGGGCTGTCCCAGGATCTTCAGCCCTGGGAGGCATACCTGGTCCCACCGCAACCCAGCTCGGGCCTCCCCGGACTTTCGGTGCCCGGCTGACGTTCGACTTCTAATCGAGCAAGTCGGGAGGACCGGTCGCCCGGCCTCCCGACTTGCTTTCCAAGAGAGCAATGCAAATGGCTGGACGTCTTGCAGGCAAAGTGTGCCTCATCACGGGCACGGGCGGAAGTATAGGGCGTGCTTCTGCGGAGACCTTCGCGCGCGAAGGGGCCAAAGTGGTCGGGTGCGACATTAATGCGCAACCCGCCGAAGCCTGTGTCACTGCTGTTCGCGAAGCTGGCGGCGACATGGTTTCTCTCCAACCCTGTGATCCGCGCGACCCGGCGATGTGTCAGCGATTGGTGGACTTTGCGCTTTCGCATTACGGCCAGCTCGACGTCCTGTTCAACTGTGCGGCCGATGCACAGTTTGCGTGGCTTGATGACCTGACCCACGAACAATTTGCCGATACGCTTGAAGCCGAAGTCAGCATTGTCTTCAATCTGACGAAGGCCGCATGGGCTGCGCTGGGAACCCGGGGCGGAGCTATCATCAACATGGCCTCAGTTTCCGCGTGGATCGGGTACGAGGCTTTGCCCGGCTTGGCGCATTCTGCAGGCAAAGGTGCTGTCCTTTCCATGACGAGACACTTTGCGATGGAGGGTCGGCACTGCGGCATCCGTGCAAATTCACTCTCGCCGGGGCTCATCGAAACTGGCGCAACGAAGGAGCTACTGCAGCATGCAGACTTCAGTGGACCTATGCTGAAGAAGATAATGCTCGGGCGACCTGGCCGCCCGGAGGAAGTCGCTGCCCTAGCGCTCTTTCTCGCCTCGGACGAAAGCTCGTTCATTACTGCGACCGATATCCGCATTGATGGTGGAACTACAGCCTGGTGATTGCAGGCCAATTCTATTTGGAGCCCCTTTTATGAAACTTTTGCGTTTTCAGGACGGCAGCAAGGTGTGTTTGGGAGCACTGGAAGGCGAGACGATCGTTGCCTTGGATCCGATCTCTCAGGACTATCCCACCATGCTGTCGATCATCGCCGGCGGAGAAGCCGCCTTGGCCCGCGTCCGCGAAGTCGTGGCTAGGCGCGAACGCACTGTTCCGCTCGTTGACGTTCGATTGCTGGCACCGCTAGAGCGACCCGGCAAATTTCTTGCGATCGGCATGAATTATCGCAAGCATATTGCTGAATCCGAACGACTCGGCGTGCCCAAGCCGCAGCAGCAGTACTGGTTCAACAAGCAGACAAGTTGCATCTCTGGCCCCTTCGATGACATCGTGACCTCTGTCACCGAAAAGCTCGATTACGAAGTCGAGCTGGCTGCGGTCATCGGTCTTCCCGCTAAAGGGGTTGACGCGCAGAATGCTCATCAACACGTCTTCGGGTATACGGTTTGCAATGATGTCAGTGCCCGAGACTGGCAGTTTCATTCGCCGACCTTCACGATGGGCAAGTCCTTTGACACCCATGGTCCGATCGGGCCGTGGATCGTAACCGCAGACGAGATCGCCGATCCTCATGCTCTCGGGTTGCGCTGCTCAGTCAACGGAGAGCTTCGCCAGGAAAGCAACACATCGGAGATGGTGTTCAGTCTCTGGGAGCAAATCGCATACCTCTCGACAGCTTTTACGCTGGAAAGCGGTGATCTGATCGCGACTGGCACGCCAGAGGGCGTCGGGGTCGCCATGAACCCGCAAGTCTTTCTGCAACCCGGAGATGTGGTGCGCTGCGAAGTCGACGGCATTGGCGCGATCGAGAACCGTGTGGTCGTTTGATTTCGGCCGAAGGATGGATAAGCGACATGGCACGGTATCTGAAGTTGGGAGTGACATCGGAGGCAAAAGCGACGGCTGACCGCAAGGTGCGCGATATTGTCGAGGCGGCGCTGGCTGACATCGAACAGCGAGGCGATGCGGCGATCCGCGACATGTCGATCAAGTTCGATGGCTGGAATCGCGATGACTATCGTCTTTCCCAGACCGAGATCGACGCGTGCGTAGACAGCCTGACCCCGCAGGAACGCAAGGACATCGAGTTCGCTCAGGCCCAGGTCCGTAATTTCGCGCAAATCCAGCGTTCCTCGATTTGCGATGTCGAGGTGGAAACCATGCCCGGTGTCATCCTGGGGCACCGGAACATCCCGATTCAGGCTGCGGGCTGCTATGTCCCAGGCGGAAAGTATCCGCTGCTAGCCTCTGCCCACATGAGCGTGATCACCGCCAAGGTTGCCGGCGTGCCGCGGGTGATCACCTGCGCGCCACCATTTCAGGGCACCCCAGCGCGGGCGATTGTCGCCGCCCAGGCCATGGCCGGAGCCGATGCGATTTACGCGCTCGGCGGGATCCAGGCCATAGGGGCGATGGCGATCGGGACCCAGAGCATCGATCCGGTCGATATTCTGGTCGGGCCCGGCAACGCCTTCGTCGCCGAAGCCAAGCGCCAGCTGTTCGGCCGTGTCGGGATCGACCTGTTTGCAGGCCCCACCGAAACGCTGATCATCGCCGACGAGATCGGCTGCGACCCGGAAATCGCCGCGACCGACATCCTCGGGCAGGTTGAGCACGGCCCGGACAGCCCCGGCGTGCTGCTGACCAACAGCGAAAAGTTCGCCCGTGAAACCATGGCCGAGATCGAGCGGCTGCTGCAGATCCTCCCGACTGCCGAACATGCCCGCAAGGCTTGGGAGAACTTTGGAGAAGTGATCGTCTGCGACAGCTACGAGGAAATGGTGGGGGTCGCCGACGAGATCGCCAGCGAACACGTCCAGGTGATGACCGCCGACCCGGACTATTTCCTGAACACCATGACAAATTACGGCGCGCTGTTCTTGGGCAGTCGCACCAATGTTTCTTACGGGGACAAGGTGATCGGCACCAATCACACCCTGCCCACCAGGAAGGCTGCGCGCTTTACCGGCGGGCTGTGGGTCGGCAAGTTCCTCAAGACCTGCACCTACCAGAAGGTGCTGACCGACGAAGCGAGCACCCTGGTCGGCGAATATTGCAGCCGCCTTTGTGCGCTCGAAGGCTTTGCCGGTCATGGCGAGCAGGCCAATATCCGGGTTCGCCGCTTTGGCGGGCGCAACGTCCCCTACGCCGGCCAGGTCGAACCGAGCGAGTTGACCCGGGCGTGAGTGACCTGCCGCAGACCCCTTCGTTCCGGCTCGACGGCAAGCGCGCCGTCGTGACCGGTGCGGGGCGCGGCATTGGCCTGGCCGCCGCCGCCGCGCTGGCCCAAGCGGGGGCAAGCGTAACGCTGGTGGCCCGCACCGCCCGCGAGATCGAGGTTGCGGCGGCACAAATCGGCCAAGGTGCCATCGCGGCGCCACTCGACGTTTCTGACCTCGATGCCGTGGCTGGCTTTTTCGCCGGCCGCGAGGCGTTCGACATCTTGGTCAACAACGCCGGAACCAATCGCCCCATGCCGATGTGGGAGGTGTCCGAGGCCGATTACGACGCGGTGCTCGATCTTAACCTCAAGAGCGCGTTCTTCGTTGCCCAGGCTTGCGCCCGTCAGATGATCGCCGTCGGAAGGCCGGGAAGCCTGATTCACATGGGGTCGCAGATGGGCCATGTCGGCGGTCCCAACCGCAGCCTCTACTGCGCCAGCAAATGGGCGCTCGAAGGCATGAACAAAGCCATCGCGCTCGATCTGGCGCCGCACCAGATCCGCTCCAACACAATCGCGCCGACTTTCATCGAAACCCCGCTGACCAAGCCGATGTTCGAAGACGCGGCCTTCCGCGACAGCGTCTTGGCCAAGATCAAACTGGGCCGGATCGGGACGGTCGAAGATCTGATGGGCGCGGTCCTGTTCCTCGCCTCGGATGCATCCGCACTGATGACCGGAACCAGTCTCGTCGTCGACGGCGGCTGGACCGCGGGCTGAATTCTGCGAGATTTGCTCAACTTCAAGGCTCGCCTCGTTTTCATTCTGACAGCTGGGATCGCGTGATTTGGAAAGGCAGTAAGTTGATGAAAGAAAATGTCGGAGACTGCGATGCCCGCGCCATGCGAAGTTCGCAGAATGGACAGCAGGCCAGTCAGGACCAGGAGCTTGCCGGTCGCTTTCGAAACGCTATGCGCCGCCTGTCTGCAGGTGTCGCGGTCGTTTGCTGTGCGGATGAAGGAGGTCCCGTTGGCTTGACCGCCACGTCCGTAACCTCGTTATCGATGGATCCGCCGTCGCTGCTGGTTTGCATAAACAGGACCGCCTCGCTGCGAGGTTCATTGGCAATCAACAAGCCGTTTTCGGTAAACCTTCTTGGCCGGCAGCATGCAGAGGTATCGAATGCTTTCGGCGGCGCGGTGCGAGGAGAGGACAAGTTTCGCTTCGGAGATTGGGAGATCAGCACATCCGGGATTCCGATACTCACGGATGCCATCGCGCGCATCGAAAGCGTGGTCGACCTTGAAGTAGAATACGCCAGTCACACCATTTTCGTCGGGCGTGTCACACGATGCATCTCCGACATTACTGGTGACCCTTTGATCTACGCAGACGGAAAATACGTTTAATGGGGCGCTTCGGTTTTCTGGATCTGAGCGGGATATGAAATTACTCTTACTGCTAGGCTGATAAATGACGATCTTAATTACCGGAGCGACCGGAACTGTCGGCGCGGGTTTGAGCGCACGCCTCGCGAACGAGGGCCTGAGCATCCGGGTGATGACGCGTTCGCCGGAAACTTCGTCCTTCCCGATGAGCATTCAGGTCGTGAAGGGCGACTTTGCTGATCTCGCGTCGTTGCGATCCGCTATGGACGGTGTCTCCACGCTGTTTCTGCTAAATGCGGTGTGCCCCGATGAACTGCACCATGGAATCACGGCGGTGAACGCGGCTCATCAAGCCGGGGTCAGGAATATCGTCTACCTATCGGTAATGGATGCTGAAAAGTTTGTCGGTGTGCCGCATTTTGCGGCAAAGGTCGCCGTCGAGCGCGCGATCCGAGACCTCGGGTTTTCCGGAGCCGTACTTAGACCCAACTACTTCATGCAGAACGACCTTGATGCCCTTCCAGTCCTGATTAAGCACAGCGTGTACCCGATGGTGATAGGTTCGCGCGGTATATCGATGGTGGACGTCAGGGATATCGTGGACGCCGCGGCGATCGAATTGATCCGGCTTGAGCGTGGGTCGCGTGCAGGATCTGTTGAAACTCACAAACTGGTTGGCGCCGACGTGATCACCGCTGAAGTTGCAACGGAAATTTGGTCCAGCGAACTGGGTAAGCCAATTCATTATGTCGGGGATGATTTGACCGCCGCAGAAGAGCAAATGGCGAAAGGCATGCCGCTATCAATTGCCTTCGACCTTTGCCGTATGTTCGAGGTCTTCCAGACAAATGGGTTTATTGCCTCTTCTAACGATGTCGAGCAATTCACCAGCCTCCTTGGGCGCTCCCCTCGAAGTTATAGGAGCTTCGTGCGTGAGACTCTTTCGGAATTCGCCTGAAGTTCTTTGACGCGTGACGTCTAGATAGCATTAGCCTTTTTGACGATTGTGGTTCAAATCGAGACACCTGCTTATTAACCATAGAATCAAAGTGACAAGCCCCGAATAGGTGCGCAATTCTTTCTCCAGGCGGTCGCAAGTTAATCAACTTAACAGGAGCAGGATAATGCGTGATCTCAATCTGAACGAGCTGGAATTGGTCTATGGCGCTGGCAGCAAGGGCCGCACCTGCGGTGACTCGCCGACGCCCCCCAGCAGCTGGTGCGGCAGCAAGGGCAGCAAGAACAGCAAGTGCGGCAAGAAGTCGAAGAAGTCGAAGAAGTCGAAGAAGTCCAAGCACAGCAAGTGCTGAACTAACGGATTTCCATCCGATGAGGGGCGGGAGCAATCCTGCCCCTTTTTGTTTTCCTTGCTCGGTCGCATCGTTTGTAACTGTCCGGTGAGTCCCGCTTGCTGATGCCGTCCGGTGTGTCAGGACGTCCTTTGGGTCGAGCGATAGGACGTACATAGGACAGCCATGACGCAGGTAACGGTGCTGACGGGGGCGCGACGCCGCCGGGATTGGTCGGATCAGGATCGGCTTGAGATTTTGCGCGAGGCGTTTTCACCGGGTGCCTGTGTGGCGGATGTTGCACGTCGCCATGACGTTTCCCGGGGTTTGATCTACTTGTGGCGCCGGACGGCCTTGCGGCAGGTTCAGGAGGCTTTTGTTCCTGCGGTCATCGAGGATGATCCGGGAGCGATCGGCAGCGCGCCGACGGCGGAGCCGGAAGCCGCGATCGTGCTGGATTTCGCCGATGGTCGACGATTGCGGATTTTTGGCTCGGCCTCGCCCGCGCTTGCGGTGGCCGCCTTGAAGGCGATGCGATGATTCCGGCGAGGGCACGGGTGTGGATCGCGATGGGCCACACCGATATGCGGCGCGGGATGCAGAGCCTGGCTGCAATGGTCCAGCAGCACTTCACCAAGGACCCGTTCGGCGGTGATCTGTGGGTCTTCCGTGGCCGCTCCGGGTCACTGGTGAAGATCATCTGGCACGACGGGGTCGGCATGTCGCTGTATGCCAAGCGGCTCGAGAAGGGGCGGTTCATCTGGCCATCCGCGAAGGATGGGGTGGTATCGCTGACGAGCTCGCAACTGGCCTGCCTGTTGGACGGGATCGACTGGCGTAACCCGCAGTATTCCTGGCGTCCACAGAGTGCGGGATAGCCGCAAAGTCATGCATTTTTGGCTTGATCCGAAGGCCTGGTGGTGATTCACTTGCACCCATGGAAGCCGCTGTTTCGTCCCTTCCGGATGATGCCGAAGCGCTCAAGGCGCTGCTGACACTGGCGCTGCAGAAGGCCGAGGCAGCCGAGCAACGCGCCGCCGTGGTCGAGGCCGAGCTGGCTAACGCACGGGCCCTTGCCAGTGCCACCGAAGCGATGATCGCCCATCTCAAGCTGCAGAACGCCAAGCTGCGCCGCGAGCAGTACGGGGCCAGTGCCGAGCGCACCGAACGGCTGCTTGCCCAGTTTGAGCTTGGGTATGAGGATCTTGAAGCCGATGCGGCGGAAGACGAGCTCGCCGCCGAAGCCGCCGCAGCGAAGACGACGGCCATTTCCGCGTTCGAGCGCAAGAAGCCGGTCCGCAAGCCATTCCCCGAGCACCTGCCGCGCGAACGCGTGGTTGTTTCCGCACCGTGCTCGTGCCCAGCCTGCGGCAGCAGCCGCCTGTCCAGGCTCGGCGAGGATGTGACCGAGACGCTCGAAGTGATCCCGCGTGCGTGGAAGGTTATCCAGACCGTACGCGAGAAGTTCGCTTGCCGGGACTGCGAGAAGATCACGCAGCCGCCAGCGCCGTTCCACGTCACCCCGCGCGGATGGGCTGGCCCCAGCTTCCTCGCCATGCTGATGTTCGACAAGTACGGCCAGCATCAGCCGCTCCACCGCCAGGCTGATCGCTTTGCCTGCGAAGGCATCCCGCTCAGCGTGTCGACGTTGGCTGACCAGATCGGGGCCGCTTGCCACGCAATGATGCCGATCTACCAGATGATCGAGGCCCACGTCCTTGCCGCCAAGCGCCTTCATGGCGACGACACGACTGTGCCGGTCATGGCCAAGGGCAAGACCGATACCGGCCGACTATGGGATTACGTGCGCGATGATCGGCCTTTCGGCGGCTCCGATCCGCCGGCAGTCATCTTCCACTACTCGCGCAACCGGCGCGGCGAGCATCCCCGAGCGCATCTCGCGTCCTGGTCAGGGATACTCCAGGCCGATGCCTATGGCGGCTACGGTGAGTTGTATGTTGCCGGTCGCCAGCCTGGGCCCATTCTGGAGGCAGGTTGCTTCGCGCATGCGCGCCGGAAGTTCTTCGAGCTCGCCGACGTCGAGGGGGCGGCACGCAAGAAGAGCCGCGGCGAGAAGGCACCGGTCATTTACCCGATCGCGCTGGAGGCAGTGCAGAAGCTCGACGCCCTGTTCGCGATCGAGCACGACATCAATGGCAAGAACCCGGCCGAACGGCTCGCTGTCCGTCGGGAGTTGAGCGCGCCGCTGATGACCCAACTTCACGATTGGCTGAACGCGCAACTCGCCAAAATATCCCGCAACCACGATGTCGCCAAAGCCATCAACTACATGCTGCGCCGCTGGAGCGCGTTCACCCGATTCCTTGATGATGGCAGGGTGTGCCTCTCGAACAACGCCGCCGAGCGGTCACTGCGTTGTGTACCACTCGGGCGCAAGTCGTGGCTATTCTGCGGTTCGGATCGCGGCGGCCAACGCGCGGCGATCGCCTACTCGCTGATCCAGACCTGCCGCCTCAACGAGGTCGATCCACAGGCTTGGCTCGCCGATGTCCTCGCCCGCATTGCCGATCACCCAGTTAGCCGGCTTGATGAGCTTCTGCCCTGGAACTGGTGCGCCGACCAGCACGCAATCGCTGCCTGATCAAACCACGCCGCGGCCTTCGGCGTATGCTTACCATCGTTTTTGCCGTTTGGTAAGAGCTGCAAGTTAGACTGCATGTATGCAAAACCCTAAAGACACTTGTGCGCCGGTCGATTCTACCTTGAGGACATCCTCATCACCGGTTGCGTCCCATGAACGGGAAATGGTGTGGATCCTGGGCCAGCCGCAACTCGAGAACTATCTCGACTTCCAGACCAACAAGGTCATCGGAGGGGACCCAGGCGATCTCCGCGTTCATGCCGCAGACTGGCGAGCGGCAAATGATCTGTATTACGATCTGGAGCAGAGCGAAGCCGGCCTGCCTGACACCATCGACTGCACTCCTGTCCCCCCCGAACTCGTTCCCCTGGCACGCGAAGTGGAAGAACATCGCTGGTTCAAGTCTTCGTTTGCCGACCTTCCCTATTCCTTCGAACGGGTAGAGCTCGACAAGCTGGTCATCTCCCAAATCCAGGTGGAGACTGGTTATGCCGGGCAAATTGCCGAGGCGCTCGGACAAGAGCCTTCTCAGGAAGCACTGTTTGGGTTCTGTCTTCCGCTTGAAAGGCAGTTCCCTCCATATCGGGTCAAGAGGTTGGGCTCGACCCGATACCAGTTCACCTCCTTCTCAAGCGATTTTCGCGATCACCGCCCGATATTGCTGACGGGTGAAGACTTGGCAGCCTTGACGCTTGCGAATCCTGCGACTGCCTTTCTCGGCGTGCCAATCGGCTTTGGCTCAAACCTGCTGAGCGGCATTCGCAGCGGCTCGAGAGTGCTTTTGCAGAATGGCTATCACCGGGCCTATGCCCTGCGCAGCGCCGGATTTACCCATGCATGGTGCGTCGTTGAGACAGTGACGCGCAAGGACGAACTGCGGCTCACAGCTAGCGAGGATGTCATGGCCGATCCGGAGTTCTATTTCGCCGCGCGCCGCCCGCCCATGCTGAAGGACTTCTTCGACCCCCGCTTGGCACGGCATTTCCGCGCGCGCCGGAGCGAGTTTGTGATCGACGTCGAAATCTCGATCCGGACCTCGGGAGCCTTGGAAGTCACAAACACCTAGCAGACCGCTATTTTCGGGAAAGCCACCCGGTGATTGAATAGCGCTGCCGCGGCGCGGCGGGACTTACCAGCGAGACGCTGTGGTACCGTGGGACGGTGAAGAGGTCCAGAGTATTGAATTGTGGTACCAGCCCGCAGAACGGTACTTCGCCCAGTTCATGGAACATCAGTAGCCCGCCCCACTCAAGGCGCCATTGCGGTGTCAGGCCAAGAACAAAAGCTGCGGCCCGTCCCGATCCTTCAAGGTCGTCGTCGTGACCGGTGAGAAAATCTCCCGGACCATATGACGTCACTTGGCCGTCCGTGAAAACAGGGTCTGATATCCCCGTGATAGCTGAGAGCATGCCCTTCACGTCCGGCTCCGACAGAAGCCGGCTTATCTGAGTCAGTACGGGGTCCATGCAAGTTTCGTCCTTGCCCGGGACGCGCAAAGCCGAATAGCAATATTGAAAACCGTCGCACGCATTTTCGTACATTTCGCGCGATATCCGGGCCTTCTCCGGCATTCGCGGCTTTCGCCATTCGTCCCGAGGGATTTCATGAGCCCCGCCGCCGGGCTTGTTGATCAACTGCATCCAGTTTGCCTCGGCATCAAGGTGCCGGTACAACTCGAGGGCGCCGGAATTCAGGATATGGGGGATGCGCACGTGCCCGTTCTTGAGGAATTCCTCGGCATACCTGGATACATCGAGGCCAAGGTTTAATTCCAGCGGAAGCGCAAGGCGGGTCTGGATGTTCAAGCTGTGCCTCCTTTCACTCGGTCAGACACGGGCTCCTGATAGGCTCGCGGCGCAGCGAAGCCCGCTTCAGCGCGCGAGCGCATCGTGACCTGCCCTCCGTCAACCTCGAGGATGATGTCAGCAACCCGAACGAGGGCCGGCCGGTGCGAGATCGCGATCCGGGTGATCGGCCAGCCCGCAATCGACCGCGCGAGGATCTCCTCGGTCTGCGTGTCAAGGTTTGCCGTCCCCTCGTCGAGGATCAGGATGTCGGGCTGACGGTAGATGGCCCTTGCCAGCAGGATGCGCTGACGTTGCCCTGACGACAGGGCCACGCCCATGTCACTGACAAGGGAATGATAGCCCATTGCCATTTTCGAGATGTCCTCATCGATCCGGGCAAAGCGGGCCGCACGCTGGATGCGCTCCTGGTTCGGGGTGGGATCAAAGAACGAGATATTGTCAGCAAGGGTACCTGACAGCAGGTAATCGTCCTGCATGACCGCTCCCACTCGGGCTCTCCACGCCGCGAGGTTGGACATCCCCAGCGGTGCTCCGTCTATTTCAAGTGAACCACCTTGCGGAGTCAGAAGACCTAGCAGCAGGCGCATCAGGGTCGTCTTTCCGGCGCCAGAAGGGCCCACAACTGCGACGAGCGATCCTGCGGGAATTTCAAAGTTGACGCGTGACAGCACCGGCTCAGACTGCGCCGAATAAGCGAACGTCAGATTGGTGGCACGAATGGCGGGGGGCAAGATCGCACTCCGCCGCACTACGTTTGGAGCAAGCTGCTCGCGGGGTTCCCCGACAATATCTGACAAGCGCTGAAGATGGACGGACAGCAGGCGCCATTTTTGCCATTGCTTGACCAATGCCCGTGCACTGGCCGAAAACGTGCTGCGGTAGGACAGGAAAGCAAGCAGCGTGCCCACCGTCAGGCTTTGACTGATTACAGCCAATGCCCCGAAATAGACCGTCAGCAGGAAGGCCAAATTCGAAGTGATGTCCTCAAAGAAGTCCACCTTCTGGCTGGCCATCTGCGCCTTGTAGCCCGCTGAAATGACATCGGCATAGTGGTTGCGCCATCCGCTTTCGCGAGGCGCCTCGAAGCCGTGAAGCTTGATGGCTCGCATGGCCCTGATGCTTTCGAGCACATAACTTTCTTCCTGTGCCTGGGCTATCAGTTGCTCCTCGGTCAACCGGCGCAAAGCCGGATGAGCAAGCTGCGTGACAAGCAGGTAGAGCAACGTCGCACTCACACCGATGAGCGCGAGCGGCACGCTGACGTAGAACATGACAAACAGGGTTGCGATGACAAGGGTCGTGTCGATCACCGCGTCCACCAGGCCGTGAGTGAGCAGGGACTGGATCGGGCCGACGGCACCCAGCCTGGACATTATGTCGCCGACGTGGCGCCGCTCGAAATACGTGGCGGGAAGACGCAGCAGATGGCGCATCAGGTTACCGGC
Organism: Novosphingobium aquae; assembly: GCF_037572715.1. NCBI lineage: Bacteria > Pseudomonadati > Pseudomonadota > Alphaproteobacteria > Sphingomonadales > Sphingomonadaceae > Novosphingobium > Novosphingobium aquae. The sequence goes on along the minus strand of NZ_JBBHJY010000009.1, from coordinate 62,729 downwards.
AAGCTGAAACGTCAGCGATTGCCCAAGGCAGACTGTCACCCACGTCCGTAGAAAGCGGCTGACAGACTGCAGCAGGTATATGAAGCCGAAACCGAGCAACAGCACGGTAAGAAGGCTGCCATCGCTCTCGTTGACAGCTTCATCGACCACCATTTGCATGAACAGCGGGCTGGCAAGCGAGGCCAGTTGCACGAGCAACGACAGGAACAGGACCTGCGCTATGGCGGAGCGGAAGTTGGTAAGCTGGCTCCATAGATCGGTGAGCCGTGTCTGGACGCGCGCTTCGATGGGTTTGAAGTCCGGCGTTGGCATCAATTCCAGCGCGACTCCGGTAAAATGGCGGCCGATTGCCTGTCGCGGCATTCGCACCCGGCCGCGTGCCGGGTCCAAGATGACAACGAACCTCGAGCCAACCGATTCAACCACTACAAAATGATTGAGATCCCAGTGCAGAATAGCCGGTAAGGCGAGTTGGCCAAGCTCGTCGACTTCAAGGCGGACCGCTCGGGGTGCAAGATCGAGCGCTGAGGCTGCCGCCATGATCTGGCGCAGGTTCAAACCGTCGAGCGACGTTGGGAATCGTCGGCGAAGTCCCGCCAGATCGACCCGATGTCCAAAATGACGAGCCACCATCGCCAACGAGGCAAGCCCGCATTCGGCCGCTTCCGACTGGACGATGGGCGCTATCCGCCGTGACCAAGGCCATTCGAAGCTGCTCACGCGGGCTCCCTGTTTCCCCAGCCGAACAGCGACGCCCACAAGCTCCGCCGTTCAAGCATAACTTTTCCCTGCACGGTCATTCCGGGCCGCAACATCTTGACACCGCCCTGCACTCGCGGCGCAAATGACTGGAGAGAGGTTACGATCTTGAAGACCGGCTCCGAAATCTTCAAACTCGGATCAAGCGCCGTCGGTTCAATGGTTGCACCAGACACTGACGCGATGCGACCTGAGCCGGTTCCGTAAGTGCGATAGGGAAACGCATCGAACTGAAGGCGCACTTCGTTTCCGATGCGGGCGTGACCAACTGCGCCAGTAGGTGCGTAGAGCCAGATTTCGAGCTTGCTACCTACCGGGATTATTGTCGCGACCGAGGCATCCGGTTTGACTTGCTGGCCAATCTCGCCCGTCAGATCGCTCACTGTACCTGCCACTGGAGCGACCAGAACCAAACGGTCAGATCGCTCGAGCGCCTTGAACTCTCCTGCAAGGGCCGCGCGCTGGCCCTCGATCAACGAAGCGGACTTTGCCCCGCCTGCGGTCAACAGGGTGCGCTCTGCTACAGCCGCTTGCCGCGCCGAGCGCTGGGCAGCCACCTGTTCGGCAATCGCCTCAACTTCCGCACGGCGAGCAAGCACCGTCGAACGCGCGTCCTCGACCTGCCTTTGAGTCGCCGCCTGGTCCCTGGCCAATGATTCTGCGCGGCGGGCGGCGGACTCGGCGAGCCTGACCTGTTCGCGCGCCAAGACCAACTGTCGTTGGAGCGAGGCAATTGCCGTATCAATCCCAGCAGAACGCTGAGTCAGTGCCGCCAGCTGCGAGATTGTCTCGATGCCAGCAAGGTCCGACTGCCGCGCAAGTTCGGCATCCTGCCGCGCCAGATCCTTGAGCTGGGGTGCAAGACCTTGCGCTCCTTGCGCTACGGCCAGTTCCACCAGCGGCTCGCCTGCCTCGACATGCTGTCCGGGTTTTACAAAAATCCTCGAAACTTCCGCCGTCGTCCGGGGATAGATGCGCGCTACGCCCTGATCATAAGCGACAACTCCGCGCACGCTGGTGGTCGATGAGTAAGTACCAAACGCTGCAATCAGCAGGGCAATTGTGAACGCTGCTAGAGCGAGAATGGTATAGAGCCACGAGCTTGGCGGGGTCGCCGCTATGACGCGACCAGACAGGCGGGTGCGGCCCGCCTCGATCACTTCACTACGGAAAAGTTGTTGCGCCATAGACCTCGGTTCGACGTGATAATCCACGTGCGCAGTAGCCGCGATTCGAGAAAATCTGGTTAACCCGGGCGGCCCCTGCCGTTTCGGCCGCCAGCAACCGCTAAGCCGATATTTACCCCTGAGGGTTAATTTAGGCCCATGGCTACTCGGACCCCTGTTTTTCTGGCAATACCGCTGAGCATGATGATAGCTGGATGCGCCGGACCGGTCGCTCCCGCCATGCGTTATGAAATCGGTGACTTGGCGTGGACCGCCCAATCGATTGATCCACCTGCGCAGCCTCAGCAAGACCTGGCTACACTAATAGGCGATCCCCGGCTGAAATTGCTTATCAATCAAGCGCTGGAAAATAATCCTGATATCGGCATCGCTTCAGCTCGGGTCGAACGAGCGCGGGCGGAACTGGTGGGCATTCGCAGCCAGTCTCTGCCGAACGTCACGGCAGACGCGGGAATCGGACGTGAATTCAGCAGAGCATCGGGCAAGACCCTAGATTTCGGTGTAAAATCGCTGAGGCTTGATGCATCCTGGAATCCCGACCTGTTCGGAAGGGTTCGAGCCAAAGGCGATGCTGGCCGGTCGCGGTCAGCGGCGGCAACATGGGAGCTGCAAGTTGTCCGGCAGATGGTTGAGGCCGAAGTCGCCCGAGCTTGGGTCCAGCGCGCTACGCTCAAACGCCGCCTGCAAATCTATGACGCCGTGATCGCGCGATCCGAGGAAATGGAGCGGATCGTACGGGTACGGCAACGCGCCGGGGCAGCTACTCGGGTTGAACTTGGCTTGCAGTCGATCCGCGTCCTCGAATTACGCGAGCGGCAAAAGACACTCGAGCGCAATCTGGATCAGACGCGCACGACCCTAGCTCGCCTGACCGGGAGCCCGGCTCCGGGTTTCCAGGCAGAAGATCCCCTGCCGAGCGACCTCAAGATACCGGACATTGCACTGCCGGCGCCGCGTATCCTGCTTGCCAATCGTCCCGACATTTCAGCAGCGGAGGAACTCATCAATGCAGCAGATGGAGACGCACGCGCTGCGCGCGCTGCCTTCTTCCCCAGTTTCAACCTCTCATTTGTGGGAATGATCGAGGCGCTTACCGGGCAACCCAGCACCCAGTCTCTATCGCTCGGATCGTCGTTGCTGACCCCGATCTTCAATCGCGGAAGTCTCAAGCGAGACTTGGCAGTCGCCCGCGCTGACCAACTTGAAGCCGCCGAAACTTTTAGAAAGACAGTCTTGGCCGCGCTTGTCGAAGTTGAAGATCTGATGCGCGAGCGCAGTCTTAATCAAGATCGCCGCACGATCATCGACAAGATCACTGCAGAATCGCAACTGACAGCAACGTTGGGCAAAGCCCAATATCTGGAGGGAGAGGAAGATCTCCGCACTTTGATTGATGCAGAAGAGTTGCGCAGTGATGCGGAGGAAGCTGGGGTGTTGCTGTGGCAGGAGCAAATGCTGACACAAATCGGGCTTTATCAGGCCATTGGTAAACGTTAGACTACACTAGGTATTTCCTTGCTTGTGTCGGGAAATCCACTGTCGCTTGAGCGCTTCAATCGAACCAGGTGCGCGGGACAAAATCTGGACCGTGAGTTTCATTCCATCGAAGCAAATTACGGGAAAGATCACCTCGATCTGGTCCTTGCAATTGGCTATCTTTCTAAGCGCCTGGCAAATGCCCGCGTCGTCGGATTTCTCGCGCAACATCATGCAGGCATACTAGGCGAGTTCCAGAAATCCATTGATCTGCAGAGAGCGGCTTCACTAGAAAGAAGGTGAAGCGACTTGCTGTCAGCCCATCTCCTCAATCATCACCTTGTACACCCGGGCCTGGAACCGCCATTGCCCATCCTCTTTCCGCAATGTGTCTTCGTACCGCCCAACCAGCTTGTGACTGCCTGCACCGTCTTTGAATACGAGATGCTCCTGCGCATAGGATCGGCATTCCGCTCGATCCCCGTCAATCTCGCATGAACCGAGTTGACCGATGAAGCTTGTCACCTCGACATTTGCCATGAGCCCATCATAGGTCGAAGCAATTGCGGCCTTGCCTGACACATCGAAATAATGCGTCCACCATGTCGCGTCGTCGGTCCAGCACGCGAGCCAATCACCTCGGTCCATTCGGGCGGCGGCATCAGTATAGCTGTCCAACAACTCGCGGATGGCAAGACGGTCTGCACTAGGCCCGGAAAAAGACATGGCACTCCAATCAACTAATCAGGTTTGACGTCATATCACTGCACACCATCCGACACAGAGCTGGCCAGATCAAGAAGGTAGGCTCTGCTTTCTAGCGCCAACCTGATTGTCGAAGCAGCGACTTGCTCACCATGGATATGCAGCAGGGTGTCGGCTGGGCCGCCCATAGCGGCCACTTCCAATGCAGCGAGTTCAGTGAGGTACAGATCGATCCATTTGACAACTTGATCGACGGCTAATTCGGCGGGATTGGTGGTTGCCATAACTGTATCCTTGCCCAGCGGGGCCGAATTGGCTGATCCAATTCGATCGGCACTAGCGATCAGATGGCTGCGAAAACCGTCCGTATCAGCCGGTATCCTGCGGGAGCAAGGACACAAGCAGCCAAAATGACAAACTCGATTTCCATTCTTTCCGGCTTGCGCATGATGAGCACTTAACAAACGCGATATTTGTAAGATAGCGCAGTGCTGCCGGTGGCAACCAGAGCGATTGCGATCTTCGCTGAACTAAGGGAGCGTAGGAACTGACGGTGCCGAGGCCCCTTCGGTGGTTAGCAAGATTTTGGGACTTTCTGCCAAAGCCAAATCCCAAATTTTTACCTAAAATGAAGCAGAGGGACGTCCCGCTTTTGAGGTTGAGGAAGTTGGTCTTGTACGAAAGGAAGCCGAGCCAGAATGGCTGCTTCGACTTTTGATCGCGTGGTGGCTGAGAAGGGCAGGGCCCGAAGCCGGATCGCTGACAAGGCCATGTCCGCTGCGGAAATTTGCGCCATTGTCGAGTCAACTCGAGTTCAGGGTATGGGCAATTCCTGTTTCGTTCTGCTAGACTTGCCCGATGCGCACTGACCTTGACCACCTGCCAGCGAACAAGCAGCGCGAGCTTGAGCATGTGTTGCAGATCCTGTTCGAAGAATTTGGCGATGCCTTTGCCCTCGCAAAGCACGAGTGGAAGAAGCAGGGGCGAATTCTCAAGGTCATCCTTTACGGCTCGTACGCGCGGGGCGGATGGATCGACGAACCCCACACCGCCAAAGGCTACAAAAGCGACTACGATCTGCTGATTATCGTCAACGACAAGCGCCTCACCGACCGGGTCAAATACTGGGCCAAGCTCGATGATCGGCTGATGCGAGAATATGGCATCACTGGCGCACTCAAGACGCCGGTGAATTTTATCGTGCACACACTGCAGGAAGTGAACGACGGGCTAGCCCACGGCCGCTACTTCTTCATGGACGTCGCGCAGGACGGGATCGCGTTTTACCAAAGCGATGATACCGAACTACACACGCCCAAGCCAAAGACGCCGAAGCAGGCGCTGGCGATGGCCCAAGAATACTTTGACGAGTGGCTTCCAAGTGCTCAGCAGTTTCTCATCCAAGGCACAGAAGCGGCGGCTCGCGGATGGACTAACAAAGCTGCGTTTGAGCTTCACCAGGCATGTGAGCGTTTATATCACTGCGTTTTGCTCGTGGTGACGTTCTACACACCGCACGTGCACAATCTCGGCTTTCTCCGCACCCAGTCGGAGCGGCTTGACCGGCGCCTGACATACGTCTGGCCCGCCGATGACCGCAAGCACCGCGTGCTGTTCGAGAAGCTCAAGGAAGCCTACGTCAAGGCGCGGTATTCGAAGCACTACCGGATCAGCGACGAAGAGCTGGCTTGGCTCGGCCAGCGGGTCGAAGAACTTGGCCAAGTTGTGCATGAAATCTGTTCGGAGCGGATCGCGGAGTTGGAGAGCAAAGCCTGAACGACGTCCGGAATGACCGCTCCTCGGGGCACTCCGTTTAGGCAGCTTCGGGACGGAGATAAGCTGATAGCGGACATTGTGTGAGTCGGCGTCTTGGGGCAGCAGCCGACCAGAGCACTAACCCGCTGCGCGGGAGGGGTGCTTGGGGTGACGTAGTGTTGTATGCGTGAGGCTTTCGGTGGGGCGGCGTTGTCCTGCGACGGTGGAGTTCCTTCAACGGAGAAGAACTTGCCAGGGCGGACATGGCGCAGGACACGGAAGCGAGCCGGCACATAATCCAGTACTTCGGTGACGTCTTCGCAGATCAAGGTTTCGGTACCACCGCAGCCGCAAGGCTCAGGCCGCTGCAGTGTTGTCAGGCGCGGGATGTGCGCGGGGATCGGCGCTCTGGTTCCAGCCTTGCCCGCAGAGTCGCAGTCGCCGCCTGCAGTGCGGTCCGCTCCAGTTGTTGATGGCAGAGTAAAATGCCCCAGAACTGACATTTCTCTGTGACGGAAATTCTTGCCCCTCTCTCGAACTCGGGGGCGTTGCTGGGCATGCCCCGCTGAAGAGGGGTAGGCCGAGGCCTCGGCACGGCGAGCGACACGCGACCTTCAGCGAGACTCTGCGCCGACTCACCAATCAGGCAAAGTTCATGCACGCGGGCCTCGGTCGGTTTTGGTATTCGATGTCTGCGAGCCTCAATCGCATATCTGCGGACAAAGCGGGACAAATCTAAGCCGCGCTCGTCGACGTCCATTGATGCCGAGTACGTCAGTTATTGATTTGTTCCGAAGTACGCCCTATTGACGAAGCAATCGCACCCGCCCGGCCTCTGTCCGAAAGGATATGCACACTGGGCGGGTCTTTTGTTTTCAGGTGCTTGATCATACAAGATCAGTTGCATGATTCAAACCTTCACAAAGCCCTCACTGACGATCGACGAACAGATCGTTCACCTGCGGGCGAAGGGAATGACGACGATGCCGTGGCGGAATACTGGCTGCGCCACGTGAGCTATTATCGTCTCAGCGCCTACTGGCTCTACTTTGAATTCCCCAAGGGACAGGCCGGCCCACGGTTCCAGCCCGGCGCAACCTTCGACAACGTGACGGCCCTATACGATTTCGATCGCATCCTGCGCCGATTGGTGATGCGGGGAACCGAGCACGTCGAAGTCGCGCTGCGGGGAAGCTGGGCCAATCAACTTGCGCAGCTTGGTGATGGGCATGCTTACCTGCAGACAAAGCTTTATCGCGAAGCGCGCGAATTCCGTTCCAGCAGGCGCAAATTGCAGCAAGCGGTGCAGCGCTCCTCGGAAACCTACATCGATCATTATCGCAGAACCTACAGCATTCCCAAGCGGCCGCCCGTCTGAATGGTCGCAGCGATGATGTCATTCGGTCAGCTATCACGCTGGTATTCGAATCTTGCCGACCGTGCCCTCAGAAACTGAATCGCTGCCCCGTTAGGACTGCCGGAGACCGTGTTGGTACCATTGATCCGCCATGTTACCGACATTCGCAAGATCTGCGCTCATCACGGCAGGCTGTGGAACCGCGGCTTTTTGCAGCCGCCAAAGCTGGCGCAAAAGCCGGCGCATCTGTTTGTATCGTTTGACAAGGCGGCCAACCAAGTACCAGCCAATCTCTACAACGGACTGACCACGATCGGCCATGTCGTCAGGACAGTCGCGCCAGATTCGACTTGGCTCTCGGACCTCAAGTCGCACCTCAAGACGCACCCCACGGGCGATCTCCTCTCGATGGGTTTCCCGGCCGAGTGGTAAGTCCGGAGGTTGTGGCAATGACCAGCCTTCTGTCACTTCGTCGATCCGGTAGTCGTAGAATTGTTTTGGGCAGCGGACGGTAATACGTAAGCCAAGCGCAACTGATCTGTGTTCTGCTGGCTGGAAAATTGAATGGCGGACCTTGTAACAGTGAGCACCTTGATGGGCGCGATGGACACGTGCTGGTTTATAAAACGGACAAAAAGCATAGTTGGATTTAGCGTTTTTGCCGTTCGGTAAACCTCTGCACATTTTGGGTGTATTTCCATTGCATCAACTCGGCCGTTCTTCAGCTGCTGTTTCGCGCGCAGCCGCAGAACGGGCGTCACTCGGCAGCCCCTTGAACGGCGCAACCTTGATCTCACCCTCGCGCTTTCGTGCCTGCGCAATGTCGTAGCTGTTCTGCATCCGCATCAGCGTGTCCATTGACACGCCGAACGCCTTTTCGATCCGCAGCGCCATTTCGGACGAAAGCTGCGAATGCTCGTTGAGAAGCGTAGAGAGCGTCGCGCGGGTGACGCCCAGCACCTGCGCTGCCGCCGTCACCGACAGGCCCAGCGGCTCGATGATTTCGGACTTCACGAAGCCGCCCGGATGGGCCGGGTTCTTCATGCGGATGCCTGCAATCGCGCTCATGTCCAGCTCCTAGTGCCAGTTCCTAATGATAATCTTCATAATCGAGGTCGATGATCTCGATTTCCTGTCGGTTGATCCGGAACGTCATCCGCCAGTTCTTGGTGACGAACAGGCTCCATGTCCCCTTGCGGTCGCCGGTCAGCATATGGGCTTTCCAGCTCTGCACAGTGCGAAGCTCATCTTCGATCTCCATGTCCTGGAGGAAGGAAACGATGCGCTGCACCTTTACAACGACGGCGGGTTGGAGCCCGCTGGCGTCATCATTTTCGAGAAAGCGTCGCAACCCTTTGTGGATCACGTTTCGGATTCGCATGATGTCTCCTAGTGGAAAAAGTGTTCGGCGTCAAGTTACGCCATACGCTCAACCGCACCGTCTGCTAGCTTCTCTGCGCCACAATGCGATGTGCCGACAAATCCCCTTTTCACACGAATTTGCACGGCCAAGATTGTTCGCAGGGGTGTCATCAACGCTCAACCAATGGAACCACGACCATGCCCGAACCAGACCGCATCATTCGTCTAAGGACAGTCCTCGACCGCACCGGACTGTCGCACTCTACCCTTTGCCGCAAAATCGCCGAGGGCACGTTCCCGCGCCAGGTGAAGATCAGCATTTACGGTGCGGTCTGGCGGGAGTCATCGGTCAACCGCTGGATCGCCGACCCGATTGGGTATCGCGAAGATCTGCCGAGCCAAAATTCATAATGTGCCATTTTGAGAGCTGCGTCGCCGGGATCCAGGGCATGCGCTACGCGCGCGCCCTGATCTTTGCCGGTTGGCTGATCGGCACAGCGGCGCGCATCTCGTCCAGATAGTCGCTCCACCATTGATGCATGGCGACACGTTCCTCCCAATAGCGGCCCCGGTTATAGACGCCGCCAATGCTGTTGGCGTCGGCGTGGGCAAGCGACCTTTCGATGGCATCCGGGGACCATCTGCCGCTCTCGTTGAGCAGGGTCGAGGCGGTGGTTCGCAACCCGTGCGCCGTCACTTCCCCCACAGCATAGCCCATGCGCCGGAACGACTGATTGACGGTGTTTTCGCTCAGTGGTCGCCGCGAAGTGTAGAATGCCGGAAAGACGTAGCCATCCGGACCGGTCAGCGCGAACAGCTCATTCAGATAGGCCAGCACCTGCCGGGACAGCGGAACTTCATGGGGGCGGCGCATTTTCATGCGCTCAGCTGGGATTTTCCAGACGGCATTGTCGAGATCGAATTCCGACCATTCTGCCATGCGCAGTTCACCGGGCCGCGCCATGACGTGCGGCGAGACCTGCATGGCGAGGCGGGTGATGGCATGGCCGGTATAGGCGTCAATCGCACGCAGAAGTTCGCCCATCTGTTTGGGATCAAGGATCGCTGCATGATCCTTCACCTTCGGCACGACAAGCGCGCCGCGCAGGATCGAGCTGGGATCGCTCTCGCCGCGCCCGGTGGCGACCGCATACCGGAAAACGCGACCGGCAAAGGATTGGCAGCGCCGCGCCGTTTCATACTTCCCCTTGGCCTCGATCCGCTTGAGAGCGGCCAGAAGGTCGATGGGCTTGAGGTCGGCCACCGGTCGTGCCGCGATAGGCTCCAGTTGCTCCAGCAGCCAATTGGCCTTCTGCGTGGTGGTATCGGCCTGACCTTGTGCCACCTGCTTGTCGATATACTCCTTCGCGATCTCGCCGAAGGTGTTAGCGGCCTTGAATACGGCGACCAGCTTCTCATGCTTGCGCTTTGCCAGCGGGTCCGTCCGGTCCTCGAGCGGCCTGCGAGCATCGTCACGACGTTTCCGTGCCTCGGCAAGGCCGACATCGGGATAGCGACCAAGGGCCAGGCGCTTTTGCTTGCCCATCTAGCGATACTTGTAGCGCCACAGCTTCGGCCCGTTCGGATGGACCTCAAGGTAGAGGCCTCGTTCATCGGTGCATTGCGTTACTTTGTCGGTCGGACGGATGGACCGGATTTGCAGCTCTTTCAGCGCCACGGTCGATTCTCCTCAGCTGGTCCGGGAGAGGTCCAGCGAAGGCGTTTCAGGGCCATGGTGCCATCGACTTTTGCCTGGGGCCATATCGCCCCAATCGTGGCACCCCATGGCCCCGGATTGCCTGATATCGCTTGGCATACCCCGGGAGTGGTGAGGCTTGAAAATGGCAGATTTCCGCCGGTTTTCCGACCCTTGCGGGATGCCCTGACACGGAAAAATGGTGCCCAGAAGAGGCATGATTTGAGTCCTCATGGCGCACCATGTTGACCGTAAGTGGCTGATAGCCTTGCTGTCCCTTGCTCACCCTCACTCATAGTGATACATGCCAGCACAGGTCAAAAGGTGGAATAGAAGGTGGAATGAAAACCAACGCTCTCTCAGCGACCGGTGCAAAGAACCTTGGAGCCGGGAAGCACGCGGACGGCCAGGGCTTGTGGCTTTGGAAATCCAGCAAGAGTCGTGGCAGTTGGGTACTGCGCTATGTCTTTGAGGGCAAGCGCAAGGAGACTGGCCTCGGGCGCTGGCCTGATGTTTCGATAGTGGAAGCGAGACAGGCTGCGACTGCCGCTAGACAGGCCGTCAGGAGCCAGATTTGCCCGATAGAGACGCGAAACCGCGCAAAGCGCCCTGTTCATTGTCTCACCGTCAAAGCTGCCATAAAGGGCTGTTTTGAGGCGAAGCAGGCGGAGCTGAAAGGTGACGGTGTGGCTGGCCGCTGGATGTCGCCGCTTGAGGTGCATGTCATCCCGAAGCTGGGCAAGCTGGCGATTGAGAGTGTGGACCAACACGAGCTGGTCAAACTGCTAGAACCGCTCTGGCATACGAAGCCGGAAGCGGCTCGCAAAATCATGAACCGTATGAACATGACGCTCAAGCACGCTGCGGCGCTCGGTCTCGCGGTGGACCTTCAAGCGACGATGAAAGCGAAAGCGCTGCTCGGGAAGCAGCGGCATGATGTCGAGCATATCCCCTCACTGCCCTATGTCGATGCGCCAAAGTTCTATCAGTGGCTCGGGACGAAGGCCGGGGTGTCGGCTCGTGCCTTGCGCTTCCTCATGCTCACGTGCGCTCGGACTAGTGAGGTGCGATTGGCGCGGTTCGATGAGATTAAGGACGGGGTGTGGACGCTGCCACCGGAGCGGACAAAAACCGGAAAGGCACACCGTGTACCGCTGTGTCGTGAGGCGGTGGCGATAGTGGAGGCGTGCCAGGGTAGCGAGTTTTTGTTCCTGTCTGCGATGGGGAAGCCGATAAGTGACGTGGCGATGAGCAAATTCATGCGGGAGAATGGGTACGACGCCAGGCCGCACGGTTTGCGGGCCACCTTCCGCACCTGGGCCGAAGAGACGACCGATGCGGACCACGAGACGAAAGAGGCTTGCCTTGGTCATGCGGTGGATAGTGGCGTGGTGGGAGCGTATCAGCGGAGCGATAGGCTGGTGAAGCGGCGGGCGTTGTTGGCTACGTGGGAAGCGTTCCTTATGGATTAGAGGTCTTACGTTGACTGGGGTCGCGGAGTCTCTATCTGTTCTCCTCGTAGTGCTGAAAATGGGGAAGTTTCGTGGCTAGTAAAAGTCTCAATCGCAGCCTTGTGGGTGCCAAGATTGCGAAGGAAGACGAGTTCTACACAGAGCTGACGGACATTGAGCGCGAGCTGAAGCATTACCGAAAGCACTTTGAGGGGAAGGTCGTCTATTGTAACTGCGACGATCCCAGAGTGAGTAACTTCTTCCACTTCTTCAGCTACAGTTTTGAACGTCTTGGCCTCAAGCGCTTAATCGCGACCTGCTACAAAAGCCAAGCTGCTGATTTATTCAGCCAGAATGATTCAGAACAAGCGATCTACCTGGAATACGAGGGCGACAAAAACCACAACATGGTGCCGGACCCGGCTGAAATCGGGATGCGTCCGCTTAAAGGTGACGGGGACTTTCGTAGCCCAGAGAGCATAGACTTGTTGAAGCAAGCCGACATAGTAGTGACAAACCCTCCTTTCTCGCTTTTCCGTGAGTACGTTGCGCAGCTGATGAAGCACGGCAAAAAGTTTGTAATCGTCGGCAATCAGAACGCCATCAGCTACAAAGAGATTTTCCAGCTCATCAAAGATAACAAGCTTTGGGTAGGTGCCAATAGTGGCGATATGCGGTTTCGGGTGCCTGATAGCTACGCCCCGCGTGAGACGCGCTATTGGGTGGATGAGACCGGACAGAAATGGCGGAGCCTCGGTAACGCCTGCTGGTTTACCAATCTCGACATTGCGCGGCGGCATGAGAATCTGATCCTCTATAAAAAGTACAATCCAGTCGATTACCCCACCTATGACAACTACGACGCGATTGAGGTGTCGAAGGTGGCGGATATCCCTATGGACTTCGATGGTGTGATGGGTGTGCCGTTGACCTTCTTGGACAAGCACAATCCTGACCAATTTGAGATTTTAGGACTGAGTGGGACCAACTATCCGACTACCAAGAAGTATGGGCAGAAAGAGCGGGTAGTAGATGGTGTTCGCAAGAAGTCGAACACTGGAACACTCGGCTGTGTCGTGCGGACCGACTCTTTCGGAGCGGGTACGCATTTCGATGTGGGCTATCCGGTGCGAGGTATTTACCGGCGATTGTTTATCCGCCGTATAGGGGCAACAGGATGAAGATTGAGCTCAAGGAGATTACCATCGGTGAACTGACTGATGGGTACGAGGATAATGAGGAATCTGGCGTAGTCGGCTTCGGGGGTCAGCTCGACATTCGTCCTCCGTATCAGCGTGAGTTCATCTACAAAGACAAGCAGCGGGATGCCGTCATTGAAACGGTATTCAAGAGCTTCCCTCTCAATGTCATGTACTGGGCAGTTCGTGATGAGGGTGGCTTTGAGGTAATTGACGGGCAGCAACGGACAATTTCCATCTGCCAGTACGTTGCTGGCGATTTCGCGTTTAAGAGCCGCTATTTCTACAATCTCCAGCCCGATGAGAAGGAGCTGGTCCGCAGCTACAAGCTGATGGTGTACTTATGCAGCGGGACCGATAGCGAGAAACTGGATTGGTTCCAGACGATCAATATCGCTGGCGCTCAGCTCACAAACCAAGAGCTACGTAACGCGGTGTATTCTGGACCATGGGTGACCGACGCGAAGCGGTATTTCAGCAAGAATGGGTGTCCTGCTTATGGCATTGGCAGCAAGTACGTTCCTGGTGAGCTAAACCGTCAAGCGTACCTTGAGACGGCCATCAGGTGGATAAACAACGGTGACATTGAGGGCTACATGGCTCTTCACCAACATGACCCGAATGCCAACGAGCTGTGGTTGTATTTCCAGGCTGTGATTGCCTGGGTCCAAGCGACTTACCCGACGTACCGCTCCGAAATGAAGTCAGTGTCCTGGGGAGAGCTCTACAATGAGTTCAAGGCGAAGCCGCTAGATTCAAAGTGGCTTGATGCTGAGGTCACTCGGTTGATGGCTGATGAGGATGTGGAGCGCAAGAAGGGCATCTACTCGTATCTGCTCGATGGCAAAGAAAAGCATCTGAGCATTCGTGCGTTCAGCCCTGCGATGCGGCGTGAGGCGTATGAGAGGCAGAAAGGCATCTGTCTCGAATGTGGTCCAGGCACCAAGTACGAACTTGAGGCGATGGAGGCCGACCATGTGACGCCGTGGCATGAAGGTGGCAAGACCACGGCTGCGAATTGCCAAATGCTTTGCTTGGAGCACAATCGACGCAAGGGTGGGAAGTAGCTTACTTTTTAAACTGCTCTGTCAATGTCGCTCCCATCTTTGCGATACGCTCTCTGTTCGCCTTAAGTTGCTCTGGCGTAATCTCTGATGCCTCCTTTACCGACTGAGAAACAAAAGGAGTGCTCGGGAGGGGATATTGAGTGCGGAGCTGGACCTGGTCCTTCCTGATAGCATTCTCCAGGAAGGCCTTGTAGTTTTTGTAGACTTTACTCTTCGACTGGCACCAAAGGAGAAGGTCGGTAGCTTTGCTCTGGATGCCTTTTGGGGAGATTGAGTACTCCTTCCTGAACTCTTCCAAAACATCTGCCGGGACCGTTTTCAAAAAAGAGATGGAGGTAGACTCTTTAGTCTCTATATTCTTTTCTATTCTATTCTCTTCTCTTCTATCGTTAGCAGTTTCGTTTCCATTCGTTACGGACGTTACATCGGTATCATTATACCTTTGTTTTAAGCGGTGCTTTTTTACCCTCTCTGTTACAGTCATCGCGGATGCTTGCCGCTTGTTCCAATTTACTAATTCAACTAGCCCAGTGTCGGACTTTATAATCATTCTCATATTTTCAAACTTCGTGAGTATGCCTAGAAGGGCATTCCACTCCTCTGGATGGTAGGGGTCAAAACGGATGCCAGACTTCTCAAGCAATACCTCAACTGTGAGATATTCGATTAGGCCGGGCGTGGATGATGTGCTCGCTAAACATAGCAGCGTGATCCAACAGGATCGTTCTTGGGCAGACATGCTGCCAATCTTAGGGTCAGAGAGAAACTCTCCGCCGTAAAATTTAAACCAAGGGTTTATCATATTCAATTTTTGGACACAAAAAGCTGGCAACCTTACGAGTGACCAGCTTTTTGTGCGTAAGGTTTATAAAGCGAGAAAATCTCGCCCTAGAAGTATACCGTACTCGGGTGGAGCCGTATCACTCCCAAACTTATTACAATGGGGATAACTCCATCTCCACCACATTCACCTCCCCCTTCCTCAATTTCTCAGCCGTGATCGTGATTGCGCCGATATACTCCTGCTCATCGCCAGGTATCACGCCACACGCCACGAGAGCATCTGCGACCATCTTTGTCATGTAGACGTGATTGTCGATGTCTAGGCGGCTGCCAGTGAGCTTGAAGTGGTATTTGATGTGTACGGGGTACAAACCCTCGTAGCGGTCAATTTTGGACGTGTGGACCGCCCATTGGTACTGCTCCTTGTGCTGCATCCGCTCCCGAAAGTGGATGCCCGCATAAATCTTGTTAAGGCTTATCTTCTCGGGGATTGTGATAGTGAATTTCATTGTGAGTCGTGTAGGAATCGAACCTACTCAGGTGCCTTAGCTGTCGGCACACCACGAGGTACTAGCTCGCTGCTCTATCCATTAAGCTATCGACTCTGTACGAAATCCCGCTCGGGTGAACGGGATTAAGAAGGAGTGTAATTGTTGTACGTCTCTTCGGAGTATGAAAATTATTAGTAGCCGCGCCTGGGTGGGAGGCGCACTAACATTTTAGCATACAAAAATCCACCCTCGTCGCGTGAAAGGTGGATAATTGCGTACAACGTATCAAGTAATACAGCCTATGTGGACCAAACCACACCAAGAGTATAGCAAAGAAAGCCTCCCTGGTAAGAGGGAGGCAGTGTATAAACGGGGACTAGTGCCCCTGATTGATTTAGATCACCTCCCTTCAGTTGTTGCAATAGGGGCATATTTTGCATGAACCGATACAGAACCTGGGTTGAAGCGTTCCTCGGCTCTCAGGGGCCTTTTTGAGCTCCCTAGGTGGGTAGTAGATGCGCTTGGTCTTAGCATTTTTCATCGCTTCCTCCTTTCTTCCGATACACACGGGCGTGCGTAATAGTGTTTCCTTCTACGATGGTGACTGCGAGCGGTATTCGTGCGCCGAACCTGACGCAAAACATTACGTCAGCGACCATGTGCTTGCTAGAGCAATAGATACGCTCGTGGGTCTGAGGTAGCGCTTTCATTTCGATTATGGAGAAGCACCACTCACATGTTGTTTTGTGCATAGGTGCCTCCTGTGATGTACTGGCCTGAATCCATTATACACCGGACAAAACAAAACCCGCCGGAGCGGGTGGTGTTAGCCCTCACATGAAATGCAAACTGATTCGCCTGGGGCTGTATGTATACGGGGCTTACTCGGCCCTACGTCAGGAAGGTCGAAGTCAGGTGTCGTGTCCAGGCCAATATACTTATAGCCCTTGTCAACTAAACCTTGGTGATATCGCACGTCCTCGTCAGTGGTTATATCGACGGTTGCGATGTGGCCGCCTGGGTCGTGGCGGTGATACGTCTTTCCTTTTTGTAGCATTGAGAAATTATAGCACCTGGTTATCGCTCTCTGGTAAGGGGGTGGCTATCTCTTTCATTCTGTCGTAGGCGTAATTTACTACTTCATTGAGAATTAAGTTGGCAGGAATGGTATTACCTCGCTCTTGCAAGGTATACATAAACATCTCTACCTCTTTACGCTTTGCCTCCTCCACCTCCGCTTTATGTGCTTGGTCTTTGAGGGTGAGGGCTTCCATAAAATATTCCTCAATCACTTTTGGTAGTATGCCAGCTATTTTAGGGTCAAATTGGGAACTACTATCAAATGGGTTTGTATTTCCGTATCTTTTCCAGAACTCAAATAAAATTTCCTCATTACTCTTGGTGTTTGGTGTGTTTGATGTCATAGGGTTTTACTTATCGTATACGTCTTCTGCCATTCCTGTTAAAAGACCAAAGATGAGGAATCCACAAGCTGATAGAAACCCCATTTCGATGAGTTTTAATGCAACTGAAAACGACAGTGCAACCATCCATGTTAGGGTTAATGCTGCAAAAATATGTACTACTTTCATACACTGATGTTGTTAAGGGTGGATAAGTCCTCTCCTCTGTTATCTTGATTCATGAGCGGCATTTACTTGATAAGATTGCTAATCTGGCTCTCTTTAATTCTGCTTCGGTTGGGCGTTTATAATTGTTCATGTGGGTTGGGGGCTAGGTTTTCCATAAACTTTTTACACTCAATGCACGGTACATTTACATCAACTCCGTGAACGCAGGGTACATGTGGATACTTTGGTTCCTCTTCTCTGTTATTTTGATTCATGGTGGTTAGAGTTCTTAGATTTTGCGCGGTGCTACAGCCATAGCCAGTGCGATCACCCAGCCAATCAGTGTCCAGCCTAGAAAGAGGTTGATGACACAAATAGACGCGGTGTTGTGCTTGCGACCGTAGGCGATTGCGGTTGGTAAGAGGTAGAAGAATGAGATACCGGCGATGATGAAAGCGATGCAGATGCGGGTGTATTGTGCTCGGTATTTCTCGGGTACGATTGGTTCGGTAAGTTTTGAGTTCATAGTTAGTTTATTAGATTAGCAATGGTATAGGTCACGACTAGCACGATGACGATAACGGCGGTGTCGGCTAGGAGGCGTTTGACAGGGGTCATATGATTCTTACGATTAGTACCTTACTTCCGTCTACTGTAGCCTTGCGGTCAAAACTACGCTTGAACCCGTTTTCGATTTCGCATGATCTTACGAGGAAGCGGATACTTGTGTGGTTTATGTAGTCCGTTCCTCTTTCTAGGAGAATCCGGTCACCTGGCTTTAATGCATCGATGGCGTGCCTAGCTTTAGATCGTGGCCGGTGATGCTTGTTGAACTTTTCAGTGTTCAAAAACTCAGCAGCAGCCTTTTTTGATAATTTTTTCACTGTTAAACGGTTATAGTTTTAATGATTTCAATAGCGCGACCGTCTTTGATAATGAACTCGCTCACCTGCTTGGTGTGGTGTGGCTTATAGCAGTACCAACTGTGCTTATCTCGTATCTCCACAGACAGCTCGCCCTCTTCCGCTAGCTCTCGAAGCCGTCTGGTGGCGTTCGCTGGGGTGTAGGCGGTTGTCATGGTGACAAGGCGCTGGATGTCTCCACTCGCTCGCCATACGCCTGGCTGCTTCTGATACCAGGATAGGATGCGCTTTTTAAGCGGGAGCTGCTCGGCTGATGCTTGCTGTTGCGTGGTCATACGTGTTTGCGTTGCTTAGTAGGCTTGATAATTTGGTCATAAAGCGCCTGGCACCGCTGCGAGCAAAAGTGCTTTTTCGCTTTGAGGGTCGGGTCGCTGATTTTGCGATTGCACCATTGGCAGTGGTATGCGGGCTTTATGGTGGGCATGTTAGAGAGCTGCTAGTCCCGCAAATCCGACGATAATGAGGAAGAGTGCGCCCATAGCCAGGCCGGTATCGTTCTTGTTGAAGTCGAAAAACTTTGTGGTCTCTGAGTGGCGGGTAAATAGGTTTAGGCGTTTGTTGTATTTGTACATAGGCGGCTTTAGTTGACTAAAATGGGATTTCCTCTTCGGTGATTTCATCGGTTGGGAGATGTGCGTCCTCGTCGCGTACTACTGTAGTAGCCCCAGACTTTGGACCAAACTGGACGATATCTGCCACTATCTCAGTTCGGTATTGCTTCACGCCATCCTTATCCCATGATCGGGTCTGGATGCGGCCTTCGACGTATGCCGGTGAGGCTTTGGTAAGGTACTTCGCGCAATTCTCGGCAGTTTTTCCGAACACCACGACGTTGTGATACTCAGTCTCCTCCTGGCGCTTGCCATCTCGGTCGTTGTACGAGCGATTGGTAGCGAGGCTGAGTGAGCAGACTTGCTGTCCATTTGGGAGTGCCTTTAGCTCGGGGTCACGGGTAAGGTTGCCGTAGATCATCGCTTTGTTGAGATACATAGGTTATTGATTATGCTGAAAATGTTGCTTTGACCTCTGCGGCTACAGCGATGACCTCGTTGTCCTTCCGGATTGCCACTGGAAGCGCCTTGTAGGCTGCTGTGAGGGCGGCAAGGTCGGTTGTTTTGCGAAGTATCGTGAAGGCTTGCTCGATAGTCATTGCGGGCGCTTGTGGGGCTTTGGGAGCCGTTGGTGGTTTCGTCGCCGCTTGGTTCCCGTCATCGTCGTCATCCTCCAGGCCGAGCATCGTCACGAGTGAGTAGCGACGGGCGTAGGTGACTGCGCCTCCTAGCTTCTGCATATCGCTGGCACCGATGAAGTTGATGCGTCCTGTGATGGCTGTATCGGTATCAGGGTCATGCAATACGGTGATGAGGCCGATTTCGTCTGGTAGCTGTGTCATCACGATGCCGCATTGAGTTAGCGCCGGACGCACTTTGCCGATGACTTCTGAAAGGTCGGCATACTTGCTTTTAAAGTGTGGATTGTTGGCATCTTTTTTGATGCTTATCCCGAGTTTTTGAAACTCAAGAAGTTTTTTATGTATGCTCATATTGTTGTTTATGAGTGGTCTATTGAGTCCTCCCTTATGGCCCTCTCGTTCCATGTCTCTCCCCCTCCTGGCTGTGGGGGGGGTAGGCCATCGGACGGGCTAGTGGATTTTGCCCGCGGACCTCTCCGTGGTTGCATGAAGCGAGTGACTAGGGCCTGGACTTCATCCTTTGTTGGTTCCCTGTCTCCGAGCTTAGAAGGTGTACTCATAGGCTGTATGTACTAGGCTAATAATTGATACTTTCGTATCTCTGTATATAGTACGCCTTTGTGTGAAAAAGGGTAGTGGTAAGGTGTGTATAACTATGGTGGAATACAAAAAAGCACCATTTAAGGCGCTATTTTGTGTACGGTGAACCTCCCACAAATTCAATTTATCACGATGTGTATCGGTGGGTTTTGCAGAACTTATAGCTACACTTGTAGCTGGGGTATTAAAGCATCTACTCAGGCTTTTGCAAAGAGAGGTTTTGCCCAGTGAGTGTACGGACAATTTTTCGGAGTAGTCCGTATACCGTACCAAGAGCACCAACAAATGAGAGGCCGTAGAATACCGCGTCGGCTATCACGTTCACTACATCGGTGAGTTGCTCGGATTGAAAGTTGCATTGGTAGCCAAATTGACAGGCGATACCTAGCGCTTGCATAGCGACTGGAATAAGGAAAACGAGGAAAGCTCGGACAGAGAGAGATACCTTCTTCGGGTCTTTGGACGAGTACCAGAGAGCGGTTATGATAGATTTCATATTATTTTTTGTAGGTTAAGAGTAACTTTTGTAGTGGAATAACTTTGCTTAAAATCGCAATCATCTGTTTCATGATGACGATCCGCTTGGACGGGGTGTAGTCCCACTGCATCGTCCAGGCTTCGGGTATAGCGCCTGAGGCGAAATACTCCTCGCTTAGCCATTGCCATCCCTTCACTCCGGTCTTGTCGCCCCAGGAGTTCTTGACGCCGATATACCGCTTCCCCTTGATGGTCTTGAGCTTGCCACAGTACAGCCAGTGTGCCCATTGTCGCTTATATGGCGGCTGCGGGTACGAGCTGCGCCAGGTGCCGTTGTCTTCGCCCTGGATGAGGATGATCGCGCCGTAGTTATCAGCTACCGCCTGGGCCACCATGTCGAAGTCGCCCTGGATGCGGAGATACGAGAGTGCCTTAGTGTTGGCGATGTCAGATAGGGCATTTGGTGAGAGGGTTGGCTTAGTGGTGACGAAGGCTTCGCTCGGGGCTTTGCCGTTTTCGTATGAGCTGGCGTCCGCTTCTTTCGCTACACCCTGGGTCTTCACAAAGTCGCAGTTGTCACGGCCACGAGAGCCTCCCCCTGGGGCGACATGCGTGTGGGAGTAGATATGTCGGGCTGAGCGCTCCTCGTAGCTCTTAGAGGCAAAATATTCGAGCACAGCGGCATAGTAGCTCCAGGCCTGGCCGCCACATGAGAAAGAGCGGCCTTGGTCTTTGGAAGCGATAGGGAAGCCAAGGAGCTTTTCAATATCAAAGCCGGTAGTCCAGTCGATAGCGCCCTTGCCGAGAGGGGTATACCAGTAGTCACGCGGGTCGTACCCGCTCTTGAGACCTCCGGTTGCTAGTGGTTCCATATGCTAGTTATTTAGATTTGATAAGTGCGGTGACGATAGCGACGCCGGTAGCTAATACCCAGGTGCCGATTTGCTTGTACCACTTACTGTCATTCTTGACAGTCGCTAGGCCACTATTGAGCCGCTCCACTTCCTTGCGTAGTTCGTTGAGTTCCTTGTCAAAAGCGAGGAAGCGTTTTTCTGTTTTCAGCTCTTGCCCCTCGACGGTGCGCTTGAGGTCTATAATTGCGTTCTCAATCGGCTTGAGGAGTAGCTCAAGGACTTCTTTGATGGAGTAATTGCTTTCGGGTGGCATAGGTAGATTATATCAGACTAGGTTGACGTGTAGCTCACAGTGTAGCGGATAATAGTATCTCGCCCTGATGCCTTGACATATGGCGTGGTGAAGAGCGCTCGGGTGACAAGCGTACTAGCGCATCGCATACCAAGCTCACGGTAGGTGCCGTTCGCCAACTCTGCGTCGGTGATGAAAAACTCAATGACGATTGAAGCGGTAGCCGGTGTGGTGCGAGCTGGGATGATGCCATTTAGCACCATTGTGTCCAAGGCGGTATCGCCTGGGGCTACGGCGGTTGATCCAGAGCCGATGTCTAAGGTGGTGAACTTGAGTGCGCTGGCAGCGGTGCCAGCGTTGTGCTGGACTAAGAGCGCCCAATAGGCATTAAGGAGGAGGTTTTCCATCACCTCAGATTCAAAAACGACCTTACCATTTTTGACTGAGAGGATTTGAAAGGTGCCGTGCGCTTTAGCTGTGTCGAGTAGTTCCATACCTAGTTTGGATATGCTGTCTTGATAAGGATTTCTGTGGCCGATATTGCGATGCCGATTGGGATGTTATTGGTTCCTGGAGTTGTTTGGATAGTACCAATGGTATCAGAAACGTAGTACTTTGAGCCGATAGTGAGGCCAGAAAACCCTCCTACAATACCGTCAAACTCTACGTCAGCTTGAGTCGCGTTCACACCTGCCAGGGCAACAGCAATGACAGCATTATCTGCGGTGCCGGTCATTGTGACGGAGACATTCCCTTCATGTGTGACAATAGCTGATTCCTCTGCTCCACCAGAAATAATATCTGTTGCGCCCGCTGTGGTTACATTTGCTGTGCCCAGACGAGAGTAGGCAGCAATCACAGTTTTTCCATACACTTGAGTTGGTACTAATGTTGCAGAAGCATTTCCTGCCGCGTTGAATCCAGTTATCGAAGCGTTGGCCGGAAGTGTTTGGTTCGTCTTATCAAGACAAACTGCATGGAAGATATTTGAGATTGAACCATTACCGCCTGTGCGCGTGATGTTGAAAGTCTGGTTTGAAGCACTGTCTCCGATTGGTAGTACCCACGCCTGCATCTTACAGTTTGAGTTACCTGAGGCAGTTATAACCGAAGTGAATGATTGACCATTCCAGGAAAAAGCAGACGGAAGGGAAGCGATACCAGAGTTATCTCCTACCGCAGCAAATATAAGGATTACTCGATTATTCCCAGCGTTTGCGGTGAAAGACGTAGTAGCGCCACTGCCACTAACAGGAGTCCCTAGTACAGATGGATCAACAGATGCTTGGTTCGTCTTCATGAAGCCCAAAAATGATTGGCGCATGGTCACATTGGCATCTGATTTGATGATTGAACCGTCAGGGCTTAAGGTTACAGGGACCGGTGTGGTGGTGCCGTTCATCGCCTCAAACACATTAAATTTCCGCGACATGGGAAGAAATGCGCGGTGTATTTTAGCGTCAGCTTCGAGCTGCGGTAGATAGCCTGTGTTGTTCGCTGGCGTAGCTACGTCGCGTTCGCTTTCACGAATAAAATACGTTTTTCGTACTGCGTTTACATCATCGAAGGGTGCTGCCATATACTAGTAGTTTATCACGCCTCCAGTTTCGCAAAATTACAAATGAACGGGGTTCCAGCTGATACTACCCCCGCGCCATTAGCGAGGTAGTACGGCCTAGTCGTATATGAGGCGTCGTCTACTGTATCATCGCCATTCCCACTGTCCGCGTAGCGATAGAAGGCCAAAAGCACTTCCATCTCGTCGGCCTCCAGTTCTTCCTTCTTGAGCAAGCTTCTGAGAGCCTCCACGAGCGTCATAGAGGCGGTTGAAGCGAGGGTGACGGACCAAACGCCATCTATAGCGCTACCGTTCGGGAACGGGCGAAATCTGACGCTCTGGATGACGTAATCAGCGGTAACACCGTGCAAGGTGCTGTCGATCGTGATGAGCTGGCCGGACTTGAGGCCTGGGGTGTAGGTATCGAAAGAAGCGTCGGTGATCGCTGCGGCGTAGGCCTCTAGCTCGGCCAGGCCTCGGGTGATGGTTTCGTCCTGGCTTTGAAGTGACTTCTCGATGACTGAGTGCTCAAACTCGCCATATGTGACGACACTCTCGTTGTCAGGGACCACGGCAACAAGCGGGACAAGCGGTGTTCCGGTCATAGCGATGTTGGTGGTGGCTGGGCCGGTCGGTACGGGTGGGATGGCGGTAGGGTCAAAGCGGACGTACTTTTCCTGGAAGCTCCAATAGCAATCGAAGCCGGTCGTATCGATATATTCAGTCCCTACGGTCTTAGACACGCCGTTGACGGTAACGGTAGGTGTTGATGAGAATTTGAAGTTTGTCGGGAACTCAGTCTTCGCACCGTCTCCAGCAGCTAGGGTTGTGCGTGATGTTGTAGGTTGGTCGCCGCCCTGGACCTGGATGATGTTGCGGAGTTGCGAGAGGTCAGACTTGATGCGTAGGCTGGAAAAAACGAAGTTGTTGCTGGTGTCGGAGAGGTTGAAGGGGGCCGGTTCCTCGTTGCGTTCAAAAAAATGGATGTCTTTGTTGTAGTCCACATACCAACTGTAATTGCTGAGTTTAGCTAGTTTGTCGAAGCACTCAGAGAGAGTGAGGCGATTGAAGCTGATGCGGCTGATGACTCTGGCGGCTGCGACGTTTGCCACGGTGTAGGTCGGCGCGTAGCTTGCCACGAGGGTCGTGATGATGTCCTCGACGGTTTGGTCCAGGAAGCGCTCTATCACTAGCTTGCGGTCCATCTGGTGGGTGTAATCGACACAATCAACGGAGTAGATGACGGTTGGTGCCGCTTCGATAGCGGTCTGCATTGAGATGATTGAGCCGCCGAAGATCCGCACACTATCCTTAGTGACGATGATTTCAGCGTTTAGGACGGGGGTAAATCCGCTGGGTTGCTTTTCGACAGTGAAGTTGAGGGTGTCGCGGGTGCTGTTACGCTCGTCGTTTATCTCAAACCCGTCTAGGCTCACCTTGTCCGTAATGTCAGTACCGTTGTGGGTGATCGTTATCATAGGCGAGTGTTTTGCTTGAGCATCCCCATGATCTCGGTGCCTAGGCGCTTGGCCGCTTGGCGGTCGTCAAGGAATGTGCCGGAGATGTAGAGGGTGATGTTTGTGCCGCCGCCCGCACCAGCACCGGCGAGGGCGTGGTTCGGTATGATGGTGCCGCTCTGACCTGGCTCAAACCATTCTGGGCCACGTTCCCCCACGATATAGCCACGGCCTGATGAGACCGGACCTCCATCCGCCCTGAATAGGTCTGTGATTGAGCTAAATGCGTTCTTCGTGATAGAGACAGCGCTCTTGACGCCTGGAAGCGATGCGAGGGCTTCAATCGCTCTGGCAACTGCTGAGACAATCTCATCAAGAGGCCCTAGCATTGCATCAATAGCAATAAGCGTGGCGTCTTTTACTACAGTCCAAACATTGGACCAAGAGGCACCAAACTGCTCCATTGCATTCTTGACAGCGTACACGATAGCCGAGACGCCTACGAAGGCGAGTACGATACCAGCGGCGATTGGGTTGAAGGCCAAAAAGACAAGCCCTAAAGCGCCCATTATTGCAATCAGTGCGGCGATGGCGGCGGCTACTAAAACTATTTTTTCAGTAAGTTCAGGATTCTTCGCAGCCCAGTCAGCAAAACTCTGGATGATAGGCAGCACCTTTTGAGCAATATCGGCAAATGCTGGAGCAAGTGACTGTCCTAGCGCCTCGGTAATGCTTTCGATTGAGCGCAAAAGCTGGGCTTCATTTAAATCTATACCACTTACAGTATCGGTAGTCTCTCGAAGGTTCTGATTTAGTCCCTCCTGGAGGGCGGCAACACGCTCCGTCTCGTTGCCATATAAAATAAGGTTCTGTTGCGCCTCCGTGAAGCGAATGCCGGACCGCTCCAGTACGCCAAACTGCCCATTGAGTGCCTTGGCAATGGTATTGGCATTGCTGATGTACTCCTCACTTGTCGCGTTGACGCCGTTCTGGTTCACGGTGAGGTCGGCTAGGGACTTGGTGAGGTTGATAACAGCGCTGGTAGAAAGGCCAAAGGTAGATAGCTGGGCAACTCCCATTGTTAAAGCGTCTGCATCGACGCCTGCTTTCTTCTCCAAGGCGGCAGTCAGTGTGTTTATCTCAGAAATCTGCTCTTTTGTTCCTTTAGAGACATTAATGACGGCGTTGTTAAGCTGGCGCTGAGCTCGCTCCACCTCAGCGTAGGCATGGATGCTCTTGATAGAGGCGGCGGCTATGCCAGCAAAGGCCGCTGTTCCGACCGCCGCCATTTTCTGAAAGGTCGGCTGGAGGTCCTCCATTTTTGATCGCATTGAGCTTGTGGCTTCACCAACTTTTTCCAGGTTTAAAGAGAGACTAGCAAAAGCACCCTTGGTGTTATCAATCGCGTCAATTTTAACCTTTACGTTGGATTCCATTTTGTGATTGTTGTTTTAGATATTTGACTATTCCTCTGATGAAGAAGTCCGGTTGGCGATAGAAGGTGTAGTAGTCCCAACCGAAGTGTTCACAGATAGTTATGATGCCGGTGAGGTCGATGCCTTCATTTTTTTTTGCGTTCGTTCAATCTCGTCACAGACAAATGCGTAGTCTGGTTCGTACATTTTTTGAAGGCGAGCGAAACACTCGATTTCATCACCGTCGATAGAGAGGACCGAGATTTTAAGGAGCGCGTGCTTTGAGGCGGTGGCTACCTTCTTCATATCGGTCACTTTAAACTCTTTGCCGTCGGTAGTCTGGACAAACTCCATTTGAGCAGCGTCGATTTGCTCCCGCTCGGCCCCTGTCACCATAGTCTTAAAGACTACCTTGTGCTTGCCGATAGGTGTTTCAATTTCCTTGGTGAATTCCATAAAGAGATTAGTATGAGGTCTTCTCGTTTACGAGAGACATGCTGATAGCCTTCGCTGCGGTGTCGTCGTAGTTCGCTACGAATGACACTTCCTCGGTGATAGTGTCGTCAAGTGGTCGCTTTTCTGAGGTAGTGAATGTCACGTTTGGAAGGACAATAGTAAGCTCTGGCTTCGCTGCCACTCCGATAGTCTGGGCAGTGTTCTTGACTTGGATTTGAAGCGCCTTGACAGTGTTAGCGAGTGCTAGGTCACGGTAGGTGTCGTCGTCCTTGTCCATTGTGAATGAACCACTGATAGAAAGGAGCTTGGCTACCATGCCGATTGGGGTAGCTGATGAGATACTCAACTTTTCACGAGTACCACGGTCAAGCTCAATCTTCATGTCGGTGACGTCGATAGCGGTTGCACTGGAAAGTCCTGCAACATCCGCCGCGATCTTGAGAGTGACGGTCTGGTGAGGAGCGAGGTGGTCGGTAGAAGCGTAGGCGGCGGTAAAGTTTGAGTTAGTCGCTTCGCCTTGGGCCTTGATGGTCACATTACCATTGATGACGTCGTCAACAGGGAAGCTGAGGGACATCTTTGAGACGACTGCGCCGGTCACTTTCTTATGAGTGAAAGAGCCACGAGCCATTGAGAGGGAAAGGCTAGGTTGAACGACAGCAGTATTGAGCAAAAGCGAGTGACGATAAACGATTGTTTCACCGGCTTCGGTTGCGGAAGTGAGTGTTCCAAGGAGTGACTTAAGGAAGTAGCCGATTGAGCGAAAACGTAGGTTTAGAGGAATTTCACCCTCAACCTTTGTCATCGTAATCTCCTGACCCTTAGAAGAAACGCCAGTTGCGCGGGTCTCCTTGATATCTACCTTTTCAACGACTGGCTGGATGGTAGCCGGTTCACGCATTCTCACATAATCAGTAGCAGCAACAAAGGTGTTCGGAGTGGTCTCCATCGCTACACCTACTGCGTAATCTTCTCCACGTACTAATGTCATATGCTATTTGTTATCTTTTTTAAACATCGCCTTTGCTTTTTCTAATGCCTCATCCATAGTCTTCGCTTCTACAGATACACCAAGGGAAGGAAAGTTGTAGGTTTGTACTACCTCTTCGCCTGGCTGCATGTCGGTAGCGTGACCGCCTTTTCGTGTATTAATATCCTTTTGCATATAGATAGTATAGCATCTAGCCTTATGAGCGGTCTTGGTGGACCTTTACCTCAATCTGCATAGTCGCCATGCGAAGCGGCACATCCTCGCTGCCACCATAGCCCCAGGACACGTTTGAGACGCGGACCCAGCCATTCGCTAGGTTGAGACAGCCAGGCTTTTCAAATACGACACGGTACAGCTCACCAATGCTGTCGGAGATAGCCTTTTCAGCTAGCTCGATACTGTCGTCATCCGCTGGATTGAAAGAGTAAGCGACATAGAGGTTGAATAAAAACACCTTTTTATCACTCTCTGAGCCGTTCCAAAGGTTTTGGTTTTCGCCGTACTCAAGGATGAAGGCGGGCCAGGATGCGTCCAGAGCTGGCGACGGGGTGCGGTAAAAGGACGATTGCGTGGTGGCGAAATCGGTGATGCGAGTGATGATCGCCTCACGGATTTGTTCTGGTAGGTAACTCATACGCTTATTTTAGCACCCGACCTAGGATGGCGCGGGATTCTTCCTTAATAAAGGTGTTCTTGTTTTTGAGTGCTCGGGTAAAGAAAGGTGTGACGCGGCGCTTTGTTTTGTTCTGGTAGTACGGCGCGCCATGCACAAATTTAGAGTACTCGGCATACGAATAGAGAGCTGCACCCTTTGCGCCTCGGTAGTACCACATTTGCCGTCGAAGATTTCCGGTGATGGCGGGAGCTATCTTCTTCGCTTCATTCTCAAGCGTGTACCCCACTCTATCCTTAAATATATTAATACTTGCGTCTACTGCCTGGGGATAACGCTTAAGATAGGCCTGGAGTACGACAGCGTCGATGTCCAGTTCTATCCTCATGCGCTGCGGAGTAAGGCCTCATAATGCGTCTTGCCTCGAAACTTTTGCTTAGCAAGGCCGTAGCACTCATACTTTGTGGTGGTTTGGTCGGTGATGCGGTCGCCAATGCGTACCTCGGTGAGAGTAAACATGCGGAAGGTCTTTCCGGTTCGCCCCATATCTGCCTGGCCGTACTTGTCGCCTAAAGGCTGTATATGAGCCGCAAATGCGTCACCTACCTGTGTATAAGTAGTCTTATTGCCGGTCACTGTGCTACGCGAAACGGTGACGGTATCTGTGAAGTGGTCTGAGAGCATATTTAGAACATTATGCGCTTATAGCCGTCGATGATTTCAAGCGCTCGGGTGAAGTCAGCGCGGGCTGCCTGGTCCTTGTATGACACCTGGTACTCGCCTATCTTCTCGGACTGGACGCCCTCGGTTTGGTTGTTCACCTGATTGATGATGCCAGCCACGAGCACGGTGCAAGCCCACTTGATCTTCTCGGGAAGCGTAGGCTCAAATGAATGGATGCCGGTCACTGCGACGTTGGCGTAGTCCGTTGGGAATACCTCACCCCGTAGGACAAGCTCACGCTTGGTGACGCTGTTGTATGGAGCCATGAGCGGGTCAACAGCTACACCGTCAATGGTCACGTCGATGGTTGTGACAGTATCATTGGTACATACCGGACTGATAGAGAGGAGATTGTCACCTTGGCCGTCGTATAGGTTGGTGCTTTCAGCGTTTCGATAGATAGGATACCCCGCTCTCTGGTCAATAAATTCAGTCATGGCGGTTATGTACGCCGCTAGCTGTGTGTCAAAAGTGTTTTCTATGTTGGTAAGGAGGTAGTTTTGTACCGCTGTTTTATCAGTGTATTCCATGCTTAGATTATAACACTAGTAAATCTTTGGGGGCCGAGTAGCGACCGGCTCACGAGGGGTGAAAATGCGGGTTCGTGAGTTGAATGGGCTCGGGCTGGAAGAGAATGGCCTCGGTGCCTGGTCAAATGGACTTGGACCGTCTGAGAATGGGTCCGTAATGTCAGGTGTGACGATCGGGAAGGTTACAGGCGAGCTGGAGACTGCGAAGATACCTACACCGACAATGAGAGGCCGGTCGTAGGTAGTCTCAACGTCAACTCCTGAAAGGGTGAAGCTTCCTGTTCCCACCGTCGCATAGTGATCAGAAATGAAAGTTATTGAGCTGTCCAGACCTGTATAAAGTGCGGGTTCGGCGTCAATTCGCGACTCCTTCTGGAATGAGATAGTCTGAGCTGCCTGAGTGTAGGCCATAGCTACGGCGTCCAGTATAAAGACCTTTTGGAACGTCGTAGCATTTCCGGTCATTGTGAACGCTCCAGGGGCTGCGGCTAGTACAAACTGTTTTGCAAGCTCTGCATCACTTCCGCTGAGTGCGAACACTCCAGATGTCACGCTAAGACTGCCGGTCGCTTGGATGGCCGCGTCTATGGCGGTTGCGGCATATGTAGCGGTGGTCCCTGAGAGTAGGAGCAAGGAGGCTAGGCCGGTGGTGGAGCCTGATAAGGCGAAAGAGCCAACTGCTGCGTCAAGGATGATGTTTCTCTGCGGACTAGCAGCAATGCCTGTGAGGGTGAACGCACCTACAGCGACATCGAAAATGTGCGCCCTAGGGAGAGTTGAAGCGACACCTGAGAGGGTGAATGGTGTTGTGGTGGCGTCAAATACCAGTGACCGCTGGAAGGTCGCGTCAATGCTAGAGAGGGTAAAGGTCGCGACTGTGGCGTCCAGCACCACACCCTTTGAAACGCCGGTTGTGATGCCTGTAAGCGTGAAGGACGCCGTTGCTCCGTCGATAAGGAACACTTTCGCGATAACAGCGTCAATGTTCGTCTCCACATACGTCGCTAGAGCCGCCTGGATGACGTAGGAGCTTAAGAAAGTAGCTGAGACGGTACTTTCCACGAAAGAGGCGGCGGAGACGTCTAGGACGCGATTGTAGGCCGTCACAGCGGCGATGCCGGTGAGGGTGAAGGTGCCAACTGTGACCGGTATGATGTACGCGCGCGGGAGTGCGGTGTCAGTCCCAGTCAGAGTGAACACTCCAGTCGATGCGAGCATCACATTCGCGAGAGGGAAAGATGAGGCATAGCCAGTGAGGGTGAAGGTGGTCTGGGCAGCGTCCATCACGTAAGTGCGTGGAAGAGTGTTCGCGATGCCGGTGAGGGTGAAGGTGCCAGGGGCAGCGTCTAGGGCGTAGGTGCGAGAGAAAGTCGCGGCGATACCAGTTTCTGTGAAGGTCGCGACTGTGGCATCCATAATCTTGCCAATAGCTACGATTGCTCCCACTCCTGAGAGGGTGAAAGTAGCGACAACGGCGGCGATTGTACGGTTGAGGAGGGTTTCAGCACTGATGCCAGTCAGAGTGAAGGTGGCTACCGTAGCGGGTAAAGAGTATGTCCGTTGGTAGGTTGTATCTAATCCAGACAGAGCAAATGCTGCGGCGGAGATGTCCATCGTGTACGCCTTTGAGAGCGTCGCTGCGATACCTGTCTCGGTGTATGTCTGAGCTGATGCCGCGACCTGGAGCGCTCTTGTGAGGGGAGTGGCGAAGCCGGTCTCTGTGAAGGCAGCGACGGCAGCGTCTAACGGACTTGGACCACTTGAAACAGTCGTCCATGTCCCCCAGAAAGAAGACTCAGAGTAGATATTGTTATATTCGGTGGTAATCCAATTATCTCCGACGTCAGAAAGTCGCAAACGGGCGTCTCCGTATACACCATCTGCGTATCGGTAGGCTGTTGAATATGATGTATTAAACCGGCGATTTAAACAGAAAAGGTTATTTCCAGCGGTGTATGTGGTGGTGACGGCTGTGCCACCTGTGGTCTTTGTGCCGTTGACCATCACAGACGGGAAGTTGTCAGTCTGACGACGACCAACGAAGTGATTCCATTGCGATGCTGAGTAAGCGGAGGCCGAGGTGGTCACTGAAAAAGAAGCTGTAAGGTCAGGACTGGCCTGAAAAGTTACAGCGCCCGTATTGACGATGTCGATTGAAAAGTTCTTTCGACCAGATGCGTCGTTTTGCTCCTCACCAATGAGGCGTAGTGGTATGGCTGACGATGGTACTGCACTTGGATTGAACCACACGGAAAGGGTGAATGGGTTTGCTCCAAGGTTGCCTTGGATTGAGGACATATCCAGCCAGTCGTACAAGGTAGTAGAGCTAGTATTTCCAGAGAGGAGACCATCCATTTTAAGACCAGCGTTCGGGTCGCCGGTGATATCAGCAAAGGCTGTGGGTGATATACGCTCCGTCCAATTACGCGCGTTCCCTGTTGCATCTACAACTCTTTGCGCAGGGTCTCCGTGGAAGTGCCACACAGCAAAATAGTCCGACCATACAGCGTTGCGGCCATATGTATCGGTAGCTGCATAATCAGCCCGACTCGATAGCCAATCAACATAGATAGTCGTTGTCGAGGTTAGTGAGCTGATCTTCACATACATCTCTTCCGCTGAGACAATCTCACGCGGTAGTTCCACAGTCTTCGCAGCATCACTGTACACTCGGACGGATTTTGCTTCTTCGATATTCGTGATACCCATCCTGGAAAGGTCAACATAGGTAGGGAAGTTCGTCTGTGTGGAAGGTACGAGCGCAGCGTTTACCGTAGCTTGCTTGAAGCCCGATGTTGGTGACGCCACAGTCGGACTACCCGCATCGAAAACAGTCCGTGCTGCTGCTGGCGCGGCTCCATATTTGACTTTGAATAGGTGGGCCGATTGAATCCTACCAATTCGCCCTGATAGATACGGGCTCGCCATATTTAAGCGTTGGCTATCTCGATGATAATGTCTGGTAAGCCGGTAGAGGTTGAGTCAGCTTGAGGTACAGCGATGATAGCGCTGTCAGCGTACACAATAGGCGCTCCAGTCTTAAACCAGTCGTCAATACCGCCTCCGTTTGCGACGGTGATGCGTTGGTTCCAAAGGGGACGAAGGACAAGGACATTGAACGTCCCCACCGTTGCCACAGTGCCGGTCACACTTTCAATCTTCTGCACTCCACTGTCTCCAGCCTGGAGTGGGAGTTGGACCATACGGCCAACAGTGAGGGCTGCTCCGGTCGCGACTGTTCCTGTGGTGCGTCCGGTCGTGCCAGCTTGGTTGGTGTAGGTGACGGCGATACTCAAGTTACCAGTGAAGGCTGTAACCGCTTCAATCCAGATTTCGTTACCATTTCCGGCTCCATCTGGGCAGCGTCCGAGGAATGACGGTTGTGAGGCTAGGGTAGTGGCAGCGTTGAAAGCATAGGCTCCGGCCTTGAATAGCATGTCGTAGATAGCCAGGCGGGACAGGACAGTGTTTGCGTAGTCCACACGGGTGAGGTAGCCGGTTGCGCCACCTCCAAAGGCATTGATGACCGGACAGCCTGCGGTTGCGTCTGTTGGCACTATACCAGCGGCGGTTGATGAACCTGCGAGTGTCCCTGCCCCTGGGTTTCCAGCAAGGTCAAAGGTACTAAAAGGGATGAGAGCTACACTAGTGCGTGAAGCGGTCTTAGTGAGAGGGATATTTTGTTTTGCTGCGGCGAAGTAGCCATCTACGGTTGAAATTGACATTGATGAGACGATTAAATTTGTATTACCCTAAGTATAACAAAAGCCCTGAGCGAGTGCTAAGGGCTTTCAATTATTTTCTATCAGTCGCTATGCGAGTGTGAGCACGCCGTTTGCGTCGTCAAAGTTGATGGTGAGACTTTCACCAGTCGCTAGGGAAATAGAACTTCCGTAGTCGTAGTACCCAATGAGTGCATCCGCTGGAGTGGTTGCAGTGTCATTGTAGATATAGACATATCGGAAAGGCCCTACAGCGCCCGTAGCGGTCAAGGTGAGGTCTGTCAGAGTGAGTTTATACGTGCCTGCTGTCTGCGCTGACGATGTGGTCGTAATAACGCGGGATGAGAGGTTCGTATAAGCGATTTGGGTGACGTTAGCGAGGATACAAGCGGCGGTTGAGCCGGTTGGTGGAGTGCCTTCTGAGCCTGGAGCGGTGTTCGAGAGGGCGATTGTGAGTACGTCTGAGCCGAGATTGTGAACTTTTTCGGCGAGGTGCTCGACAAATCCGTTGAGTTTGTTGAATGTTGCCACGGTAATTTAATTTATTTTTATAATTCAAGCTCAGTAGCTTGAGCGGAAGGCCGATATACTCAGCCTCCCTACTAGCTATTCAGCCTTTGGAGCCTTGGCCTTTGGAGCCTTGGCCTCCTCTGATTTGAGTACTTGCTTCAATCCGAACATATTCAGGTAGATCACTGGGACGGTTTCGAGAGCGGCTACATCCTTTTTGTATACCCATGCGGATAGACCAAAACGTGAACCTTTAATCTCGATAACCTTGGCGAATTTACCTTGGTAGTTCTCAATAATGTCGCCAGCTTTCATACGACTATGCTGCTAGGTAGCCCTTAACGTCAGAGATGTCTCCAGTCATGAAGGCAGCGCTATCGTTGTTCTTCACGTAAGCAGCGAGGTATCGTTGCATACGGATAGCGACAATGCCCTTTGCGAAGTCAGTCCCATCTGAATTACTGAAGTCAACTTCAACACCGCCATTTGGACGGACATTGAGGTATCGGAAGTCTCCAATAAGGAATGAACCAGCAGTGATACCTGTGTTTTCAATAACACGGGCACCCTTGATAGTTTGACCGCCAGCAGCCACGAATGATGGCATGATGTAGTCACCGTTTGCGTTCTTTGTGAGGTCAAGCTCTTCTGCATCGGTAGGGTTTAGGACGATGTAGTTAGCTACATACTTACCCTTCCCAGCGGTCGCAATCTTTGTCATTGCAATACGCAAAACGTCAAAGAGGTTGGCATTTGGGACTACTTGAGCGCCGATAGCAGCACTATCAAGGACTTCTGCGACACCAAGTACACCTTGGAGGTTCGGAGCTGTCCCGTTACCACTAAGAAGCTGTCCATCAACGATAAGGTTGAGGTCAACTGCGAGCATGTCCTTAAGGACCGCAACCAACTCAGCACCGTACTTCAAGAGTTCATTTGAGTGCTTTGAAATACCGGCAATCTTCTGGAGTGGGACACTGACGATACCAAAAGTACGGTCTACTTCTGGGATTGCGGCTGCCTCAGCAGTAGTAGCTGGCGCACCTGTTGTGGTGAGCACCTCAGTGTACTTTACAGAATCAGAAGTAGTAGGAACTACATTCGCAATTTGCTCAACGAAAGTATTTCGGAGGGCAGGACGGCTGATTTCAACGTCTTTATCTGGTTCGATAACGACACCAGTTAGATCAGTGCGATCTGTACCCTTAGCAAGGTAATCAAGTTCTGATTCACTCTTGAAGGTAAAGCCTACTGAGCCTTTTGAGCGGAGAAGAGCACTCGCATCCTTGAGCACTTGATCAGCGTCAAATGATGCTGTCTTTTGGTCTTGGAGAACTACCTTAGAAGTGCCAGCAACAGCCTTAGCTGATACAGCGTCAAAGAACTTTCCAACTGATTCAGTTGCCTTTTCGAGTGCTGCTTCATTGGCCTTCGCGCCAGCTTCAACAGCTTTTTGTGTCGCAACAGAGAGCATTTTAGCCACTTCGTCGGTGGTTTGCTCAGCAGCTACGTCAACAGTTGTTTCATCTTCCATAAATGTATTAATGGATTAATTTTTTAAAAGAGCGCCCATTACAGGGGTACAATTATATCGCTCACTTGGTGTATTGTCGGATGGCCTTGTTCAAAAGGGTGATAGCGTTGCGTTTGCGGATAGCGGACGGGTCAGTTTCCTGGATGTTGTCCTCAATGTCCTTTTTAACTTCAATAAGTTTGTCCTTTATATCGGCGTCCTTTACTAAAGCGCCACGGTTCGCGCCGATACCAACGAGTGAACACTCCATAAGTTCGCAACTCTTAAGGACAAAAGCGTCCTTTGCTTCGTCGTATTCGACAACGTGAGGGATGAATCCAACAGAGACCATATTAAGGTCACCACGGACCACATGAGCCCAGGCGCGGGCGATGTCAGGGTGTACGTCAACCGCAAACTCAGCAGTACCAACGAGCATCTGCTCGCCTGGTAGCTCGGGGTCGGCCTCAAGCCATACCTTTGTCCACTTACCTAGTGGGAAGTCGTTTGATCGGTGGCCCCAGAATAGAGGGGCATTCTTAGCGAAGTGCTCTAGAATCCAGCTATCTTGGTCCACAATGTCGCCGTGGCGATCAATTCTAGCGGTGGACATAACGAAAGTAGCAGTGTGCTTGTTTTCGTCGATGGTGACTGATTTAGCAGTGACGTCGATGTCAATGCGCTTGCCAGTCATTTCTAGTGCTTTTTGTTGGAACTCCTTAATCATACTTAAATTATATCAGACGCTTAAAAATGGGCTTTATACGGTCGGAAGCAACACACATCGGCAGTTTACCGACGCCTCTGCGGGGTAGTGTTCACCATTCGGGAATGCTTCGCCCTTACTCACAATCGCGCCATTGTTGTCCTCATGCTCAGGCCGTACCTTGTCATCCCCGACAGTAAGCCACTCTTTGCCAGTCACCACACTCGATTGAGCGTAGGCGTCATTGGTAGCCTTTGAGAGTACGAAGTTCGTCTCGGTCTGGGCGATGGTGCGAGCACGTTTCACACTCATATCGTCGAAGTAATCTCGGAGAGATTGGCCGATTTTCTCGATGCTATGACCTTCCTTGATACCGTCCACAATCTTGCTCTTAAGCACCTCAAAGGTGGTATCAATGATTGAGTTGGTGAAGAAGTTTACTCGGCCTTCAATGGCGGTGAGTAGGACCTGGTCAACAAAGAAGTGATCTGCGCTGGCCTTCTTGAAAAGGGCGTCTAGAGCGCTTTGACCACCCTCCTTGTACAGTTTCACCATGATAGGGGTAAAGAGGTCTTTAGCGGCCTTTTTCTCGGTTTGCACGTCCATGAATGAGTGTACATCTAGATCGGTAGCAAGGATGCGCTTGAGCATACCGGCGTGAAAATCGTCTAAGGTGTCCTTTACCTTTTCAGCTTTGCGGTCGATGTTGTCGTTTACCGCTTTGGCGTAGGCGTCCTTGGCCTTCTGGTTAGGGAAGATGCTGTTCATTTGACGCTTAGGTTCGGTCGCTTGGAGGGCTGCCACAACGTCTTCGATAGCCTGGAGCTTGAGCGCTAGGATTGGACGCTTGCGGATATAGTTCTTAGCCTGGTCTTGGAGTGCTGGGTCTGTTTGGGCTGGTTGAGCTGGTACGGCTGATAGCGTGTCCGCGCCTTCCATCGCATCGTAGTTGTACATAGAGCGGGCTTCGTTGGCGGTGATGATGCCATTCTTCTTAAGTTCGGTGGTCTCCTTTAGGAGAAGATCACGATCTACCGGCGTTGGGTCATCGAAGTGGATGAAGACAGCCTGGTCTACCTGCGGCACAAGCTTTGCATTCATGCCGTCCACAAGGGCCTCCAGGACCGGAATAACAGCCTCTTGGAGATACATCTTGTACGCCTCCTTAGAGGTCGCGCGGTTGGAGCCTTCGCTCGCTACCATTTCCTCTGGGATATGAAGGGCTGAGAGGATGTCCTGGCGGAGGAATTTCTGAGTGGCGATAAAGTCCATTTCCTTCGGGGTTTTGTTCAGCTCCTGGACCGACTTCACCTGACTGCCAAAGATGGCGACATTGCCGCCCTGGTTGCGGCCAAAGATGCGCTTCCAACGTGCTCGGAAGTCAGCCGCACCTTCCTCGGATACGTCCTGGTCAGCGAATACAGCAAAGTCTGGTCGCCCTTGGTTCTTGAAGAAGCTGGCCTGGTATTTGGTGGCCTCAATCTCGGTGAGGATGCGAGAGGTAGCCGGTTGGACCACACCGACGCCACGAAGCGGGTTTGATGGGTCAATGTTTGAGATATGGATGATATCTTCCGGCTTAAAGCGGTAGATAGTGCCGTTTGTGTACTCGTAACCGACGACGGTCTTCCGGTCTTGGGAGAGTACCACCTGGACATAGTCAGGGCGCAAGATGCTCATTGCATTGATGCTGGCGCCGTTGCGATCTAACAACCAAAACACCTCGCCAGCGAGAATGTAATGGGTAGCCGATAGCTCCATGAACTCGCGGGGAGTTTGTAGGGCATTAGGCTTCGCTAGAAGAGAAAGGAGTGGGTGCTCAAATACTTCTGCTACGTCTCCCTTCTTGTTTTTAATCTTGTACAGCTCAAGCGGAATACCAGAGACGCGCTTCGCAATCATCGAAACGCCGATATAGAGGTACAAACTGTCCTTGTATGAGTTGAGGTTGTGGATGTCGGTGGCGTTCTCAAAACCACTAGAGAATGTCACGATTGGGCTGGCAATAGATTTAGTTTTAAAGAGGCTCTTGAAGAGTTGAGGCATATACAAAATTATACACTAGGCTAGTAGTAGACCACCACCGCCACTACCGACAATTTGGAGTTGGTAGGCCTCAGCGTCCACCACGTCGTCATGTTTTCCATGAGGAAAAGCGGACTGCTCAAACTCAAGCTCGGTACACTCGCCTTCGATGTGATAGATAGAGCCTGCGGCATATGGTGGAATAAGACCGCGCACACGCACTTCTTTCTGCGTACTGTTGTGTTTGAGCGGTACGATAGGGAGGTAGATACCTCGCTCCCGCTGGGCTTTGTCTAAGAAAGGCTTGATGACGAGCATATACATACCCTCTTCAATGCCGATTTTGTCGTACTTGTTAGCTAGATGGAGGGAGAAAAGTAGCTCAATAAGCTGATCTGGTGCAATTTTGAGCTTCCAGGCTTTAAGGTTCCAAAAGTTTTCTGTGTCAATCAGGTTGTCACAAAGGCCTGTGGAGTCGGCGCTATCTCGTTTTGATGCTGCGGTGTCTAGGGTGAGGTAGCGATTTTTTCGCTTAAGCGCTGCCACCTCAGTATGAGTACGATACTTGTACCAGGCAGGCTTAAATTCTTGCGTCTCAGAGCTGATAGGGCGTTGCTGGTAGAGGGCTTCCCACTCATACGGTCCAAGTGACTTCTTAATGTCGGCAAGCTCAGTGAGTGAGTAGCGAGTAGGCCAAAGGGCATCACCTTCTTCACGGAAAGGCGGCTCGGCTGTCTCTGCTATCGCCATAAGGTGCAAGCGCACCCACTTCTCGCCATTGTGCGGCGCGAAATAGTCGCGCCAAGTGTCATTCTCTAGAATACGGCCAGCTAAGTCATCAGTATGCCAGCGCGTTCCCATCACTACGAGTGCGCCCTCTGGGGTGAGGCGGGTACGGACCACTGAGCGGAACCAGGACCACACTCCTTCGCGGATCACTTGACTCTCAGCTTCCTTGCGGTCCTTGAGGCTGTCATCGACGATGAAGTAGTCGGCACCTTTACCAGTGATAGAGCCACCAACACCGGCTGCGTTATATGCACCCTTGGCGTTCTTCCACTCGCCCTCTGCTCCGCCCTCACCCTCAATGTGCTTCTGGGTGTTCCACTTGGATTTCGCGGTACTGTCTGGGGCTAGGCGGGTTTTAAAGACGTTCTGATACTGGGTAGAGTTGATGAGGTTACGGGTTTCGCGCCCGTGGTCTGCGGCTAGGTCGCCCGAATAAGACGACACAATGACGGAGCGGTCGGGGTCTTTCCCTACTAAGTAGCCTGGAAAGAGCTGGGAGACATTAAGACTCTTGGAGTGACGGGGCGGTGCCTCAATGAGCAAGAAGCGGATTTCGCCACGCTCTACACGGTCCAGGGCCTCACAGAGCACACGAAGGTGCCAACTATCAAGGTAGTCTTCATACACATAAGGAGCAAAGTGGCCGTAGCTACGCCTTGCTAGTTCCCTACGTGCTAGTTCCGCTTGTATCTCCTTGTGTAAGTTTGATGAGTTCGTCATCGGTGAGGTTTTTAAGATTATTCACTTGAACGGCGGCGGGCAGGTCTTTGTCGTTTGTTGTCGCGTCTACACGCTCTTTCATGCCGTGGTTTGCGGAGAGTAAGAACTTTGCCATTTGTGGACTATAGTCGCCGTTCAAGCCGTTGTTCATAAGGCGGCGGGCTTGCTCTGCCTTAAGTTCCCCTATCGCACCGGAAAACTCGTGGTGTAATAATGCCCACTCATTGAGAGTATCAAGGTTTACCTTAAGGTGTAGAGATAACCCTTGCATCGTCGGGATGTTCACCCGTATCTTTCGCTCAAAGGTGTTTGAGGAAATCCCTTGCGTTTTATGGTACTCAAACTCCTCATCGGTACATGACGCGATATACTCCCACGTTTTCTTCAAAATATCTGCGGAGTACTTTGTAGGTCGCCCGCCTGGATGCTTCCCCGCCTTTGGTTTTGTAGCTTTCTTAGCTGTTGACATATTTAAATAGTATCACGTTTAACCTCCTTCTCGCCCTCTCTCCAATTATCCCTCTCACACAGCACACGCCCATCCTTTGTATAAACCTGTATCTTTCCAGTGAGGTCTTGCTCGCATTCGTCGCATTTAATTATCTTAGTTGGTGGCATAAAAATTTAATCCTCCAGCCACACCCACCTTACTCTTTTTCCGTCATATCGCTTGTGCGGCATGAGACGTGATCTTCTGGTGTAGCGAAGGGCCTCGCTTATAATCTCCACTCTGACCTCTGGCCTCAAATCATCAAATGGCACGTCTGAGAGATAGAGACCCAACTGGATACCTCGCTCATACCATACCCTAGCGACGTAGGCGGCTCTTGACTCGTGGCGCATTGGCAGAGTGGTTATTGATAGTGTCATAGGGTGGCATGAGTATAGTATACGCCTATGTGCTTGCATATCTTGCGCGGGGGAGTGGGGATAACGGGAATTATACTAACCACGCACCCTAGTAGATACCAGAGTGCGGGTCGCTCACTGCCCCTCTGAGGCTGTGAAAATACTATATCTCCATCTTATAAGCCCTATAGATTGTAAGGGCTAGAAATATTATACTACTTCGGCGAAGCGGCCCGTCGTGCGATATCAGCTCGTGCGTGACAATCTATACATAGCCAACAAACTTCAAGCGGTTTTGAATAATCGGCGTGATGACCAAAGATTTTTGTTTCTTCGTTGCATACATCGCAGATTAGTGGTTTTTTAAGTTTACCTATTTTTACGGCATAAAGCACTCTTTGGCGAGCATTATGCCTGGAGTTATGCTTCTTTATAGACTTGTATATAATCGCGCGAACTCGCTCCTTATTGTTATCATAATACCTCTTAATTCGTTCTCTAGTGCACCCCCGACAATAATAGTGCTGTCTACAACTTAAGCTAGTCTGAATGCGTGAATTCCGAATGAGAGGCTTGTCCCAAGACCTACACTTTGAGCAGTAACAAAATGATATATATATCATATAGACATAATATCATCTATGTTCCAGTTACACCACTCCCACAGCAATCCACGGCTCTAAATAAGGTTTACTCGGATGGTGTTGTGGTGTGCCCTTCCCTACCGTCTAGGTGCCTCGACCCCTTCTGGCGGACCGATTGAGTGTCATGGTCCCTTGAGAGGGGAAAGTTGGTCTTGCCGAGATTTCTAAAAAAGAAAAGAGCCAACACCGAAGTGCTGGCTCTGAGTTTAGTTTGCTGGAAGTAGGAGAAGTTGGTTGGGGTCATATTCCACGAGACCATCCATGAGCTGATGTAGCTCTTGGGTGAGCCTGGGTTGTTCCATGACCTTGGGCTTGAGGCTCCAGGTCGCGCCGTTGAACAGCCGATAGACGGTCTTCGGGCCGTAGTCGCATGTGGGGTTCTCCCATTGGTCCAGCACCTCGGGGATGCGGGTGGTGTTGATAATCCCCCGCCGATACATTTCCATGATGATGTGATCGGCCTGCTCGTCCGTAAGGGATGTGTGCTTGTACGCCTCGAACTGTTTGAACTGCGACTGGCGTTGAAGTTTAAGCGGTTCGATAATCTCAGCGATGATGCCAGGGAGCTGCCTTTTGGAATTGGCAGTGTGCTTCCTGCGAACGACGGTCTCAGCCACAAAAGCTGAGTTGTCGCAAACAAAGCAGTTGGAACCGAAGCCCAGCGACACAGGAACGGTCTTGTTGTTGCTGTTCGCGAGGCCGACCAAATCTGTATAATCGCCGTAGTCGCTTTTGAGCGTAAGTTGGCCGTACATTTTCATCCCGTCCGGCGTGACGCCAAACTCCTGGCTTACCACTTCATGCCCAAAGTAGTTGAGGGCATATACGACCATGTTGACCAGGTCGAAGTGAGCGAGAGGGAAGTGAGTTGCCGTAGGTTCCGGCGTTTGGAGTGCGCGAAGGCCATCCAGGTCGATGGGGTTGGCTCCAGCGTGGAGAACAAGCGTCATGGTAGCTTCCTTTCAAAGAGCAAAATTGCTACCGAAAGTATACCACCAAAAAGAAACCCCCGCTTTCGCGAGGGTCTCAGTTACCTTAAAAGAGCCAAGATAGTATATCGTCTGGCACCAGGCCTTCCCGTATCATCTCGGTCAATAGCTCATCGCCGCGCAAACTGCTGAAGTCAATGAAGTCTATCCATCCGTGATCTTCCGGTTGCGACCTGAACTGTCTACAACGATAATCTACTATGTACCCCTTATAGGTTGGTAGCTTTCCTGCCACAAAGAGTGGAGGGTTCTCATTTTCGCTGCACATAAGCCCCTATTTCGAGACGAGCTTCGAAATTTCTTTCGCAAGTTCAGTGAATAGGTTGCTTGCCTCTACACCGTTTGCAAAAAGTTTGATGGCAAAGGATCGTTTATACGAAGCTAATGTAGCTTGGTTATTAGTCACCTTTTCATCAAATTCGACCAGTTCCTTTGGAATAATGCCGTAGGTCTGTATCACCAGCTTTGTGTCACCATAACCTGTAGGCTTCCAACCTAGCTCAGCCATTTTCTCTTCAGCTAATGACGCGGTCTTCTGGCTTTTTTGGTAGTTGGTGAATTGCTCACTAACATCAGCCGGTGGTTTCGCTTCAAGTCGCTTGATAAGCTCAGCGCGTTGGTTGCTTGCATCACGGTTAAAAGCGCGTTCAGCCTCTTCGATGTCCTGAAGAATCAGACTTTCGAGCTTCCGCTTCTCAGCCAGACTAAGGACTTTGCTCTTCTCTTGTGTTGTGTTTTTCATACCTTTCTTTGTGTTTATGTAGCTAATACGCTGGGGCTTGATCCAGCCAGGTCACCATAGCGATTCGTTTACTGGTGTCACCTGTTGGTATGAGCTGAGATGGTCAGAGTGAGCGGCAGGGGAGTACTATGAGGTAGGCAAAATAATCTTGACAAAAAAATACCCCGCACAATGGCGGGGTATTTCTCACATTACTTAGAGGTATCAGAGGCCGAGGAACTTCTTCCCTTCCTTCACGTAGGCGCGGCCAAGCTCCTTAAGATCACGCTTGAAGCCTTCGCGACGTTCTGCGTTGCGCTGGAGGCGGTCGCGCTTGTGGGTGCTGGGTTGTTCAAACATTGTCCCATTCCTTTCCGTTGCTGGGACTCGCTATCAATCACATATTTTTAGCAGTGGAAACGGTCGGGATTTGGCGCAGTAGCAATCCATGAAACACTAAGAGGAGCTATGAGTAGGGGAACTTTATTATAAAAAAAGGGGAGACCGAAGCCTCCCCATTGTTAAAAGTGCCAAGAGGACGGCAGAACCACGTCTCTAGCGCCTACGTACCCTAAAAGCTTGCCTGACCTATCCCTTACTGGTATAGCGACTGTGCCCCTGAGTACACCTCTTGGGCTGTACCCTACTCCGATGCGTTTCGCGTCATCAGTGTCGAAACCTATAGCGCAAACCGCATCGTGCTCAGGTTGAAGATAGTCCAACTCGCGGAAACCACGTTCCTCGGGTTGGGCTGTCTCCGTTTTTGCGCTACTTTCGCGCACTTCGTCGGGTTTATCCCGCTTCTTCTCGGGCTTTGTGTCACCGACTAGCCAACTCGCGGCCTCTGTCAGTGAGCATCCTTTGACGAAGCTGACCAGGGACAAAACATCGCCTCCTTTTTGCTTCGGAAATGAGTAGAAAATACCCTTGTCTGGTGTAATCACCATTCCGCGTTCGTTGCCTTCGCCGCTGGGGCATTGGCAGCGAAACGTATTGCCAGCTTTCTTCAGCGTAAGCCCTAGAAGCTCTGCCACTTGGGCGATGGGGTAGTCTTTCTTAATCTGCTGGAAGTCATGCATCACAGCTACTCCTCTCAATGAACACCTAGCGTCATTGTACCACTCAAGGTCGTGGTATGCTGGTAGTGGACAAGCAAAGGAGACAAACC
Source organism: Novosphingobium aquae (assembly GCF_037572715.1). Taxonomy (NCBI): domain Bacteria; kingdom Pseudomonadati; phylum Pseudomonadota; class Alphaproteobacteria; order Sphingomonadales; family Sphingomonadaceae; genus Novosphingobium; species Novosphingobium aquae. The sequence continues at coordinate 19,433 of NZ_JBBHJY010000009.1, read as the reverse complement.
ATGTCCGGTAATGCACCTATCAAGAAGTTCCGCATTGGCTTCGTTACTGCCAATGTCTGGAAGAACGACGTGGATGGCGGCAAGTCGTTCTACAATGTGACGCTGGAGCGATCGTACAAAAACAGTGCAGGTGAATGGGAAGCTGGCAACAGCTTCAATCATGACGAGCTGCTGAATGCAGCCGCCCTTCTCCAAAAGGCTGAGACATTCATCTCGGCACAGTAACTACGGCCCCACTTCGGTGGGGTCTTTTTCATAGATAGCTTTCGGACCACACCCCACGCGCTCCCACTTCATCGTCGCAATCTCAGGGAACGGATAGGCAGGCTTGGTGAAGCCACCAGGCGTCTTCCGTGTCGGAGCAATATGAGCGTGAAAGAACATCGGTGCTCCGTTCGGAAATAGCTCGCTACAGAGTTTTAGAGAGGCTCGGTAGTCAATCTCCGTTGTGAACACGAAAAGCACGTACAGGGGCGTTTTCTGGCCTGTGATGCCCCACTCAGATTTAAACGTCTTGCTTGTATGAGCGTCGGCGTAGGCTAGGTACTTCTTGAGCATTGACGACACACCCTTGAGCACGTTGGTCCGCACTGGACCGGCTCGCTGGTACTCAAGCGCAAAATAGTTCTTCCCGCCGCCTGGGTACTCAACACCGAAGACAGCATCCGGTTGGATATGACCTTCCCAGGACACAGGGCCATTCTTGAGGACGGCTGAGGTCTTAGCGGGGAAGGCGATAGGCAACTCATCGTACTTGCCGAAATCCCACTCGATCTGCTCCTGGGGGATAAAGCTGGCCTCTTCCTGGTGTAGCCCGGCGCGAATGTTCGCTATTGCCTCGGTTACGCCAAGGTTGTGGTAGAAATCGCCGCGATAGTCGCCACGGGGCCGGTAGAATTTGACGGCTCGGGGTGAGAGACCACGGTGCTCCTTGAGATAGTCCAGTCCAAGAGTGTCCAGGGTGTGCCAGTCGTCTGCGAATTGATCGCCCTGTGTCTCTGCGGGCTTAGTGACGAACCAGCCCGCATGAAGGAGTGTCCTGGTGTGCTCCAGGCCTTTAGCGCTGCGAGAAGGGAGCAATCCCGGCATGAGGGCGCTGCGTAGGTACTTATGTTCCCAGATAGCCTGAACAGCGTCCAGAGTGGTGTCACACCTAGTGAGCTTCTTCGGGGTCGCCGGGCGCTTGTATCGAGATTTTCGTTCCATGCTATAAGCATAGCATTGAGATTTAAGCCGATATAGGACGGGCGGTATTTTGTGCTTCTGTCCAATATGGTTGCCATGAGGCGGTCATTCTTCAAAGTCAGCGAAGGGATCTGATCCTTGGACCGCTGATGCTTCCGTCGTTTCTGCGCTTGGCTGATACGAGTACGCCTTCCGCATTCGGTCACGTATCACCTCCAGCTCGTCACTGGACCGCTTCCCTAGCCTCTCCAGCTTCCCTAGCGGTACATCCCACCACTGCGTACCGAGGCCATTGCTAGCGAAGAGGAAGCGGCCTTTCGGTACGTTGTTGAGCGCCTCCTGGTTGATGCCTATTTCGTTCGCCATTGTGCGACGGTCGGCGGCTGATACATTCCCCACTACCTTGGTAGCAGTATTGGTGAGGACCGCTCGCAATGCCTTATCAGGTAGCTGCGCCAGGAACTGAAAAGCTACCGTCATCCCTACGTTGAACTTACGTGCCTGAGTAAATAGCTCAATTATCATGTCCTCCTCGGTCACATAGTCCGCGAACTCGTCAATGTAGATGTAGACGGGGTGAGGATATGGCTTGTCACGGTTAAAGATGGCGCGGGCAATCTGAGCGATAAAGAAGCGACCAAAGATGCGGAAGGTTTCGCCCTTCATCATGCGCTTGGCGGTATCAATGAGGATAATCTTCTGGCCGTATATCTCACGCTCTAAATTGAGCTTGTTTTCCGGTGAGGTGAACATGGCAGCGAAGGCGTCATTCTCTAGCAGTGAGTAAAGCCGTCTGAGGACACCCGACTTAGTTTCGCCGTAGGCCCGTTTGTCATTAAACTCTGTTTCAAAAAATGAGCGGGCGATAGGGGGGAGCTGAGGGAAATATTCCTGGTATTTCTGAGCGCCATTCTCTTCGAGTATCTGCCGCATAGTGTCGAGTGTAGCGCCTGGAATGACAGATACCAGACGGGACACATAGCGGTATACTGTCGCCATTTTTGGGGTGAGGGTTTCGCCAGAAGAATTGAAAATGTACTCATAGAGCGAGCTATCCATGCCCTTGGAAAAGAGGTTGAGCGCTAGAGGGTAGTTTTTATCGGTAGGGGTGAGGTGGACCAGGTCTTTAGCAGCGACCACCTGCAAGAGGTTGTCGATAAGCTGCCCTTGGCTGTCTATCACGATCACAGTGCATTCGTGGGCGATGTCATGCAGGAGTAGATTTTGGAAAAGTTGCGTCTTCCCTCCACCGCTGCCAGCGACCACCATGACGTGCTCAGTCCGTAGCTCCGGCTTGATATGAAAGGCGGGTTCTTCCGGTGTTGGTTCGGGTTCCGGCTCGGGTTCTTTGACAGGTTCGGGGACCACTTCCGGCTCGGGCTTTGCCTTCCCTTTTTCCCACCACTCCATACCTACCGAAACAGTCGGAAAACAGGACAGGCCGAGAGCTATGCCCATTATCACCTGCCATGATGTATTGGCGCTGTTGCTACCAGGTCCAGCGATTACCATCCCGCCGATGAGAATAATAATGCTACTGGCACTGATAGCTATACCTAGAGAGTGGCGGTCCTTAATGCTGACTTGGAGGACCAGAATGGAACAAATAAAATTTGTCACAGCTACCGCGACGGTAAGTAGGCCAGTTAACACGTATTCCATCCAATCCCCCACTCCACGGTGAAGACAATGCCACAGCTACCGCCAAAGCGAGCGCCGGTGATGCTCTTCGATATCCCTCAGACTGCGAGGGTAGGGAGCTTTGTCGAATGGCGCAACGTGTAGGGTTGGGGTGCGGGAGCTGAAAGGGAACTGGCGGGCGGTGAACGGCGCAAGCTCTTGGAAGCTGATAGACATCTGATTGACCCCAAAACGGTCCTCTAGGCGCTTTGCATCGTCCATAGAGGTACGGAAAACGGTGAGGCTCTGGCAGTTGCCTAGGACCGCTGAGAAGTAGTCCTTGTCGAGCTGGTCGATGTACTGGTGAGCTAGGGTGAGGTGGACGTTGAACTTTCGCACGCCTGAAAGCATCTCCTTGACCACTGAGGGAGCGAGTAGGTGGCACTCGTCCAGGAAGAACTCAAAGGGGACCGCTCCGTCACGGGAGAGACACGCCTGGTGCATTAAGGACAAAAGGACAGAGCCAAGCAGCGCCACCCGTCCTTTAGAAAGTTGTCCTTGAGGAAGCCTAGCGAGGAAGATTTTTCCAGTTACCACGTCGCCACAGGTGAAGGATGATTTCTGATAGCCAAGCGCACGGCGCACTCTAGGGTCGGCTATCAGCATAAGAGCCTTATTGAGCGTTGACGATATCTCGGCGCGTTGCTCCTTCCCCGTCATGCCATCAAAGACATTCCAGAAGTCCCGTACTACGTCGTCTTTTATGATGTCCGTTAGGCCTGTCCGGTAAGCTCTGTCCGTTAGAAGTCTCGGAAGCTGCACCAATGTCTCTTTAGTTTCAGCTAGGACCGACAGCGAGAAATAGAGGTACATGTCCATCGTCGGGGTTGGCATATCGCCGTACCCCCAGGCATCTTTGATTGTGTCGAGCAAAATCGAAACAGCGAGCGGTACGTTGGTGATGTCTTCGAGAGGATTAAAAGCCACAACTTCTTCTCGGGAAGGGTCGAAAAGTATCACGTCATTGCGGCGGGCTTTGGGGATGTAGTGAAGTAGCTCGTCGGTATCGTGTCCGTGGGGATCAAGGTAAAAGACACCGTGTCCTTTAGCGATAGCGGTGATGATGTGTTGTTTCAGTAAAGTCGATTTGCCGACACCTGATTGACCCAGAATGTATGAATGCGCCATGAGGAGAGAACGGTGCTCAGTACGGTAGAGCGCCGAGCGGTGCAACGGGTGCCGTAGCGATGCCGTCCTCTCGTCAAGGAACAGCCTACCTGTAATTTTACTACACAGTTCGATGGATTTGTGAGTGATGGGTACGGCACAACCAAATAACATTGAGGGGTTTCGTGTAGTCTGGGTGGTGGCCTTCAATTTTCGTTTCAGTGCAATGTGAATGAGAGCAGGTCGCGGGTTTAATAACTAATCTGGACTTTACAGCACGATTTAGGATTGCTCGGGCGCGAACTTGATATTTGTTTCTTGCAAATGAGGCGTAGGCGGCATTGTTTGTGTTCAAGCGTCCATTGTTAGTGGCACGGTATTTTTGCATTTTCTCAGTGTTGCATTTTCTACAGTTGTAATACAGATATTCCGGCTTGTGCTTATTCACACCTGTTCTAGTAACGTCTTCTTTCGCAAAGAATCCTTTGCATCGGCTGCATTTATACATGTACCGTGAATTGTAACATGTAACGTGGAATCTGTCCGGTGCGCCAGCACAGGAAGGGTATAGTCCGCAAACTGTTCGTCTGAGCGCGCCAGCGCCATGACCCCCCTAGAGTTGAAAGAACGGAGCGAACGGACGTGAAGTCGAAGAGAGGGAAATCTCTAGGGGGGTCATGGCGGTCAGCCATGCGAACAGTTTGCGGAATAGTGAACAGTGAGGCGGTATTGTGAGGTTTCTTCCATACCGCCCTTGCTAGGAACAATACATAGTCATGCACCTAGTCACGTTCCGTGGATTGTGGCGTAATAAAAAGGGCGAGGATTGCTCCCCGCCCATTTGGTACTAGTAGTTATTTAGTAGCTACCTGGCTTTGTACAAGCCACCGTCTGCGGTAACAGTACCTACCTTCTTCAATGCCGCTAGTGCATTGCTGATTGATTGCTGGCTGGCCTTATCTTCTGCGCCCATTTCTTTGAGGATAGCAGCGCGGCCAAGACCGGACGGGTTGGCTTCAATCACTGCTAGGACTTCCTCGCGGACACCGCTGCGACGGGTGCCAGGCATACGCGGCGCACGTGAGATTGAGCCGCTCCCCTCACCTTGTACCAGGGAATAATTGAAGCCAAGCTCAGCGAGGGAAGCAATGGCCTTGTGTGCTGCCGCCATTGCTTCCTTCTTTGCTTCGGAAAGGAGCTGTGCTTTTTGAGCATCAAGCTCACGGATTTTCTCAAGGACGGATGACATGGATGTACCTCAATGTTGGCGGGGGGGATAAGGTTGGTAGTACAAAGCAAAGGGCGATGCAACACGAATGTTACACCGCCCTCCTACTCCGGTGTTACCCGGAGCTGTCCCGTTTTGCTACCATCGAAGCAATCCAGTCGTCTATCTCACTCTCCAACCACCCTACACGGCTCGGACCGAGAACAACCCGTTTGGGAAAACGTCCATCAGCTTCAAGCCTGGCAATGTGGGCTGGCGAATAAAGTACCTTCTGGGTCACCTCTTTTTTTGAGAGCAATTTCATCGCAACAACACTCCGAAGCGGAGTCGTTGCGCAATGACCCCAGGGTTGGAAACCTAGGTGGGGCTTAGATACACAAAACCGCCCTAAGGCGGAAGGGTGCGGCTCGCCACTGCGATGGTTTATTAATTATGCATCGCTGCTGTAACTGCGCGAGGTAGGCAATCCAGGAATCGAACCTGGCATCGTCGGAGTACAAGTCCGCCGCTCTGCCGCTGAGCTAATCGCCTATGTTTTATGCCTCTCCTTCCAGACATGCCAGGCCATTAGTGGCAGTACGATCAGGATGAATGCGAGGATGTTGGAGAGTTTCATCTCCCCATATCGTACCATGATGCCGCATAAAAGCGCACGCTCAAAGGTGGATAGAAAGGTGGAAAATAATCGGACCCCGAAGGGAAATCGTTAGTTTTCAATGCTTTGGAAAAAGTTATGGTGCCCAGAAGAGGACTCGAACCTCCACGCCCTTGCGAGCGCCAGCACCTGAAGCTGGTGCGTCTACCAATTCCGCCATCTGGGCACGGGCGCAGTGCTGAAGTGCACTACGCTGGGTAGGAGCGGGCCGATAGCGGGGTGCGGGGGCACCTGTCAACGGCTAGGTTGACTTTGCATGAGTGCAATGGCGCAGCATCTGCGAATTGTGGCGTTATTGCTTGAGATTGTCCATGATTGAGGGGGCCTCCTGCATGGACGCTGGAGGGCCATGAGCGAATCCGAAGGCAGGTTCGCCTTGACCTTATGCCAGGTCAGCGATCGCGTTCCCGGGTGTTGATGGCGCCGGCGGTATCGACCGGGTAAGGCTGGCCCCGCTGCGGGCGATGATGCGATCTGGTCACCATCACAGTTCAGCGAGAGCAGCGCGATGTCGGACGGCCGGCGTTTTGCAGGTGCGCGTTTCAGGGGGGGGGGCGGCTCCTTCCATCACGGCATTACGCCTGGTCTGGGATTGTGACATCTGCGCGGCGCATGCCGAACAAACAGGCTTAACGCGGGAAACCATTCGCGCTCACCGCGCCTTTGAACTCCATGCTAACCCACGGCGGTGAATTTGGGTCTGTGCAGTCCCCAGCTTCTCTTTCCCTGTTTTCCCTATCCGGGCGTTCCCGTCGCCGTGACCTTGCCGTTACCGGAGCCTTCGTGGCGCTGGCGCTGGTTGGCATGGTCGCGGCGCGGGGGCTTGGCGGCACCTGTCCGGCGCAAGTCGAGGCAGTTCGCCAAGCCCAACCCGGGATGGTCCTGATGGCCGGGGATCCCAGCGATCCAGCCTGCGTCGGCAAGCGCCGCGCCTATCGCCCGCCCAGCTGACCCAGCTTCCCCGCGCGGAAGGATTGCCCTCCCTCCGCGTTGCCTCCCCCTCCGATTTCCGCACGCAGCATCAACCGGAGGGGGAGGCCCCATAGGTACCACCATTCCGAGCGGCGCCCTTTCCAGGTTTCGGCAAGCCCTTCATTGACGAGCGTCAGGCCAAGCGATCTGCCCCCGCGCATGACGGTGACGAGACGGCGGCCATAGCGATCGTGTGTGCGGGCGCCGCCGACCAGTTCGAAACGGCCGGAATTGAGCAGCTCCGCCAGTCGCATCGTGGCTTTGTCGCCGCGCTGGCGCTCGTCGGCGCAGCGCGCGCCGTGGGTTTCGGGGGCATTGATATCGGCGATGCGGATCTTCTCGCCGGCCAGCCAGAAGGTGTCGCCATCGACGACGCAGCTGTTGCGGGGGCCATCGGTGCAAAGAGCGAAGAGGGCAGCGGCCAGGGTTGCAAGGGCCATAGCCCAGCGCAACAGCGCCCAAACGGCGCGCCGCGCCATCCGCGCTTATCCGTGGTTTACCGCCAAATCGGAGTGATCAGCCCCGCAAATCTGCGAGTTACAGCAGGCTGAGGAACAGGTCACAATAGGCTGAGGAACAGACCGGCCAGCGCCGCGCTCATCAGATTGGACAGGCTGCCCGCCGCCAAGGCCTTCATGCCCAGCCGCGCAATCACCGGGCGCTGGTTGGGCGCGAGGCCGCCGGTCACCGCCATCTGGATCGCGATCGAGCTGAAATTGGCGAAGCCACAGAGGGCAAAAGTGACGATCGCCTTGGTCTGGTCGGTCAGGTCGGCGGTCTTGCCCAGTTCGATGAAGCTGACGAATTCGTTGAGCACCACTTTGGTGCCGAAAAATCCGCCAGCGCGCAGCGATTCCGCCCAGTCAGGCGCGCCGAGCAGCCAGAACACCGGGGCGAAGATCGTGCCGAGGATCAGCTGGAACGAGAGGTCGGGCCGGCCAATCCAGCCCCCGATACCGCCAAGGATACCATTGGCCAGCGCCACTAGCGCCACGAAAGCGAGCACCATCGCGCCGACCGCGACGGCCAGCTTCACGCCGGTCTGCGCACCTTCGGCAGCGGCCATGATGATATTGGCGGGCTTTTCCTCACCGAAGGTCACTTCGCCTTCCAGTTCGGGATCCTTGCCCAGTTCGCCCTCTTCGTCGGGCATGATGATCTTGGCCATGAGGATGCCGCCTGGCGCTGACATGAAGCTCGCGGCGAGCAGGTAGGGTAGGTAGAAGTTCTTCTGGTCACCGAACATCGCGGCATAGGCGAGCAGGATCGTGCCCGCGACGCCGGCCATGCCGACCGACATGATCGTGAAGATCTGTGCGGGCCTGAGGTCGGCGAGGTAGGGGCGTACCACCAGCGGGGCCTCGCTCTGGCCGACGAAGATGTTGGCGGCAGAGGCGAGCGATTCCACCTTGGAAATGCCGGTAATCCACTGGATCGCGCCGCCCAGCCACTTCACGATCAGCTGCATCAGGCCGATGTAATAAAGGATCGAGACGATCGCGGCGAAGAAGATGATGACCGGCAGCGCCGAGATCGCGAAGCTGTATCCGCCGAGTTCGGGCTTGGCGAGGTTGCCGAACAGGAAGTCGATCCCGGCTTGCGCATAGCCGAGCAGGTTGCTCACCCCGTTCGACATCGCACCGATTACCGCGCGGCCCCATGGCGTGGCCAGCACCAGTGCGGCGAAACCGGCCTGGAGCGCAAAGGCGGCACCGACCACGCGGAGCTTGATCGCCTTGCGGTTGGACGAGAGCAGGTAGGCAATCAGCAGGATCAGGGCCATGCCGGCCAGACTCTTGACGATATTCATGCGAATTCGGCTCCCCGCCACTTTCGGTTTCGCATGAGACTAACGCGCGCAATCCCCGGTGGATAGCCCCAGTGGCAAACCCTTCCCCAGTCGCCGCATCCTCGCTAGACCTTGTTGCCATGACCGAAACGAACCCGCGCGCCCTTCCGCTGTCGCTCCTCTTCCTCGCCCTCTTCTATGGGGGCATGGTGACCATCGCCGGGGTGCTGGGCGCCAAGCAGGTGTCCATCGGCCCGCTGGCGGTGGAGGCGGGTATTTTCCCGTTCCTCACCCTTGTCGGTATTTCCAGCGCGGTGGCGCAGATGCATGGCAAGGCGATGGCCGACCGCTTTGTGCGCTTCGGCTTTGCCCCGTTGGTCGGCGCGATCCTGCTTAGCCTGTTCGTGCTCACGCTGCCGACCGACCCGGATATGTATCCGCCGGCGAAAGAGGCCTTCCCGATCATCCTTGGCCAGTCGTGGCGGATGATGGCGGCGGGAATCCTCGCTTACGGCATTTCGGTCACGCTCAATATCTGGATATTCGACCGGTTGCGCGGGTCGGCCGGGGGCGCTGGTTTGCGCGGGTTCATTGCCGCCGCGCTGTCGCAGATCGTCGATACGCTGATCTTCATCTCGGTCTCGTTCTATGGCGAACGGCCGATCCTCAATCTGATGGTGGGGCAGATGATCGCCAAGGTCGTGCTCTCCGCCGTGCTGGTGCCGCTTATCATCTGGGCCGCGGTGAAGCTGGCAAAGCGGGTGGACGCAGCGTAAAAAGGAGTTAATGCGCGCGCCATGGCAAATCCGCACGATCCCGCAATGCTGACCAAGGCTGAAACCCTCGTCGAGGCGCTGCCTTACCTGCGCCGTTACGAAGGCCGGACCTTCGTGGTGAAGTATGGCGGCCACGCGATGGGCGACCCCGAACTGGCGCATGACTTTGCGCAGGACGTGGTCCTGCTGCGCGCGGTGGGTATCAATCCGGTGGTGGTCCACGGCGGTGGTCCGCAGATCGATGCCATGCTCAAGAAGCTCGGCGTCGAGAGCCAGCGCATCAACGGCCTGCGCGTGACCGACAAGGAAACCGCCGACATTGCCGAGATGGTGCTGTCGGGCGCGATCAACAAGCAGATCGTCGGCTGGCTTGCCGGGGCTGGCGGCAAGGCCGTGGGCATTTCGGGCAAGGACGGCGGCCTCGTCACCGCGGCCAAGGCGCAGCGCACCGCGCGCGATCCCGACAGCCAGATCGAGCGCGTCGTCGACCTCGGCTTTGTAGGGGAACCGACCAAGATCGATACCACGATCATTGATGCCATCTGCGCCGCCGGCATGATCCCGGTGATCGCCCCGATCGCGGTGGGCGACGATGGCGAGACCTATAACGTCAATGCCGATACCATGGCCGGCGCAATTGCCGGTGCGCTCGGCGCGGCGCGGCTGTTCCTGCTGACCGACGTCCACGGCGTGCTCGACAAGGCAGGCAACCTGCTCACCGACCTGACCCCGGCGGACATTGCCGGGCTTCAGGCGGACGGCACGATCACCGGCGGCATGATCCCCAAGCTCGAAACCTGCGTCCACGCGGTCGAGGCCGGGTGCGAGGCTGCCGTCGTTCTCGATGGCCGGGTGAGCCATGCGATGCTGCTTGAAATGTTCACCGAAAAGGGCGCGGGCACGCTGATCCGCGCCTGATTTTGGCAAGCCGGGAACACGCGCGGGCTTCGCGCGTATCGCTGCCATGGATGCCCGGAAAGTTTTGTCTCTGTCTGCCGCGCTCGCCGCGCTGGTCCCGCTGTCCGGCTGTGATCGCTCGCCGGCTCCCGCCCCCAGCGAACCGGGCCGGCAAAAGGTTGTTCTCGATCGTGCCGCGCTGTCGCAGGTCGAAGATCCGGCGCGCGTGCTTGCCTATTACGGCGCCGCCCTTGGCGCGCATGACTGGGAAGCCGCCGATGCCGCATGGGGCAACTTTCCCGAAACCAGCCCCGGCACCTTGCGCGCGCATTTCGGCAAGTACCGCGCGCTGTCGCTTCATTTCGACGAATCGCGCATCGAAGGCGCTGCTGGATCGCTGGTCTATATCGCCCCGATCGTAATCCGTGATGGCGGACGCGTGGTCGAAACCGGCAGGATCGGCCTGCGCCGCAGCAACGAGGTTCCGGGATCGACGCCGGAAGACCGGCTCTGGCATGTCGAGATGTCGGAACTCCGTCCAGCCGAGGGCGCGTCCTAATTCAACGGACCAGTGTAGTGCGCGGGTGACACGGGCGCGGCCTGCCGCTATCACGCGCGCAGATTTACACCAAATGGAGGGGGCTGCCGGTGCCGGTGATCTTCGGAATTTTCTTCGATGCGTTCAACATGCTCAGCCAGATTCTCCAAGTGCTGATCATCGTCATGGTAGTGCTCAGCCTGCTGTTCTCGTTCAACGTGATCAGCGGATCGAACACGTTTCTGCTCAACTTGTACCAAGGCATCAACCGACTGCTTGATCCGATCCTCAATCCGATCCGCAAGCTGCTGCCAAACACCGGGGGCATGGATTTCTCGCCGCTGGTCCTGCTCTTGGTGCTTGAACTGATCCGCAACGCGCTCATCCGCTACGCGGGCAATTACCTGTGACACAGGGCGCTTCCGTGATTGATGGCAAGGCCTTCGCCGAAGACCTGCGCGCCCGCATCGCCGTGGCCGCCGCCCAGTTCGAGGTTCATGCTGGGCGCAAGGCCGGCCTTGCCGTGGTGCTGGTGGGCGAGGACCCGGCGAGCCAGGTCTATGTCCGCAGCAAGGGCAAGCAGACCGTGGAATGCGGGATGAACTCGTTCGAGCACAAGCTGGACGAAAACACCGATGAAGGCGCGCTGCTCGATCTGGTCGAGCGCCTAAATGCCGATCCGGCAGTTGACGGCATCCTTGTCCAGCTACCTCTGCCCGCGCACATCAACGAACAGGAAGTGATCTCGGCGATAAGCCCCGACAAGGATGTCGATGGCTTCCACATCATCAATTCGGGCCGGCTCTCGGTCGGCTTGCCGGGCTTCGTGCCGTGCACGCCGCTGGGCTGCCTGATGCTGCTCAAGGACAAGCTCGGCTCGCTCTGCGGTCTCGATGCCGTGGTGATCGGGCGGTCGAACATCGTCGGCAAGCCGATGGCGGCGCTGTTGCTGGCGGAAAGCTGCACGGTGACGATTGCCCACAGCCGCACCAAGGACCTGCCCGATGTGGTGCGCCGCGCAGATATCATTGTCGCCGCCGTTGGCCGCGCCGAAATGGTCAAGGGTGACTGGATCAAGCCCGGTGCGACCGTGATCGATGTCGGCATCAACCGCCTGCCGCCGAGCGAAACCTCGCCCAAGGGCAAGCTGGTCGGCGATGTGGACTATGCATCGGCAGTTCAGGTGGCTGGCGCCATTACGCCGGTTCCCGGAGGAGTAGGCCCCATGACCATCGCCGTTCTGCTGCGCAACACGCTGGTTGCCGCGCACCGCAATGCCGGCGTCGCATTCGACGAGTCGACGCTGTGAAGAAGGCCCTGCTTGGTCTTGTCCTGCTGGCGCTCGCCGCAAGTGCCGGCGCGCAGGACAAGCGCGATGCGCGCGCCATGCGCAATTCTTACGCCAACCCTTCGGCTGTAATTGCCGCTGAAGTTGGTTTTGCCCAGCTGGCACAGGAAAAGGGCCAATGGACAGCATTTGCCGCCAACGCGACCGCCGACGCGGTGATGTTCGTGCCGCAGATGGTCTACGCCCAGCAGTGGCTGAAAGGCCGTGCCAATCCGCCGGAATCGGTGAAATGGCAACCGCACATCGTCTGGTCGAGCTGCGACGGATCGCTGATGGTCAGCCACGGCGCGTGGCAGGGTGCCAAGGATACCACCGGCTATTTCACCACAATCTGGCAGCGGCAGAAAAACGGCAAATACAAGTGGGTGCTCGATCATGGCGACGAGCTGAAGGAGCCCTTGCTGGCACCTGAAATGCTCTCCGGCCAGATCGCCGACTGCCCGGACCGGGGCAAGCGTCCGTCAGGTCCGCCACCCCGGTTCGAGGACGTCAAGGCCAAGGACCTCAAGCCGCTCGATCCGGCGAAGCGTTCGGGCAAGTCGCTCGATGGCACGCTGTGGTGGGACGTGACGGTTGAGCCCGATGGCGCACGCAACCTTTCCGTCTCGTGGAAGAAGGACGGCGCTGAAAGCCCGGTGGTGATTGAATCGGTCGAGGCTCCGGCGAAGTAGTGCTGATCGACCTCTTCCTCTCGGCCTTCGTCACGCTGTTCGTGGTCATCGACCCGCCGGGCTGCGCGCCGATCTATGCCGGCCTGTCCTCGGGCGCGAGCCGCAAGCAGGCGATCTCGATGGCCATGCGGGCCTGCCTGATCGCGGCGATCATCCTGCTCGTCTTTGCGCTGTTCGGCGAACAATTGCTCGGCGCGCTGCATATCGAGCTCAACTCGTTCCGCATTGCTGGCGGCATCATGCTGTTCTTCATCGCGATGGACATGGTCTTCGAAAAGCGCACCGAACGGCGCGAAAAACGCGCCGAGGATCTGCGTGGCACGCCCGAGGTGGAGGACGTCTCGGTCTTCCCGATGGCCATGCCGATGATCGCCGGTCCCGGATCGATCGCCACGATCATGCTGCTCACCGCCCGCGCCGAAGGGACGGAGCAGACGCTGGTGATCCTTGGGGCCATGCTCGCCGTGGTCCTGCTGACGCTCTTCGCACTGATCGCTGCCGCGCCGCTGATGAAGCTGCTGGGCAAGCACGTGGAGGCGGTGATCACCCGTCTGCTCGGCGTGTTGCTGGCGGCGCTGGCCGCGCAATATGTCGTCGACGGGCTCAAGCAGGTTTTGAGCTGATCCCTTTCGCCTGCTGCATATGAACCCGCGCTCTTTGTAGAGCGCCCAACCTGCCTGCCCGCCTAACCCCTTCGGAAATACTGGAGAGGGAAGGCGTACAATGTCCTTCGAACTGAATCGCAAACTCGCCGCCCGGCGCGCGCCCCTGCCGACGACTGCCGAGATCGATCCGGTCACCGCCGACATCATTCGCGGGGCCTTTGAAACCGTGTGCTTTGAAAGCGCGACCCATCTGGGCCGGGCGGCGTCATCGCCGATCATCAATTCGTCGAACGAGCGCAACGCGGCGATCGTCGATGCCCACGGACGGCTGGCGATGGGCGCGATTGGCACTCCGCAGCTGACCTTCGTCAACCAGATGATGGTGCGCTGGGCGCTGATGAACATGGAGGACTACGACATCGGCCCGGGCGATGTGCTGCTGTCGAACGATCCCGATCACGGCGGCGGCCACTTGCCCGATTACTGCGTCTATGCGCCGGTCTATTCGCCCGAGGGTGAGCTTATCCTGTTCATCTCGCTCCAGGCCCACCAGGGCGATACCGGCGGCAAGGACCCGGGCGGCTTCACGCTCGAGGCAACTGACGTGTTCACCGAAGGCGTGCAGTTCCCTTGCGTCAAGCTGGTCCACCGGGGCCAGCGCCGCAAGGACGTGTTCGACATGGTCGTGCGCAACAACCGCTTCGCCACCATCGCCGGCGATCTCGCGGCGATGATCGGCGGCGTGCAGCAGGGAGTAAAGCGGCTCGAAGCGCTGATCGCGCGGCATGGCGGTGAGACAATCAAGGCGGCGATCAACCATTCGATCGCGCACACCCAGCGCCGTATGCGCGCCGAATTCGCCGGCTGGCCTGACGGTGCCTATGAAGCCACCGTGCTGATCGATGCCGATACGATGGGCACCAAGGACGTGAAGGTCCACGTAACCTGCACCGTCGCGGGGGACAGCCTGACGGTCGACCTTACTGGCACCGATGACCGGCAGGATCTGGTCGGCGTGTGGAACACCTTTGCCAATTCGCGCAGCTATGTGATGACGCAGGTGGTGGCGATGGTCGATCCGACGATCGTCAAGAACGAGGGCTGCTTCGACGCGGTCGATATCGTCATCCCCGAAGGCTGCATTGCCCAGCCGCCGCCGAACAAACCCGCCGCGCTCGGCTCCTTCCACCCGGCCTGCGAGATAACCGAGGCGGTGTGCCTCGCCCTGTCGGCCGTCGTGCCCGAGCGCGCCCAGCCGCAGCTTTACAAGATCGGCATGCCCAACGCGGTGATCGGCTTCAACGAACAGGGCATGTGGATGGATCAGGGCGTCGATTGCCGTTCGATGGACTCGTCGGCGGTGCAGGGGATCGATGGCTGGGGCTCGTGCCCGGTCAGCCTTGGCAACTTGTTGCTATCCGAAGCGGAGGACGCCGAGGCGCGCTTCCCGATCCTCAATATCAGCCGCGAAATGACCACCGATGGCGGCGGCGCAGGCCAGTGGCGCGGTTCGCCGGGAAGTCTCAACGTCAAGCAGGTGCTCGGCCCGACCATGGCCATGGCGTGGATGGTCAGCGCCGACCACCCGCTGCGCGGCATGTGCGGCGGTGATGATGCGATCCCCTATACCAACCATTTCGAATGGGGTTCGCCGGGTCAATACAAGATCGAGCGGACGGCTCAGGCGCAGCTGCCGGCGGACGCGGTGATCGCCTACCAGCACGGCGGCGGCGCAGGCTTTGGCCCGGCGTTGTTGCGCGATCCGGAGGCGGTGAAGGAAGACGTGCTCGACGAATATGTCAGCATCGAAGCCGCGCGGGCCAGGTACGGCGTGGTGCTGACCGGCAGCCTTGGGGATTACACGATCGAAGTGGACCATGGGGCGACTGCGGCCCTGCGGGCGGAGATGGCGGCATGAGGAATGCAGTATCCTTCCCCAGGACCAAACCCGTCATCCTGAACTTGTTTCAGGATCCATCGGGCCTCAAGCACAGTGCCATCCGGCCAGGCGCACACGCAGCCAGCAAGTGTGCCAAATCGCGCTCCGATCGTGGGGAGAAATGGATCCTGAAACAAGTTCAGGATGACATTGAAGGATCGGTTGGATTGGAGTGCGCCGCATGACCTATCGCATCGGCATCGACATCGGCGGCACATTCACCGATTTCGCCATGTTGAAGGAGGGCGCGGTCGTCCTCCACAAGAACCTCTCGACGCCTGAGGACCGCTCGTTGGGCGTGATGCAGGGGCTGGAAACGCTTGCGGGCAAGGAAGGGCTGTCGCTCGGCGACTTCCTCGCAAAGTGCAATGCCATCGTCCACGGCACCACCGTTGCCGATAACACGCTTATCGAAATGAACGGCGCGCTGACTGGGCTGATCACCACCGAAGGTTTCCGCGACGAGATCGAATACCGGCGCGGGTACAAGGAAGACATCTGGGATGTCCGCCTTGCCCCGCCAAAGCAGATCACCCCGCGCCGCCGCCGCCTCACGGTGAGCGAGCGCGTGCTGCACGATGGCACGGTGCACAAGCCGCTCGACGAAGACAGCGTCCGCCATGCCTGCCGCCAGCTGAAGAAGCAGGGCGTGGAATCGCTCGCCGTGTCGCTGCTCTTTGCCCATGTAAACAACGCCCACGAAAAGCGCATTGCCGAGATCGCCGCCGAGGAACTGTCCGGCGTCTCTGTCTCGCTCAGCCACGAAGTCCTGCCGCGCGCGCCGGAATATGACCGCACCAGCACCACCGTGGTCAACGCCTTCGTCGCGCCGCGCGTGCGGCATTACCTCGACCGGCTGGTCACGCGCTTGAAGGACGGCGGCTATCCCGGCCAGCTGATGGTCATGCAGGCATCAGGCGGGGTGATGAGCGTCGACTATATCGAAGGCTCGCCGATCCGCGTGCTCGCCTCCGGCCCGGCGGGCGGGGTGATCGGTTCGGCCCACGCCGGCCGCGCCAAGGGCTGCCCGAACCTGCTTTGCGTAGATATGGGCGGCACCTCCTATGACATGAGCCTCGTCATCGATGGCGAGGCACCGGCCGAGGCGGGCTGGAACATGCACCACCGCTACCTGATCGGCGTGCCGATGGTGAAGGTGGAGACGCTGGGGGCAGGCGGCGGTTCGATCTGCCACGTTCACGCCGGCGCGCTGCAGGTCGGTCCGCGCTCGGCCGGGTCGGAGCCGGGGCCGATGGCCTATGGACGCGGCGGCAGCGAACCGACGGTGACCGACGCGCTGGTCATGCTCGGCATTCTCTCGACCGACGAGGGGTTCGCCGGCGGCAGCTTCACGCTGACCAAGGCAGGTGTTGCCGAGGCGTTCCTGGCCATCGCCGATCAGATGGGCCACGGTGATCCTGAGCAAGCCGCCTTTGACTGCTGGCGCGTGGTCAATGCCAGCATGAGCCAGGGCGTGCGCCGCACGACGGCGGGCAAGGGCATTGATCCCAAGGACCTCGTCATGCTGGCCTATGGCGGCAACGGCCCGGCCTTCGCCGCGATCCAGGCCGAGGACCTTGGCATCACCCGTGTGCTGGTGCCCAAGGCATCGCCGACTTTCTCCGCGCTCGGCACGCTGGTCGCCGATCCGGCGATCGACGAGGAACGCTCGCTGATCGCCCCGGCCAATGTGCTCGATCTTGCCAAACTGCGCAGCCTGTGGAGCGAGCTTGATGCCCGCGCGGAGCGCTATTTCACCGGGGCCGGGTTTACCCGCGAACAGGTCAAGGCAAACTACCGCATCAACATGCGCTACCCGGGGCAGAACTTCTCGCTCACTTTCGACATCGCCCCCGAAGGCGCGCTGGGAGACCTGAGCTTCGTCGACGAGGCGCTGGGCGAGCGCGCCATCGCCGCCTTCAACGCGCGGCACATGGCGGAATACAACCACATCCGTGACCACGAAGTGCCGGAAGTCACCGGCGTCCGCCTCGCCAGCCATGTCGCAACGCCAAGCCCTTCGGCAAGGGGCGGCTCGGCCAGCGCAGCAAGCGCCCCGGTCGCCGCCAGGACCCGGCGCGCCAACTTGGGGCAAGGCTTCGGCGATGTGCCGGTCTATCTCGGCAGCGATCTCGCCCCCGGTCACACCGTCCCGGCGCCCGCGATCATCGAGGAGACCTTCACCACCATCGTCGTCTATCCGGGCTGGTCGGCGCTGGTCGATGCCTCGGGCGATTACGAGCTAATCAAGGCCTGATCCGCCTCCACGATATGCCGCGCGATGTCCTTTCTTTCGGCCGGGCCCCGGCATAGCGTCGCCCTTTCTGATTGGGAGGATCACGCAATGGCAAACAAGGTAGCACTGGTAACGGGCGGACAGGCAGGCATCGGCGCGGCCTGCGCCAAGCGGCTGGCACGGGACGGCGTGGCCATCGGCGTGCTCGACCTGACGGCGGACCTCTGCGCCGATACGGTCGCAGCGATCGAGGCTGCGGGCGGCGAGGCGATTGCGCTGGGTGCCGACATTTCCGACCGCGTGCAGGTCAAGGCGGCGGTCGCCAAGCTGCGCGAAAAGTTCGGGCCGATCACCATCCTCGTCAACAATGCCGGCGTCACCGATTTCGTGCCCTTCGAGGAGATCACCGAGGCGCGCTGGGAAGTGGTCTACAAGATCAATGTGCTCGGCCAGATCATCGTCGCGCAGGAAGTGCTCGGCGACATGAAGGCGAAGGGCTGGGGCCGCATCGTCAATATTTCCTCGTCAAGCGGGCAGACCGGGGCGGTCGGCATGTGTACCTATTCCAGCTCGAAAGGCGCAGTCATCACGCTGACCCGCTCGATGGCGCAGGAGCTTGGGCCGCTTGGCATCACGGTGAACAATATCCCGCCGGGATCGGTGATGGGCACGATCATGTCCGAGGCCAACCGCGACAAGTTCCAGATCCCGACCGAGATGTTGCTTCAGGCGATTCCGGTGCGCCGCATGGGTGAACCCAATGACATTGCCAATGCCTGCGCCTGGCTGTGCCACGAGGATTCGGGCTATGTGAACGGCCAGACCATCGGTGTGAACGGCGGGCGGGTGGTGAGCTGAGAGCGTGGTTCAAACCGCCGTCATCACCGGAGCCAGCGCCGGGGTAGGCCTTGCCGCCGCAAAGGCCCTGGCCCGTGAAGGCTGGCGCGTGATTGGCGTGGGGCGCAATGCCGAGCGATGCGCGGCGGCGGAGGCCGAACTGCGTGAGGCAGCTCCCGGCGGTGATGTCACCATGCTGCGCGGCGACCTGTCGTTGATGGCCGATGCTGCGCGGCTGGCGGACGAGATTGCGATGCTGACAGACCGCATCGATTCGCTGGCCAACAATGCCGGCGGAATGATCCCTGAGCCAAAGGTGACTGCCGAGGGATTGGAAGAGTGCTTCGCGGGCAACCACCTCGGCCCCTTTGTGCTGACCACACGCCTGCTGCCTTTGCTGCTGGCTGCGCCGCAGCCGCGCGTGATCAACACCAGCAGCGACGGCAGCGAGATGATCCCCGGGCTAAACTGGGACGACCTGCAGGACTCACTGAAGCAGTCGCCCGGCGCGTCCTATTGCTCGGGCAAGCTGGCGAACGTGATCTTCGCCGCGGAACTGGCGCGGCGCTATGGCGGGGAGGGGCTGCTGGCCTTTTCATTCCATCCGGGCACCGTCGCTTCGAACTTCTTCGCCCACGTTCCAGAGACGACGCGCGTGCATACCGATGCGATGGAAAAGATCGCGCCGGAGCAGGGCGCCGAGACCCTCCTGTGGCTCAATTCGCAGCCGGCGGAGTCGATCGACAACGGCGGTTACTATCACCGCTGCGCACCGCGCGTGCCCAATCCGACGGCTCACGACCCGGCGAATGGTGCACGGCTTTGGGCATTGAGCGAGGAACTAGTCTCTTCAACAAATTCCGCGTCACCCCGGACCTGATCCGGGGTCAGGCTTCTTTCTCAACCGCTGATAGAAAAGCCTAGGCCCGGATCAGGTCCGGGCCGACGATCATAGCAGGGGTATCTAGGG
>NZ_JBBHJY010000008.1:0-231125 GCF_037572715.1 Novosphingobium aquae | reverse complement strand
ATTTGGGCCGCTGTTTGCCGCAGACATTCGCCGCCAGCGGATCAACCGGATGCGGGGCTTCCGGCAGTGGCGATGGCACCTCGATGAAATGTACGTCAAGATCAACGGCGAGATGCACTATCTCTGGCGTGCGGTTGATCACGAAGGTGAGGTTCTGGAGTCATACGTCACCACAAAACGGGATAGATCAGCGGCATTGCGGTTTATGAAGAAGGCGCTCAAGCACCATGGCCGGCCTGAAGCCGTGGTCACGGACGGCCTGCGATCCTATCCCGCTGCCATGCGGGAACTGGGCAATCTCGACCGTCGTGAGATGGGGCGTTAGAAGAACAACCGGGCCGAGAACAGCCACCTGCCATTGCGGCGACGAGAACGGGCGATGCAACGATTTCGGCGCATGAAGTCGTTGCAGAAATTCGCATCAGTTCACGCCAGCCTGCACAACCACTTCAACTCTGAACGCCACCTCGTCGATCGCCAGACTTACAAGACACGACGCTCGGTCGCCTTGGCCGAATGGCAGTCGCTCATGGCCTGAGGTTTGGTTGTAGTGGCGGTAGCTGTGTCTAGTGGAGACGAGTTCGCATCAGACTGCCACCTCCTCAAAGACCAATTAGGCTATCGAGGCAGTTCAACGTGCGACTGCTCGTCGACGGGTGGCCATTGGTCCACATGGCGCTCGGCGTACCAGGCCGGTGGCAATTTTCGCTCCGTTGGCCACAGCTCGTCGAGGGTATCGGCGTCGAACAACTGGCCGCCCCGCATCACCTGTTTGACGGACAGCGTATTGCGAATGTCGGCCAGCGGGTCGTGGTCGAAGACGATCAGGTCGGCGTACTTTCCCACTTCTAGCGTGCCCATATCGTCGAGCCGGCCGATGGTTTCTGCCGCCCCCGCAGTTGCGGCGTGCAACACTGCGGCAATCGGCATCCCGCCGTCGACGTGGGCCTCCATTTCGTAATGGAAACCGACGCCCGGGTCGTCGCCATGGGACCCCATGCCGACCAATGCCCCTGCTTCCGCAAGCTTGGCTACGTCGGCGGCCAGCACAGGCGAACGTGACGCGGCCATCGAGGCCCATTCGCGCTGCCCCAGTTTGGAAGCGATGACATATGGTGACCAGAAACGGCGGACCTTGGGGTCGAGTGCCGGATCGTGTTTGGCGACATAGTAATGCTTGGCCGCCGGTCCGCTGGTATTTACCAGCAGGGTCGCAACATAGCTGGTGCGCATTTGGGCAATCAGCTTGATTACGTCTTCCTGAAACGGCGCAATCGGGAGGGCATGTTCGTTACCAGCATAGCCATCGAGCAACTGGGTAAGGATCAGCTTCGGGTTGTGGCTACCCTCGGTGGTTGGCAGCAGACCGAGTTCGCTGGACGCCATCGCGATCCATTGGCGCACAGTGCGGCTTTCGGCGCGGTATTGCTTGATATTGCGCAGACCCCACGCTTCTCGATAACGGCGCAGCACGGCGCGCACTTCATCGAGCGACTGGAAGTGCTCGCGTGAAAACAGCGCCGGGCCGGTCGATCGCAGACGCGGTCCGATCATCAGACCTGCGTCGAGCAGGTCCTGATAGGCGATCTGGTCAATCCCCAAGGTTGAGGGGTCGAAGGAAGTCGTAACCCCGAACGCCAGCCGCGCGCGCAAGCTCCAATCCTCAGAGGATATAACGTTGCGCCGGATCGTGCCAATGTGATCGTGATCGTCAATGAACCCCGGGGTGACGGTCTTGCCGCCGAGTTCCCGCACTGGCGTTCCCTGCGGGACGGGGATCGAACCACGCGGGCCAATCGCGGCAATGCGGTCGGCAGTAATCAGGATATCCGCGTCGTCGATCACCTTGTCGCCGTTTGCCATCGTCAGCGCCCGCGCCCCCCGGAGCAAGATGCTTCCAGCAGGTCGGGCGCGCGGTAGCTCGGCGATCAATTCGACATGCGTTTTGGGCACCGGTGCCGAGGTGTCGGGCAAGGTCTGGAGCCAGTTCCCCGTCGTCCAGATGAGGCTTTTGTCCGCCCGCCATTCGAAAAAGTCAGCGCCAATGTCGGTAACCCGCCGCGCCGGACCGTCTGGCGCGGAAAGATTGATTACCGCCCTGGTATCCGCTGGCACCGGCAATACATACAGTTGCTGAACCGCCTGCGCCGCGATCCACTTGCCGTCGGGACTGATCCGGATCGCGTCCGAGGTGCGCGGTGCCTCGGTGAAATAATAGCCATCGGACTTCACATTAGCGACAGCGCGCAGGGCCCCGCTGGCCAGATCCACCGCGATCAGTCCATTGTCGTTCATCAGATAGGTAGTGCCGGGCTGGCCGGCGACGAAATGCGGCCGCTGGCCGAACTGTCCCGATGCAATCACCCGCGCATTGCCGCCCTGCGTCGGAATTTCGACCAGCTGTGCAGCGCGGATCGAACCGATCAGGTAACTACTCTGTTGGCGCGCCGCCGCAGAGGAACGCAGGGTCAGGATGGTCTTCCCGTCCGGCGTGAACACCGGGTGGGTATAGTAGGCAGACAAGTCGTTCACGCGCACCGGCGTCGAAGTGCCATCGCTAGGGACCGTCCAAACCGCGCCGCCAGTGGCTTCGCTCCAGGTCACGTAGGTGATGCGGCGGCCGTCCGGGCTCCAGCTAGGCATTGATGCGGGATCGCCATTAACCGGCAAGCGCAGCGCGGCGCTGCCATCAACCGGTTGCACATAGATGCTACCAAACGCGGCATAGGCGACGCGTTCACCGTCAGGTGACGGGCTGGTTCCCTGCAACATCTTGGCACGCACCGAACCGGTATCCTCGCGGAAGCGGATGCGGGTGCTGGGCGCCACGGCAAGCTGGAGCCGTGCTTTGAACGGAATCCGCGTCAGAGGCGATCCGTCGATCGGTCGCCGCTCGATCTTGCCATTGTAGGCGATCAGTATCGCCTTGCTGTCAGGCGTGAAGCTGTAGCGAGGGATCAGGTCAATCCACGCCGCACCGTTCATCAGATCTAGCGGCGCGGGACCAAGATCGCGGTCGACTCCCGTTGTCAGATTGCGAACGCGCAGGGTCGTTTGCGCCATTCGCCGCGTCGCATAGGCCAGTTGCTTTCCATCGGGCGAGATGACCGGGCGAAAGTAAGCCTCGCCCGCTGCTTCGCGTCCGCCGGTATTGTCGATCACCGTCTCTTCGGCGCCAGTCGCGACATTGCGCCGCACAACCGTCCAAGGCACCGGGTCTTCAAACGAAAGGTCGCCCGTGCGCCGCGCAAAATACAGCCATTTGCCATCATGCGAGGGCGAGACGCCAAGGGTGCTTTGCCATGCGGTGCGCGGTGCGTCAGGCTTTTGCCGGATCGGTACTACCAGCTTGCCCTTGCCGCCATCGATCGGGTGACGCCATAATTCGTACCTGTCGAGCCGGATGCGGTGGCGGCTGACGTAGACCGACTTGCCATCCGCGCTCCATTCGGGCGAGGTCCGCACGGCCCCATCGTCGTCCTCGGTGATCCGCCGCGCGCCGCTGCCGTCGGCGCGCGCAATCCAAACATTGTCGCCGCCAGTACGGTCGCTGACATAGGCAATCCATTTGCCATCGGGCGAAAAGGTCGGTTGGACCTCGAACGCCATGCCAGTGGCAATCGGCACGGCGCGGCCGCCCTTCGAAGGCAAGGCGTAAAGCTCGCCCAGCATGTCGAACAGGATCGTCTTGCCGTCGGGCGAAACGGCAAGCGACATATAGGTTCCGCTCGACACCTCGTAGTCGAGCTTGCGGTCGGGCTTGAGCGGCAGGGCATCCTGCGCCGAGGCGGTCGCTGTAGTCGCAAGCAGCGATGCCAGTGCCAATGCCTTGCGAGCCCGGTGAGCCATCGTCATTCCTTCAATAATACCGGCGTTGTGCTTACCCGGCCAATTGGCGCGAGCGTTCGGCCGCGCCGTATATGATGGCGCCGGCAAGCCGGTCGATCGCGTCATCTGCTTCCATCGCCCGCAGTCCCGCAGCCGTCGTGCCGCCAGGACTGGTCACTTGGCGCCGCAATTCGGCAAGTGGCGCCAGGTCAGCCTCGGCCAGCGCGGCTGCGCCAGTGAATGTCGTGCGCGCCAATTGCATGGCCAGTGCCGAGGGCAGGCCCGCTGCCGCGCCAGCCGCCGCCAACGCCTCGGTAAATCGAAAATAATAGGCCGGACCGCTGCCCGACAAAGCTGTAACGGCATCGATCTGGTTTTCATTGTCGAGCCACACGACCGGCCCTGTCGGCAGAAGCAAGGCATCGGCAGTGGCTATATCTTCTGTCCTGCAATCACGTGCAGCAACCGCGGCGGTAATCCCCCGGCCAATCGCTGCGGGCGTATTCGGCATCGCCCGGATCACGCGTGCGCTGCCGAGCGCGTTGCTCAGCCTTTTGAGCGTGATCCCCGCCATGATTGAGACAAACAGCGCATCGCATGCCGCCAAGGCCCGCAAATCTTGCGCCAGTGAGCCAAAGACCTGCGGCTTTACGGCAAGCACGATGGTCAGTTCGTTCGCCGCTTCGATGTCGTTGAGAGTTGTGGCCCGCTCGGTTCCATCGGGCAATTCGCCTGCCATCGGATCGAACACCTGCACGCGGTGCCTGCCGGCCCAACCGCGCGCCAAGGCGCTGCCCATCCGTCCGCAACCGAGCAGCAAGATCGTCACGGACGCGTGTCTTTGTAACGCTCGGCGAGCAGGTCCTGCCGTGACCGGGTGGAAACCTGCTTGCCTTCGATGACCACCGCCAGAGCATTGGTCGAGGGCTCGAGCGGATCACCATCCCACACCACTAGGTCGGCATCGCTTCCGGGTGCCAGCGTGCCGCCGCCCCTGCCCCAAATTGCGAGCGGATTGACTGTCACGGCGCGCAGACCATCAAACCACGGCAAACCATTGGCAACGGCGATTCCTGCGCCCTCGCGCAATGCCAGCCCGGCGTTGTAGTTCATGTGAATCGATCCTCCGACAAGTCCGATCGCTACGGGCACCCCGGCGCGCGCCAGGATTGCGGCGGAATCCTGCCTCGCGCCAAGCTGGTCGAAGGTAAAGGGCAGGTTCGCTTGCGGATCGAGCACCACACCGATCTTCGCCGCTGCCAAGGCATCTGCCACTCGCCACGCTTCGGCCCCGCCGACGATGACGACTCGGATCTTGAAATCACTGGTGAGCGCGATCGCCTGAAGAATGTCGGATTCACGGTGAGTCTGGATTGCGAGCGGAATGTCCCCGGCGATCACGCCGCGGATCGGGTTTTCGCCCGGACGCCGTCCCCGCGCCGGTGGTGGTCCGCCACTGCCGCGACCCTTCGCAGGACCCTGGGTGACGTCGCTCGCCGCCGCGCGCTTTGCCTCGGTCAGGGCGTTGCGGAGCACTGTCCATTGCTGCGCGCGCGAGCCGAGTTTGGTCCAGGCTCCGCCGCCGATCGTTGCATAGACCGCAAGGTCACCGCGATCGAGAATGTCCGCTCCTTCGCGAAGGCGCGCCATGACCGGCTCACCCGAAAAGACCGGTTGACGCGATGGCGAGGGATAGACCAGCGCGCGTGTCAGCCCGTCCGCTCGGGCAAGGCTTACCAGTGTTGAATTGCCGTTCAGGGCGCGAGCCGGACTGAAGCCCGCATTTCGATCGTCGGCCGAACTCTCGTCGCTCGTCTCGCTTGCCGACCGGACCTCAATAAGGCCGAGTTGAGTGGCGCCGTTGACGAACCCCGGGGTGACCGGCTTGCCACGCGCATCAATGACCGTTGCTCCACCCGGCACTTCCCCGCCCGCCGTGACCGAGACAATACGCCCCGATTCGATCACGATCGTCGCATCGCGCACCGGTTCGGCGCTGTCCATCGTCCACGCCTCGGCATGGGTAACCACGATGGTTTGGGCCGATACCGGAGCGGTGGTAGCGAGGGCCAGCATGATAGCGAGTTTCCGCATCACTTTGCGCCTTTCCGCCCGAGCTCGAAATCTGAAACCGGCTCGCCGCGCGGCTTCGTACGGTCCCAAGCCACCGCACCACCGATCATCACCAGGTCGGGCTCGGCATAGATGCTGAATGGACTGGCCGACCACAGCACCAAGTCCGCCTCATAGCCCGGCGCAAGTATGCCGACGTGCTTGTCGAGGCCCAGCAGCCGCGCCGGATTACTGGTGATCCAGCGGATCATCTGCTCGGGAGGAATGTCGATGCCGATGCGCCTCCCTGCTCCAGCCGCCTTGGCAGCAGCGATATTGAGCCGTTGGCCGTCCGCAGGAGAATCGGAATGCATCATCACGCATACGCCGGCGCGCTCGAGCATCGGCGCTTCTGCGCGGATCGCATCCTGGGCCTCCATCTTGAAGCCCCACCAATCGGCCCAGACTGCCGCACAAGTCCCGGCCTCGCGCATGAGGGCAGGTATCTTGTAGGCTTCAGTCGCATGGTGGATCGCGGCGATCCGGAAGCCGAATTCCTTGGCGAGCGCCAGCGCTCCGGCGATGTCATTGGCACGGTAACAATGCAGGTGGACGCGAATATCGCCCGCGAGGATGCCAGCCAGCGTTTCGAGTTTCAGGTCACGCGGAGGTGCCTCTCCGGTCCCCAGCCGCGCCTTTTCGAGCGACAGTTTGTAAGCCCGGGCATTGATGAAGCCCTGCCGCATATAGGCAATGACGCCTTGCCGGCTGGTCGGTCCGTCATTTTCGCTCTCTGCCCCCCAGCTCTTGGGGTTTTCGCCGCAGGCCATCTTGAAGCCCTGGGTATTGCCCGTGACCTTCATGCCCCACACGGTCGAGGCGCGGATCGGCTTCACCACAACCGAACGGCCCGCGAATATCGGCGTCGAACCAGGCAGGATCTGCATGGTCGTCACGCCGTTCGACAGCGCCCGATCGAAAGATGTGTCCTGCGAATTGACCGCAGTTTCGATCCAGGTGTCGGCGACGTTGGCACTGCTCAGGTCGGAAACGTCACTGGCCTCGCGGTCGGGATCAGACAGCGGACGGACAAAGGTCCCATCATGGCTGTGAACGTCAATGACCCCGGGCGTCACCCACCGCCCCCGGGCATCGACTTCGCGGACGCCCGGATTGACGAGCCCCTTGCCGACCGCGACAATCTTGCCAGCGCGAACCAGAACGTCACCGCCGTCGATCCGCTTGCCTGCGCCATCTAGGATTGTGGCGCCGCGAAGTAGTTGGTCTTCCGGTGTCGGCGCGCGATAGGTGCTGGGGTACGGATTTTCTTGCCACGGCGCTGCGGCCGCGCGCTGCGCGGTTGCCGGCACCGGCAACGTCAGCAAGGCCGCCGTAGCGAACACCGCTGCCGCCCGAACCCGCTTCATCATCGCCTTCAGCTCCTGTCGTTGAATCGCCACATCCAAGCCCGAATATCGTCGTCAGGCAGGACACTCAGGATCGAGTCGAGCGTCTCGGGCGCTTCATCCTGCCCTAGTTTGAACTTACCCGATACACTTGTCACTCGCGCGCGAAATCCGACGATCCGGGTCAGCATCCCGTGATAGCGCGAACCAAGCTCTGCCATGTGCCAGGGTTGCGGTCTTCCCGCCTCCATCGCCTCCACCAGTACGCCAAGCGCGTGCTCGGTAAGCGCATCGTCAAAGGTGACCTGCGCCTCGACCTTCACTTGCGCATAGTTCCAAGTCGGCGCCCAATCGCGCTTGCCGGCGTGTTCGGGCGAGACGTAGGCGTCCGGTCCGCTGAACAGGATCATCGCTGCCGCATCGCTGGTAAGCGTGGCGAGCAACGGATTCGACCGCATCAGATGACCGATCAATTCGACCAGATTGCCCTCGGCATCGAACACCCCGATCAGCGGCAGCTGGCTTGCCTGAAGCGTGGATGCCGGTCCGCCGCAGACCCAGGCGAGCGGGAATTCCTCGATTAACGCACGGACGTCCGCAGCGTCGAAGCGCTCAAACACGGAGACCGATCCTCCCTCGCTGCCTGCCGTGCCGGCGATGATGTCAGCCCCGTTCATGTGCCCCAACATTCCTTATTTCAGCATCCTTGTCCGTCACGCCCCGGTCCCGAACAAGCGCCAAAACGTAAAAGCTGCATGGTCCAGCGAGTGCTTGCGATGTTGAAACCGAAGGCTACAGTTGGCCCCCGCAGTTACGCCGATCGAATGGAAAAGGCAGGACCAATGCTCAGGCCATGGCAAGTCAGTCTGGTGGACCGGATCGACCCCTCTCGCAACATCCCGATATATATGCAGATCATTCAGGCGCTGATCCGCGACATCGAACGTGGCCGGCTTGCCTCGGGCGATTACTTGCCCAGCAGCCGCCAGCTTGCGACATTGCTCGGCGTAAATCGCAAGACAGTTGTGCTCGCTTATGAAGACCTGATTGCGCAGGGCTGGCTTGCTTCCGCAGGAACGCGCGGGACCATGGTTTCGAAGTCGCTCCCCCAGTCGGTCAAGAAAAAGCAGCCCGAAGCTGAAGTCACCATGAGCAATGTCGCGATTGACTACCGGGTGGCGCCGCCGCCAGACCGGTCGCTTGCTTTGCCGGCTGGCCCAGGTCTCAAGCTCGATGAAGGTGCTCCTGATGGCAGGCTGTTTCCTGCCGAACTTCTTGCCCGCGCTTATCGCTCCGCTACTCACCGAGCGGCGCGCAGGAACGGCTTTCAATATCGCGATCCCCGAGGCTCGCCACTGTTGCGCGAGTGCATTGCGACGATGCTCAAGAGCCAGCGAGGCCTGCCGGTCTCCGCCGAGAACATCTGCATCACGCGTGGCAGCCAGAACGGCATCTTTCTCTCCACTCAGGTTCTCGTCCAGCCCGACGATGCGGTCATTGTCGAGGATCTGACCTACGAGCCGGCTGTCGCCGCGTTCCGCGCGCTTGGCGCCAAGGTCCTGTCGGTGCCGGTCGATGAAGACGGTATGGATGTCGAGGCGGTCGAAGCGTTATGTCGTCACAATGCCGTGCGCGCTGTTTTCGTAACGCCGCATCACCAGTTCCCGACCACGGTCGCGCTGCGGCCGGAACGCCGCCTGCGCCTGCTCGCGCTTGCCCGCCAGTTCGGCTTTGCGATCATCGAGGACGATTACGACCATGAGTTTCATTTCGAATCGCAGCCACTGCTACCGATGGCGGGTTATGGCCCCGGCCAGGTGATCTATGTCGGATCGCTGTCAAAGCTGCTGCTGCCCGCCTTGCGGATCGGTTATGTCGCGGCTCCGCCGTCGGTGATCGATGCGATCGCACACCGGATTTCGTTGACCGATGGCATGGGCAACACTCTCACCGAGGACGCCGCTGCCGAACTAATCGAGAATGGCGAACTGCGCCGCCACGCCCGCAAGGTTTGGCAAGTCTACGCCCGTCGCCGCGAGAATTTCGCTGCCGAGATTGATCGCAGTTTCGGCGAGTTGGCCGAATACAGCATTCCTGATGGAGGCCTCGCCTTCTGGTTGCGCTTCGACACAGATCTCGATCAGCTTGAGGCGCGTGCCGCTGCGATGGGCCTGCGCTTTGCTGCATCGCGCTCGTTCATGATGCGCGACGATGCCCCGCGCGGCCTGCGTATCGGATTTGCCAGCCTGACGGAGCAGGAAGCACAGAGCGCCATCGCCGCTCTGCGCCAAGCTGCTGGCTGAACTGCACCTTGGCCCGGTGAGGCCGGCCGCAATTGGATGTTTCGCATTCGCCCGCAAATGACCAAGCTCCCTGAACTGCAGGAGGAATTCATGCGAATCGAGACCCTTCACGACAGCAGGCCAACGCACGCAATGGCCCACGCCTGACATGTACAATCGTCGCAGCCTCCTCGCCTTTGGTGCCAGCGCGGCTGTTGCGGCTGCGGCCCGGTCTGCCTTCGCAGCTTCGGGGGAGCTCGATGTTGCCTATATAAGCGGCCGGATTTGGACCGGCGCCGGGCGTGATGTCCGCACCGATGCGATCGGCGTAAAGGGGGATCGTATCGCGGCCATCGGCGCAGCGGCCGTGCGCGCTGGCATCGGCAAGCGCACAAGGATCGTCGATCTCGGCGGAGCCTTCGTCACGCCCGGCTTCATCGATTCCCATGTCCATTTCGTGAAGGCGTCTTTCATGCTGTCGCGACCCTCGTTGCGCGATGCGAACAGTCCGGAGGAATTCGTCGAGCGAATCGCCGCTGCCGCCAAGGCGCTGCCACGCGGTCAATGGCTTGAAGGTGGCAACTGGGATCAGGACCGTTGGGGCGGGAAAATGCCCGACAAGACGTGGATCGACGCCGTAACCCCGGATACGCCGGTCGCTGTCATACGCTACGATCTCCACACCTTGCTGCTCAATTCGGTCGCGCTCAGGTTGGCCGGGATCGACCGCAATACGCCCGAGGTTCCCGGCGGAGTCATCGAGCGCGACGCCAGCGGCGTACCGACCGGCAT
Organism: Novosphingobium aquae; assembly: GCF_037572715.1. Taxonomy (NCBI): domain Bacteria; kingdom Pseudomonadati; phylum Pseudomonadota; class Alphaproteobacteria; order Sphingomonadales; family Sphingomonadaceae; genus Novosphingobium; species Novosphingobium aquae. The sequence goes on along the minus strand of NZ_JBBHJY010000008.1, from coordinate 220,765 downwards.
CATCAAGGACGCCGCGAAAGAATTGGTGCTGCGGGCGATCGGAACGCCGACCGATGCCCAGATCGACGCAGCCACGCGCAAGGGCATCGAGCTCGCTTTGAGCAAAGGCGTGACTCAGGTTCATCCGACCGAACTGGACTGGCTAACCTTCGAATCCACCCGCCGCCTGCATGCCGCAGGTGAACCCGGTATCCGCTTTCGGCACTATCTTCCACTCAAGGATTGGCAGCGCCAGACTGAGATGATCAAACAGGAGGGGCGGGGTGACGACTGGGTGCAGTGGGGAGCTTGCAAGGTTGTATTCGACGGCTCACTCGGCTCGCGCACGGCCTTGTTCTATGAGCCTTACCTCGACGAGCCCGGAACGCGCGGCATCGTGGTCACTGACCCCGCCGACTTGCGCCAATGGATGAAGGATGCCGACATGGCGGGCCTCCAGATAACCGCCCACGCAATCGGTGACCGCGCCAACGACACCATACTCGACATCATGGCAGCGGTCGCCGCCGCAAATGGCAAGCGCGACCGGCGGCTGCGGGTCGAGCATGTTCAGCATGTCAGGCCGGCCACGATTCCGCGCTTTGCCAAACAGGGCGTCATCGCGTCGGTCCAACCATATCACGCGATCGACGATGGGCGCTGGGCCGTGCGGCGGATAGGCGACGAGCGATTGAAGACGAGTTTCGCTTTTGGATCGCTGGTCAGTTCGGGGGCCCACGTCTGCATGGGATCGGATTGGCCGGTGGCACCGCTTGATCCGCTCACCGGGATTGAGGCTGCCATCAACCGACAGACGCTGGACGCAAAGAATCCGAACGGCTGGTTCCCTGAACAGCGCGTTTCGCTCGCCCAGGCGCTGCGCAGTTACACGCGCGAACCTGCCTATGCAGGGTTCAATGAGCGTTCGCTCGGCCTGATCGCGCCCGGTTATCTCGCGGACTTTGTCGTACTGGACCGGGATCTGTTCGCGCTGGACCCTCACCTGCTAACTGAGGCAAAGGTGCTGCGCACGATTGTCTCTGGAATTCAGCGTTTCGGCTGAAAGATTTATTGGCACAAGCGAGTAGGGATGGCCATTGGCCCCCCAGATAAACGCAAACTGGATGTTTTTCGGCCCAACGCGGGGTTCCAAGGTAGCGGCAAGATAGGGCTTGGCCCAGCCACGCCCGATCCGTCACGGTCCAGTTCATTAGCATTCGGGGGTTTGAGACATGGTTGCCTATCGCGCCGCAATTCGAGGTTCAAGCGTTGCCACAATGGCAGCCGTTCTGGCTTCGGCCGCGCCAGCTTTCGCACAGGAAGCGGCGAAAGAAGACGATACAATCATCGTCATCGCCCAGCAGGCGCAGAAACAGGTAACCAGCAACGGCGATCTTGGCGCGCTTGGCAGCCAAGATGCGATGTCGACGCCGTTCAACGTCACTACCTATACGGCCGAACTGGTGCTCAATCAGCAGTCCGAGACCATCGGCGACGTGATGAAGAACGATCCTTCGGTGCGCGTTTCATCGGGCAGCGGTAACCAAGCGGAACTGTTCGTCGTGCGCGGCTTCCAACTGTTCGGCGACGCGATTGCGATCGACGGTCTCTATGGCGTTGCCCCTCGCCAGCTTATCTCGCCGGAACTGTATGAGGGCATCCAGGTCCTCAACGGAGCGAGCGCGTTCCTTTACGGCGCACCTCCGGGCGGATCGGGCGTGGGCGGCGGCATCAACCTGACGCCCAAGCGCGCCAGGACGGAGCTCTACCGGGCGACGGCCAGCTTCGGCGGCCGAAGCATTTTCGGCGGCAACTTCGACGCCGGCAAGCGCTTCGGCGAAAACGAACAATTCGGTATCCGCGTCAACGGCGTGTACCGAAAAGGCGAGAATTCCATCCACGGCGAAGACAAGCAGGTCGGGGTTCTGGGCGCTGGGATCGACTTCCGCAGCGGCCCCGCACGGATCATGCTCGATGTCGGGTACGAGAACCAGCAGGTCTTCAAGCCTCGCCCGATCGTGCGCGTGGCCGCCACGCTCCCTTCGATCCCATCGCCACCGTCAGACCCATCGTACAACTATGCCCAGGACTGGACCTATACCAAGCTTCGGGATTTTTATGGAACGTTCCGCATCGAAGTGGATGTTGCGCCTAACGTGACCCTTTATACTGCCATCGGTGCGCGCGACGGGTCCGAATACGGTGATTACTCAACGCTCACAATGCTCGCGGTCAATGGCGACGGCACTCAGGCCCGCCTTTACGTACCTCGCGCCGACAATAACGAAGCCGGGCAGCTAGGTATGCGCGCGAAGTTCGCCACCGGCGGCGTCTCGCATCAGTTCAATGCCGGCGCTTCGGTGGCCTTCCAGGAAAACCGCAACGCCTTCATGAATGGCGTGTTTCCCGCAACGACCCGCCCCGCCGCATCCTGCACCAACATTCCCGCGGCATCGCTGACCGTCAACGTGTTCTGTTCGAACCTGTACAATGCGCCAGTGGTTGCTGCGCCGCTGACCGGTAACACTGCCCTTGCGACGGGCGGCGACCTGATCAATCTGCCTAGGTCGCAGACCTTTGCCTATACCAGCGCCTTTGCATCAGACACCCTAGGCTTCCTTGACGACCGTTTCCTGATGACGCTGGGCGGCCGCTATCAGCGGATCGTCGCCCGCACTTACAACAAGCAGAATGCGCAGACGTCGAATTACGTCCGCCATGCGTGGACGCCGGCGATCGGGATTGTCGCAAAGCCAAGCGAAAACATCTCGATATATGCGAACCGGATGGAAGCCTTGGTCCAAGGCCCGGTCGCATCAACGACTACCGTCGGCATCCTCAACCCCGGTCAAGTCTTTGATCCTTACCGGTCGGTCCAGTACGAGGCCGGCGTCAAGCTGGCGATCCACGGGCTAACCGGCACGCTGGCAGCCTATACCACCTCGCAGCCGCTGCAATTCAATGATCCTTCCCCGACCAATCCGACGCAGTTCACCTTCCGCGTCGATGGCGAACAGCGCAACCGAGGCATCGAACTCAGCCTGAATGGCGAACCCACCGACTGGCTGCGCTTCATCGGCGGCATTACCTATACCGACGCAAAAATCACCAAGTCGATCGCCGCTAACCTTGGCAAGCGGGCGATTGGCGTGCCTGAATGGCAGGTCAGCTTTGGTGCTGAACTCGTGCCGCCCTTCCTCAAGGCTGCGACCTTGACTGGCCGCGTGGTCTACACAGATAAGCAGTATGTGAACCTGACAAACACGCAGAGCATCCCCGCCTGGACGCGTTTCGATCTCGGCATGCGTTATGTCTTCGTTGTCGATGGCCACCCCATGACCTTCCGCGTCAGCGCGGAGAATGTCACCAACAAGGCTTATTGGGGTTCTGCTTCCGGCGGCTACCTGACGATCGGCGCACCGCGTACTTTCAAGAGCTCGATCACCTTCGAATATTGATCAGCTGACCACGCAGCACCGACCGCAAGGCGGCCCGGTTGGCGACAACCGGGCCGCTTTTCGTTCTCCGATAAAAGCCCTGATTGGACCCATGTTCTTTAAATTTGTGGAGGTTCATCGCCCCCAAGAATGAGGGCAATCCATAATGATCATGGCTCAGTCTGCTCCTTCCAATCGCTCGTCCCGGCAACGCATCCTGAAGTTTCATCGCTGGATCAGCCTTGCTGCGGCCACGTTCTGGCTCGTCCAGGCACTTACGGGGATCGGAATCCTGTTCCATTGGGAGATTGCCGACGCGGCTTATCCCTCGCCTCACCAACCGACCGACCTCGCCCGGATCGAACAGCGCATCGATGCGATCAGGTCTACAGGCGCGACGGTCAAGACAATCTGGACCACGGCCGGAGCGGCGGACCGCTATACCATCAATCTCGACAAGGGCAGCGTCCTGATCAGCGGCGACGGCACCGTGCTTCGTCCTGCTACGATCGAGAAACCCGCGCTGATGGGCATGCTGGTTGGCATCCACCATGACCTGCTTGGCGGCAAGCTTGGCAGTTGGATCGTATCGATCAGCGGCCTGCTGCTGCTCAGCAATCTGGCGCTCGGCCTGACTGCGGGCTGGCCTCGTGGCCGGGCGTGGCAGGCGGCGCTAGTTCCGACTCGTAAGGGTCCGTTACCCGCGCGCCTGTACAGTTGGCATCGCGCCATCGGCTTATGGGGTTGCCTGCCTGCCCTGCTCGTCGTCACCACTGGCACCCTGCTGAAGTTCGAGGATGGCGTGGGAGACCTGATCGGCGCTCGCCCGGTGGCTCTGCCGGCGGTGCCGCGCGCCGGGGATCCGGTCGGCTTTGCTGCCGCAGCCAGTTCCGCGCTTGCCGCCATACCCGGCAGCACACTAACGATGGTTCGCTGGCCCGACGAGGTCGACGCGACTTATACCGTGCGCGTCCGCGCGCCAGGCGAAATTCGACGTGCCTATGGCGCCAGTGTCGTGCTGGTGGATGCCAATACCGGCGCGGTTCGCGGCACTTATCCGATCGCACAGGCCGATCCGGCACGCGGCTTCATGAGCGCGCTGTTTCCCCTTCACACCGGGGAGTTCGGCGGGCTTGTGGGGCGTCTGTTGTCGGCGCTTGTCGGCTTTTGGCTGCTGGGAATCATCGTGCTTGGGACCATGTTGTGGACCAAGCCGCGCAGGTCAGGAAAGGCCTGACATGCGTTTCCACGCCAGCTTTGCAGTGATTGCGATTGCGCTCGCCGAGGCACCAACCAGTGCCGAGGACGCGCAAGACGGAATGGAGCAGCACCATCACGTTATCGACACCCCTGCGTTCAGGATCCCGGGCCTTGATTTGAGCGGGGACCTGCGGGTTCAGGGAGAGCTTAACTCGCCCGTCAAAGATGCCCGCGACCGCTGGCGTTCAGAATTCCGCGCCCGCATACGCGCCACGTATAGGGTGTCCTCCAGCCTTACGATCGGCGCCCAGATTGAGAACGGCGAGCCGGAGGACCCTGACTCAGCCGATATCGCGCTTTCGAACGTCGATGACTACCTCGATCCAACGTTGGATCAGGCTTGGGCGCGCTACACTCAGGGCGATCTAACGGCCGTCGCCGGAAAGTTCCCGCAGATCTTCAAACAAACCGACATGGTCTGGGATGCCGATTTCGCTCCCAAGGGGGTCGGCGCAACTTACGGTAAGCACCTTAGCAATGCCTACCTTGAAGCCCGGGCCACTTATTTCGTGATCGACAATGATACCGCAAGCGACAGTGACATGATCGGCGGGCAAGTGCTGCTCATGGCGGCTCTGTCACCAGTCCTGAATTTGACCCTTGCCGGCAGCTATTATCACTATCGCCTCGGATCGGTCGCACAGCCGGATTCGGAGGACATTCAGGGTAATATTGTTGCCTTGGGCCGATACCTGTCGGATTTCAGACTCGCAGGGGGATTAGCGGCACTGAACTGGAACGGCCTGACTCCGCGCTGGCCGATTGCCGTCACTTTGGACTATGTCCGAAATCTGGGGGCCGCGGTCTCTACGGATACCGCCGTGAACTTCGAACTCGTCGCCGGCCGTACTGAAAAGCGCGGCGATTGGCGTATCGCTTATAATTACGCACGCGTCGGCGTTGATGCCATTTTTGCCGCCTTCGCCCATGACAATCTCAGCCTTGCGACCAACTACAAGCTGCACGGGCTCAGTATCGCCCATGCTCCCGCCAAAGACATGGTCGTCGACTTCATGGTCTACCGCTACCGCCCGCTCGACCCGCTATACGCCGGAACGAATAACCCGGCGGCTTGGCTCAACCGAGTCCGGTTGAACTTCCTTGTGAACTTCTGAACCGGATTCGATCCGGCCTTCAATTACACCTCGTCGGGCAAGGTGGCGGCAATCCAAGGCGAGGCCTGTTCGTAAGCATGACCGACCTGCAGCACGGCAAGATCGGCATGATTGGGCCCGATGATCTGAAGCCCGATTGGCAGCTTACGTTTGCCGCCAAAACCAGCCGGAACGGCCAAGGTCGGCAACCCGGCCATGGTTGGCGGCAGGGTCACCTCCATCCAACGATGGTAACTGTCCATCGGACGCCCGGCAATCTCGCGCGGCCAGCGCTGCTCGACGTCGAACGGGAACACTTGCGCGGTTGGCAGCACCAGGAAATCGTAGCGCTCAAAGAGCGCACGGAATGCCTGATAAATTCGCGCACGTCCTTCCGAGGCTTCGGCAACCTGCTGGCCGGTCAGCTTCAGATAGCCCTCGACCTCGTAAATCGCTTCAGGCCTCATGAGGGCGCGCTTGGCGGGATCGGCATAATAGGAAAACAGATCGGAACCGACTGACCAGTACCGCAGCGCGACTGCTGTGCGCCACATCTCTGCCGCAGAAAGTGACAGGCTCGCTTCTTCGACTTCCATGCCCGCAGTGCGAAAGGCGGACAGCGCCTTCACGCAGGTTTCCATGATCCCCGGCTCCATCGCCAGCCCGCCTTGCAAGTCACCGAGCCAGCCAACGCGCCGGCCTTTCCATTCACGCTCAAGCGGTCCTGCGAAGCGTGCAGGGTCGTCGGAAAGCGAAAACGGCGCGCGGGAATCGGCCCCTGCCTGAACAGAAAGCATCAGGGCGAGATCGCGGACGCTGCGCGCCATCGGGCCTGAGGTGGCAAAGGTCTGCCCGAACACATCGCTCGACGGCACCGAGGGTACCCGGCCAAAGGACGGACGGAAGCCGAAGACGTTGTTCCAGCCCGCGGGATTGCGGAGAGACCCGCCGAAATCGCTGCCATCGCCCAAGGGTGTCATCCGTAGCGCCAGCGCCACGGCGGTTCCGCCGCTGCTGCCTCCGGCCGAAACCGCCGGGTTCCACGCATTGCGGGTGACCCCGAAGATAGGATTGAAACTGTGCGAGCCAAGCGCGAATTCAGGTACATTGGTCTTGCCAATGAACACTGCCCCGGCATTTCGCATTCGCGAAACGACCAGCGAATCTGCTTTAGGAATGTTGTTCCGCAGCAGGGGGGACCCTTGTGTCGTCAGAATGCCTTGGGTAGGCGCGGTATCCTTCACCGCATGCGGAAAGCCGTGCAGGGTGCCACGGAAGCGACCCGCCGCCGCATCTTCATCCAAGGCCGCAGCTGCGCGCATCAGTTGCTCGGAAGATACTCGCGAAACGATCGCATTAAACTTCGGGTTCAGTCGGTCGATCTGCGCGAGGTGTGCTGCCATGACTTCGCGGCTCGACAAGTCACGTCTATGGATAGCTCGAGAAAGATCGGTCGCGCCCAGCTTGACGATCTCACGTCCGGGAGCGGTAGTGGGGGATGCTATCACCTGCGTTGCCGCAATCGCGACCGGCACTGCCAACACGGACCGCCGGGTCCACTTGGCGCCTGCGGCGTCGGCATGGTCTTGCATAACTTGTTCACCTAGTGGTCTGAAACATGTTCGCGATCATTTGAATTTGGCGCGGGGCGGGTTGCTGGCGCGCCAACCATCGATCCTTTTAAGCCACTGGGCCGCTGAAACCGGACCAACCGTCTTGGAATCGGTATGTTCGGCGATGAATTCACGAATGTCCACGAAATAGGCCGGACCGCTTGGAATGGCCAGTTCCTTGCGCTTGGCCGCCATCCTGGCTTCCTGCTCAGGCGTCGGTTTTTCTGCAGCGACCGGCTTGAACAGGATCACGTCGAAGTCGGCACCATTCTCGTGGAAGAACAACTGGACCGGCGGAAGCCCCCCCGCTGCTCGAACCTGATCTGTCTGGTCGAGGCGGCGAACGAATTCTTCCTGCTTGCCTGGAACCAGCTTGAATATCTCGAACCATGCCTCTGGGAACGCCTCCTCGGCAACTCTTGTCTGAGCCGTGACCGGGCCGGCCATCAGAAGGGAACCGACAAGTGCAAGCGAGAAAATCTTCATGTGAGTTCTCCGTGATTCGCAGACACTGTCGGCATCCATGGTGGAACTATAAACCGCCAACTTTGCTTATATTGACTGGGCCAGTGCATCACGCGAGGATCAAGGTAATTGGCGCTCTGGGATCGCCACCTCGGCAAACAGGATTGGAACGTTGCTTCGCCGCGCACAATATTCCTCACGATCCAGCTCTTGCCTGCAGTAGAAAAATACCGCCCGGTCTGCCGCCGAATTGTTCAACCTCCGCTGCGCAGAGGTATTGCATCGTCGCGTCCTCGCCAAGATCCCGATTAAGCGCCATCAATATGCCCTGCTGCGCGGGGTTCGCGCATTCGCAGCGAGACGACAAACGCTGCGCCGCAGACTAATGCCAGATACCAGCCAAACACCCATTCCGCTCCCGCCTGTTTCAACTGCAGAGCGACGAATTCGGCCGTACCTCCGAAGAGAGCGGAGGCGATCGCGTGTCCGAGTCCGACTCCAAGTGCGCGGACTTCGGTAGGGAACAACTCAGCTTTGAAAAGCCCCGAAACAGACGTGTAGAAGCTCAAGATAAATAGGGCGCACGCAATTAGCGCGAAGGCTTGGTACGGGTCCGATGCTCCCTCAAGCGCAGAGAACAGAGGGACGGCTGCAATCGTCATACCGCCTGTGAATAGCAAAAGACACGTTCGGCGCCCGATCCGATCAGAAACAGTCCCGATGATGGGTTGCAGGAGCATGAAACCGAGTGTTGCCACAATCATCACTTTGCTCGCAGCAGGCGCATCTAGGCCGGCCGTATTGACGAGGTATTTCTGCATGTATGTTGTAAAGCTGTACAACGCTAACGCGCCCGCCGCGCTAAGTGTCATCACGGTGAACATCGCGCGCGGATGCCGCGCGAGCGCTCGCAGAGATCCGGCGTCACTTGTCTGCCTGCTCACGGTCTCATGCATTTGGTCTTTGAAAAGTAGAATGCTAATCGCCGCGATCGCGCCAATTGCGAATGGAATACGCCATGCCCCTTCTCGCAACGCGACCTCGCCAAGTAGCCATTGCAACAGGCCTAGAATGAGCAATGCGCTCAGTTGCCCGCCGATTAGCGTCACAAACTGGAAAGAAGCGAAGAAGCCCCGCTTCCCTGATTCTGCAACTTCGCTGAGATAGCTTGCCGCCGCGCCATATTGGCCGCCGCTTGAAAAGCCCTGCATCAGACGTGCTATCAGGAGAAGTACAGGCGCGGCGACTCCGATAACTTCGTAACCGGGCAGAATGGCGATCAGCAAAGACCCAGCGCCCATAAGCAAAACCGAAGTAACCAGCGCAGCCCGTCGGCCTCGACGGTCGGCAAATCGACCGAAGTACCAGGCACCGATCGGGCGGACCAAGAATCCCGCTGCGTAAATGGCGGCGACATTGATAAGCTGCGCGGTCCGGTCCCCCGAAGGAAAAAAGGACGCTGCGAAATATAGAGCGGTATAGGCGTAAGCGTAGAAGTCGTACCATTCTATTAGATTGCCTGCCGAACCCGCGATCGATGCACGAAGCCGCGACCGGCGATCAAGCGAGCGGATATTGCCGGCCTGTGAAATCTCCGACTCTAATCCCTGAGGTATCATGTAACCGCCTCCGCAAGGGGGGCTTCGACAATTTCGCTGGCGCCAATGAGCAATGGAGAGCGATGACCCTTGTGATGCGAGCACAGACTGTGGCCAATAGTCGTAACATCATTGATCAACGTGCCGCGCAGTAGCTCGTTCATGGTCACACCTCTCTCGCCGGTACCGCTGGCAACTGGCAAAGTTCGAGAGCGCGTGAACGCACTACCGCGACCTGAACAACCTGCGGATGCAGTCTTTCGATCCAAGCCTTGCGCCAAAGGTCATTGGCTTCGGTCGCAATCACTCCCATGGCTTGTCAATTCCTCGCGCAGCTCTGCCTTGCCGCTGTGGTATCCCACCACACGCATATTTTTCGTTCAACTGGTCCCCCGGCAAGCACCAAGAGCAAAAAACTAACGGGGCCAAAGATCGATCAGGATCTGGTGCGCTAAGATCAGGTCTGTCGGTCGATACTGTGAAATCCACTTGCCGAGTGTCGCCTTCCGATCCCCAAATCCACTGCGACCCGCTCACGCGGCAGACCACTGGTCAGCGCAATGCGCACCGCCTCCTGCTTGAACTCTTCTGAATGCTTGATCATCTCGTCGGTCTCCTGCTGCGAGCTCTAAACGCTCAGGTGACCGGCGCAAAACCGTTACAAGTCCATGCTGACGGTAACCGCGAACATAGCCAACATTCGCTGTCTCTGATTGCCAGTCGAAACTGGCCCTACGTTCAGTACTCCTGAGAGAATCATCTTGGAAGTATCATGGTCCATTCCAGAAAAAATGAAGCAAGATAATAGTTTGTCCGCTCCCGCGACGGAACCAATGCGCGGCTCGCGGATTATGATCCGCGCCGGCTTCAAGAGACCGGGGCGTGTGCACGCGATTGCACCTAGGGTATTTCCATGAATTTTTCGGTGAACCGTATGGCGCTGCTCAGCAGTGTTTCGTCTGTTGCAGCATTTCTTGTCATCCCGACTGCCGTTCAGGCACAGTCGACGTCCTGCTCGCAGACAGGCTCGACGATCACGTGCATTGATGGCGCATCGACGGTTCTGACCGCAAGCGTGCCTGCAACGACCAATACGGTTGCTGGACCCGGTCTGGTTACGGTCGATGCAACTGGCGCATCCACGATCAGCTACACAGCCACTGGTCCGATCGCGACGACTGGCGGACGCGCAGTCAGCCTGACCTCAACCGGCGGTGCTCTTGGCTTCGTGCCAACGGGCAGCACTGCGCCAGTAAACATCAGCACGACCGGCGGCGTTGGCGCCAATGGCCTGACGCTGATCACGCCGGGGCAAGCTGCAGTCGCCACCGTCGGAAACATCTCGACGAGCGGCGCCAACTCCTTTGGTGTCCTCTCAACTGCCGGCACCGACTTGACGCTCCGCACGGGCAACATTGTGACGACCGGCATCACCAGCACGGCTATCGATGCTGGCGCGCAGACCGGCAACATCAACATCACGGCAGGCAACATCAATGCATCGGGCCGCGGCATTCGCACCGCGACATCGAACGCCGGGACAAACACCATAGTCGTTGGCGACGTCACGACCGGAGCTTCGGGCATCCTCGCCAACGGTGGAACGGTCTCGGTGACAACCGGGACGATCACGACGTCGACCAATAGCGGAACGACAGCGGGCGGATTCGGTGCCGCAGCGCAGGCCTTCGCCGGCAATGCCACGGCGCGCACCGGCGCAGTCAGCACTGTCAACGGGGCCGGTGTGATCGCAAGTGCCATCAATGCCACCGGATCAGCCGATATCAGTGGCTGCCCAAGCGTTTCGACTACAGGCAACAATTCAACAGCAGTCGTAGGACAGGCTAACGGAACCGGCTCGGTTACGATCAACTGCGGCGTGCTCACCACGACCGGTGCGAACAGCAACGGTGTCTTTTCGCAATCGAACGGCGGCAATATGGTGGTCAACATCTCCTCTGCCTCGACAACGGGCGCTGGCGCTTATGGCCTGACGGCAAACACGAACGGCAGCGGCACCGTGACAACGAATGCCGGCACGATCACCACCACAGGTGCCGGCTCAACCGGACTGTTCAGCCGCGCAGGTACCGGTGCGATTGACGCCGGATATGGCAATATTACGACTTCAGGTGTCGGTGCGGGTGGCAATACCGCCAGTGCGCTCGACCTCGCCTCGGCCGGAACGATCAACCTGCGGGGCACCGGATCGACCCTGCGCACCAATGGTGCTGGCGTCACCGCCGCGCTCATTACTGGCGCGGGTGTGACCGGCAACCTCGGCAACGTCACCACTTCCGGTGCGGGAGCCCAGGGTGCGATCATTACCTCGACTGCTCCGGTGAACGTCACTGTCGGCAACGTTTCGACTACCGGGAATGCCCTCACGGTCAACGCCGGGACCAGCGCCGTCACCCTGACAGCCGGTACCGTCACAGCCAGCGAAGCCGGTGCAACCGGCACGGTGATCACCTCCACGGGCGCGATCGCCTTCAACGGCGGAAAGCAGACCGCTAACGGTGCAACTGCGCTGACCATTGCTGGCGGTGCCGGCGCAATCAACGCGACGGTCGCGGGAGCCGCCACCACCGGCAGCGCCACGGCTGTCGACATTGCCGGCGCGGGTCCGCTGACTTTTGCCAACACGGGCACCATCTCGACCGTCGGAGCGACCTCCACCGCGCTCAAGATCTTTGGCGTGACCAGCGCTACGGTAAATTGCGGCAACGTCTCCACCACCGGCGCCGCCAGCCCGGCGGTCCAGATCTCGGCGAATGGCACGACGAACGTGACTTGCGGCGCTGTCACCACCACCGGCGCGGGCAGTGACGGGGTGCTCGTCAACAATCTCGCGGGAACCACCACGGTCACCGGCGGAACCACGCTCGCGACCGGAACTGGATCGCGCGGGATTGTCGTGACCTCATCGGCGCCTGCCGCAGTGGGTCTTGTCACGCTCAACACGGGAACCGTCGCCGCCAACGGCAATGCGGTAATCGCCGGTGCCTCCAATGGCGCCAATGTGGTCGTCAATGCTACCGGCAACGTGTCCTCAAACACTGGCATTGGCATCCTCGCCAGCACCAGTGAAACGACTGCCGTTACGATCGGCGCGGGAACGACGACCACAGGTGTCCAGGGAGTCAGCCTGCAAGGCACTGCCGGCAACACCCTCGTCGTCAACGGAACTTTGCGGAACACCGCAGGCACAACGCCTTACACGGTGCTTGCTGGCGGCCCGTTCACGCTGACGCTGGGATCGGGTGGCACGATTGTCGGCCCGCTGCAGTTCACCACCGGTAATGACAGCTTCAACAACCAGGGAAGGTTCGCGGCGCCTGCTTCGCTCGATTTCCTGACCGGTAATGATACGCTCAACAACAGCGGAACGCTGACAGCCTTCACCGGTACATCGGCAATCGCAAATCTTGAGACCTTCAACAATGCCGGAGGCCTGATCGACCTTACGGACGGGGCGGCGGGCGATGTCCTGACGCTCACCAATTCCAACTACGTTGGCTCGGGCAATGCTCGCCTGGGGATTGATGTCGTGGGTTCTGGCGGCACCCTTGTCTCTGACAGGCTCGTCGTGGGCGGGACAACCGGGGGAACAACTACGGTTCTTGCCAACGTGGTGACTCCGGTCATTGATACGACCGGCGCTCTGGTCGTCGATTCCACGCTCAATAATGGCGCTTCCGGACAATTCGTTCTGGGCGGTCAGTCGCGATACGGTTTCGTCAACTATGCCCTTCAGGTCCGCGGCGGTGATACCTTCATCGTCTCGACCCCTGATGCCAGCATCTATGACACCATCTTCGTAGGCCGTCAGATGCGCGACCTGTGGTACAAGTCGGCCGACACCTACACGGCCTACGCCACTGCCCGCCGGATCTCCTTCGGTCAGGAACGCAAGAGTCCGATCGGGTTCTGGGCGCAGCTCTACGGCGGATCTGAAAAGTCGGGCGATACAACTCGCACCACTTCGGTATTCGGTACGTCATTCGGCGTTACGGACCGCGTAAAGACCGACTATCGCGGTGCACAGGGCGGCATCGACTTCGGAGGCTCGAACTTCGTGATCGGTGTTACCGGGGGTTACGCCAAGGCAACCACGCCGGAAGCAGCCGCGACACGTATCAGCACGGAAGGCCGGAACTACGGCGCCTATGCCCAGTTCGGCATGACCACCGGCCTCTATGCCGGCGTGCTCGTCAAGCATGACGATTACCACACGGACATGTTCAACGGCCTGGTGCAGGAAGGTTCGGTCCAACCGAACGCGCATAGCACTGGTGCCGAGGGCGAAGTCGGCTTCCGCACTGGCGGCGAAGGCAACATCAACTTCGATATCGGCGCTGGAGCGGCATACGTCCGCCACAGCATCGATACCTTCACGTTTGGTAACGTAACGTTCGATGCGGACAAGATGACCAGCATCCGCGGTCAGGTCCATGCCCGGGCAAGCTTTGCCGGAACCACTGCGCCCTTCATCGAAGTTCGCGGATTCCACGAGTTCAGGGGCGAAAACGGCTTCCTGGTGCAGAGCGGCTCAAACTCAAGCTTCCTCGATGGCAACAAGAAGGGAACCTGGGGCCGGGTTGAAGCCGGTATCGGCGGCGGTACTGGCGGTGGTCCGATCGTCAGCGCCTGGGCCGATTTCGGAGATACCCGTGGCTACGGTCTGCGCGCAGGCTTCCGCTTCTAAAGTCTGACACGATGAGTGAAGTGCCGGGTAAGTTGGAAACGACTCACCCGGTACTTTTGCGAAATTGAGGTTTCCGATCGGAAGGTTCCTACCAAGACGCAAATTGCCACTGGGCTTACGGCCATTTGGGATTTCCAACGGTATGAATGGACGACGGTGTTCCCAGCCATCTGCACTCGAAAATTCGCAACTCAGATAAAGGCGCGAGGGAGTGCTGTCCTGGTTGGACCCGATGAATGAGCGGCCGCTATTGCGATCAGCCGGGAAAAGTTGCCGTTCCGGATTGCCCAACGGATTGGTCATTCCGGACGTCGTTCAGCCTTTGCTTTCCAACTCCGCGATCCGCTCCGAACAGACCTCGTGGACAACCTGGCCAAGTTCTTCGACCCGCTGGCCGAGCCAAGCCAGCTCTTCGTCGCTGATCCGGTAGTGCTTCGAATATCGCGCCTTGACGTAGGCTTCCTTGAGCTTCTCGAACAGTGCGCGTTGCTTGCGGTTTTCGGCGGGCCAGACGTAAGTCAGCCGCCGATCCAGCCGCTCGGCCTGGGTGCGTAGGAAGCCGAGATTGTGCACGTGTGGGGTATAAAAGGTGCAGACCAGCAGAACGCAATGATACAAACGTTCGCAAGCTTGGTGCAGATCAAACGCAGCCTTTTTGTAATCGCTATCGTCCATCGCGTGCCGATAGCCGCGCATGAAACTTTGTGCGCTTGGCGACCAGTCTTCAAAATATTCCTGCGCCATTGCCAGGGCCTGTTTGGGCGTTTTGGGTTTGGGCGTGTGCAATTCGATGTCGTCGCTCTCGTAGAGCGCCACGCCGTCCTTGGCGACGTCCATGAAAAAGTAGCGGCCATGGGCAAGCCCGTCGTTCACTTCCTGCAGGGTGTGAACGATGAAGTTGACGGGCGTGCCGAGCGTGCCGGTGATGCCGTATTCGCGCATCAGCCGGTCATCGAGCTTGGCCCAGTACTTGACCCGGTCGGTGAGCCGCTTGTCATTGACGATGATCAGCAGGTCGAAGTCAGATTTGTAGCCCTTGGCCGTGTGCGGCTCATCGATCCACCCGCCGCGCGCGTAGGACCCGTAGAGGATCACCTTGAGGATGCGGCCAGCCTTCTTCCATTCGTGTTTGGCCAGCGCGAAGGCGTCTTCGAATTCCTCAAACAGGATCTGCACGACGCGCTCAAGCTCGCGCTGTTTGTTGGCCGGAAGATGATCAAGGTCGGTGCGCATCAGACACTCATGCTAGCAGAGCAGAACCTGACCTGCCCAGTGGGGCCAGCGCAAAATGCCCCACATTCGAGGTAACTGCTATGCCGGCCGCGATCGCATGGATTTGCGCCAGAGCTTGTCGCTGTGCGCCGCCGCGCGATCGGGGCTGAATGCGGCTTGTCTCTCGCAATCCCGCAGGCTCCGCTGGAAGTTGCCGCGACATTTGCGCGGCGTTGCCAATGGAAGCCATGCCATGCCCGAGAGGATCATTCGCCTCAGAACCGTGCTCGATCGCACCGGCCTGTCCCGCACGACCGTCTACCGCAAAATCGCGGAAGGAACGTTCCCCAGGCAGATCAAGATCGGAGTTCATGGCACAGGCTGGCACGAAAGTGCCATCGATGCCTGGATCGCCGATCCTGCCGGTTGGCACCGCGCGCAGAGCAGTTAACACAATCACGCTGCCTTGAGTTGTTCACCAGTTGAAGCCTTGGCCGGGACGCTCGCGCAGTAGTCCGCCCAGGCATCCATGAGTCCCCGGCGCTTGTCGAACAGGTCACCGCGCCGATAGGCAGCTTCCGCCTTGTTGCCGATGGTGTGGGCGAGCGCCATCTCGCAGACCTCATGCGAGAATCCGGTCGTCTCCGATGCCCAGTCGCGAAAGCTTGACCGGAATCCGTGCACGGTCACCTCGCTCTTCATTCGGCGCAGAAGCATGGCCATGGCCATCGACGACAAGGGCTTGCCTTCCTTGGGACCTGGAAAGACATGGCCTTCCTCACCCAGCTTGCGCATGGCCTTCAATACCTTCACCGCGCGCGCCGACAATGGCACCCGGTGTTCGCGCCCTGCCTTCATCCGTTCGGCAGGAATGGTTCATATCTGCCGTGCCAGATCCATCTCGCGCCATTGTGCGCCGTAAACCTCGCCCGACCGTGCTGCAGTGAGCACGGTAAACTCGAGCGCTGCTGCCGCGACGGCATCGCGCTCCCTGAGCTTACCCATGAAATCCGGCACATCCTCGAACGGCATCGCTGCATGGTGACCGCGTGACAGGCGTTTGCGCTTGGGCAGCAGCTGGTCGAGATGACCGCGCCAGCGTGCCGGGTTCTCGCCCGAGCGGTGCCCCTTTGCCTTGGCGGCATCGAGCACGTTCTCGATACGCCCGCGCATGCGCTCGGCCGTTTCCGGCACGCGCTTCCAAAAGGCCTCGAGCACCTTCAGCACATCCTACGTTGTGATTGCGTCGACCCGCTTTGCCCTGATCGGTTCAGCATAGGTCTTGAGAGTCATGACCCATTGGTGGGCGTGCTTGGAATTACGCCACGATGGCTTCATCGCTTCGATGTAATCATCGGCGCATTTACCAAACGTCGGGAGCTCCTTGTGCCGGGCTCGTTCAGCCTTCGGATCGCCGCCAAGTGCGATCACTTCGCGCAGCCGTGCAGCTTCCGTTCGGGCATGAGCAAGCGAGAGGTCCCTGGCACTTCCCAGTCCTAGCTCGACGCGCTTGCCCGACTTCCCATACAAAAAGATCCAGCGCCGCTTCTCGGCACTATCAACGTACAGGTAAAGGCCGCCGCCATCCGAATGCCGGCCCGGCTCCTTCAGCCGCGCGACCTGCACCGCGGTGAGCTTGTTGAGTGTCCTTCCAGCCATCATCCGTTCTCCTCGCGGCGGCGCTCTCAAAGTGCTCCGCCTAACGTTGGCACCCCACTTTCATGTCGTGCTTGAACGGTATCGCTCGGAATGAATCGGGACAAGAATAATCAGATTATAGCTTAATTATAGTGTGTTATAGGAAATTCTGGAGGCTTACCGAAAACGCTGGAGTAGCATTCTAGGCGGACTCCCGCTCCGCCATCTTCCATTAGAATTTTCATGTTTTACTGGGGGCTGGTATTTTGCTCCAAGCGATCAATCCTTCGCGCCGGGACAGGCTCAAGGCAAACGACGCCGCCGACGGATCCGGGACATAGGCTATGCCGTCGGTCAGCGGATCCATCCAGTCCGCCGTGGTCATTTCATTGCCATCGCTTCGCCGCCAGACGCCGGGTTCGCGAAATTCCATCGCCAAACCGCCCCGGGCCGCGCGGGCACGGGCCAGTGCCGCGACGAAGTCTTCGAGCTGCCGATCGCGGTTCTGCCAGTCGATCCAGCCGATGGAATTGTCCTGACAATAGGCATTGTTGTTCCCGGCCTGGCTGCGGCCGAATTCATCACCAGCGGTGAGCATGACCGTGCCGATAGAGGCGAACAGCGTTGCCAGCAGGGCGCGCTGGTCTGCTTGGCGGCGGGCGGTGATTGCGGGGTCGCTGCTCGGCCCTTCGGTGCCACAGTTCCATGACTGGTTGTCACCGTGCCCGTCGCGGTTGTCCTCGCCGTTGGCATGGTTGTGCCGCTCGGCATAGGCCACGGTATCGGCCAGTGTGAAACCGTCGTGCGCGGCGAGGAAATTGACGCTGCGGCAGTCCTTGCCGAAAATGTCCGATGAACCGGCGATGCGCGTGGCCAGCGCGCCGATAGCGCCATCACCGCGCCAGAACCGGCGTACGTCGTCGCGGAAGCGATCGTTCCATTCTAGCCAGTTCTGCGGGAACCTGCCCAGCTGATAGCCGCTGGGGCCGATATCCCAGGGCTCGGCGATCAGTACCCGGTCGGCGAGCAGCGGGTCGGCGGCGATTTCGGCAAAAATCGGGGCGTCCTCACTAAAGCCGGGACCGCGCGCCATGATCGTCGCAAGGTCAAAGCGGAAACCGTCAACGCCGCAATGGCGCACGAAGTGGCGTAGGCTGTCCAGAACGAGCGCGCGCAATGCCGGCCGGGCGAAATCGAGCGTGTTGCCGCAGCCGGTATCGTTGATTAACGAGCCATCCGGCGCATGAGCATAAGCGGCATTGTCCAGCCCGCGCAGCGAGAGCACGCCGCCATGAATGTCGCTCTCACCCGTGTGGTTGAACACGAGGTCGAGGATCACGCCGATCCCCGCCTTGTGTAAAGCCGACACCATCTCGCGCAGTTCCGTCACGCCGCCGGGACAAATGCCCGGATCGAGCGCCATCAGGGCGACCGGATTATAGCCCCAGGCGTTTGTCAGGCCGAGTGGCGGCAGGTGGCGCTCGTCGATCCATGCGACCACGGGCATGAGCTCGACGGCGCCGACGCCAATCTCTTTGAGGTGCGCGATCACCGCCGGGTGCGCCAGCGCCGCCACGGTGCCGCGCAGATTGGCGGGCACATCGGGATGTTGCATAGAGAAGCCCCGGACGTTGACCTCGTAGATCAGATCGCCGCGCGCGAAACGGGGTTTGCGGCGGCGGACTGTCGGCAGCCGCTCTGGCACGATGGCGCGAGGGACAATGCCAGCCGTGTCCTCACCGAACGCCGCAAGGCTGGGGTGCTGAAAGAAGCGCCTGTCGAGTTGGATCGCATAGGGATCGACGAGCAGCTTCGCCGAATCGAACCAGTGCCCGCGATCCGGCGCCCATTCACCCTCGGCCCGGTAGCCATAGCGCGCTCCCGGCACTTCTGCGGGAAGCTCTGCCAGCCAGTCATCACCATCACGGCGCATGGCGATGCGTCTTTCCGCATCGCCATCGAACAGGCAAAGCCACAGCGCGCTCGCCTCTGGAGAGCGGACCACAAAGCGGGTTCGCCCCCGGCCGATGCTGGCTCCGTAGGGCCGGGTCACGTCACCACATCAGGTGCGGCTCGCCCTGTATGGCGGACGATGCCCGCGATCGCTTCCGCCGCTGCGACCAACGCGGACAGGGCATCGCCAGTCTCGCGGTCAAGCGCGCCGCCGGCTGGTTCGTAAGCCTCGAGATAGACCCGCAGAGTTGCGCCTTCGGTGCCGGTCCCGGACAGGCGGAACACCACGCGGCTGCCGCCTTCGAACATAACGCGAAGGCCCTGATTGGCGCTGGTCGATCCATCGACGGGGTCGGTATAGGAAAAGCTATCCGCAGCCGCGACAACCAGCGCCCCGATTCTGCGCCCCGGCAGAGCCGGAAGGGCGGCCGTGACTTCTGCGATCAGCGCATTGGCCGCCGCGCTGTCGATCGCTTCGTAATCGTGCCGGGCGTAATAATTGCGCCCGAAGCGGGACCAGTGTTCGCGCACGATGGCATCGACGCTTTGCCCGCGCACGGAGAGCACGTTGAGCCAGAGCAGCACGGCCCAGAGCCCGTCCTTCTCGCGCACGTGATCCGATCCGGTCCCGGCGCTTTCCTCGCCGCAGATTGTCGCCTTGCCCGCATCAAGCAGCGTGCCGAAGAACTTCCAGCCGGTTGGCGTTTCAAAGCAGGGCACGCCCAGCGCTTCGGCCACGCGGTCAGCCGCTGCGCTGGTCGGCATGGAACGGGCGATACCCTTGATCCCTGCCGCATAGCCTGGGGCAAGGTGGGCATTGGCCGCAAGCACGGCGAGCGAGTCCGAAGGGGTGACGAACCGGCCCCGGCCGATGATCAGGTTGCGATCGCCGTCGCCGTCCGAAGCCGCGCCGAAATCGGGCGCATCGGGGCCCATCATCAGCGCGTGGAGTTGATGAGCGTGAACCAGATTAGGATCGGGGTGATGTCCGCCGAAATCCTCGAGCGGCTCCCCATTGCGGACGGTGCCCGGCGCGAAACCGAGACGCCGCTCAAGGATCTCGACCGCATAAGGCCCGGTCACCGCGCTCATCGCGTCAAAGGCCATGGTCATGCCGGCATCCACCGCGCGGCGGATCGCGGCGAAATCGAACACGCTTTCCATCAGCGCGGCATAGTCCGCCACCGAATCGATCACTTCGACCGTCATCGCGCCGACCTGCGACACGTCGATGGCATCGAGATCGATATCGGCGCTGTCCTCTGCCAGCCATCGGTTGATAACTTGCGTGCGCGCATAGATCGCCTCGGTCACGGCTTCGGGTGCAGGACCGCCGTTGGCGATGTTGTACTTGATGCCGAAGTCGCCTTCAGGCCCGCCCGGATTGTGGCTTGCCGAAAGGATCAGCCCGCCGCTTGCCCGATATTTGCGGATGACGTGGCTGGCCGCCGGGGTCGATACGATACCGCCCTGCCCCACCAGCACGCGGCCATAGCCGTTGGCCGCAGCAATGCGGATCGCCTGCTGGATCACCGTCCGGTTGTGGAACCGCCCGTCGCCGCCGATGACCAGCGTGCTGCCTGCCTCCACGCCGATGGCATCGAAGACCGACTGGATGAAGGTTTCGGCATAACCCGGCTGCTGGAATACCTGCACTTTCTTGCGCAGGCCCGATGTGCCGGGCTTCTGGCCGGGGAACGGCCGCGCGAGGTGAGTGATCACAGTCATGCCTTGCCCACCAGTTCGCGGTACAGCCCGGCGTAAGCCGCGCCGCTGTTGGTCCATGAGAAATCGGCCTTCATGCCGTTGCGCTGCAGGGTCTTCCATTCGCCCGGCTGGTAATAGAGCGCATTGGCGCGGGTGATCGCGGCGGCGAGCGCATGGTAATTGACGCCGTTGAACTGAAATCCGGTCGCCACCCCGGCCGCACGTGCCGCAAGGTTGGCGTCGATCACCGTATCGGCCAGCCCGCCCGTGCGCGCCACCACCGGCACGCAGCCATAGGCAAGCGCATAGAGCTGCGTCAGCCCGCAAGGCTCGAACCGGCTGGGCACGAGGATCGCATCGCCGCCCGCCTGCATGCGGTGCGACAGGGCTTCGTCATAACCGATCCGCACCGCGATCTTGCCCGGATGGCGCGCTGCCCCTTCCTGCAGGCCCGCAACGAGAGCCGCGTCCCCGCTGCCCAGCAGCGCCAGCCGTCCGCCAATCCCGGCAAGGTGATCCAGCACCTCGACCAGTACGTCCATGCCTTTTTGCCAGGTGAGCCGGCTGACGACGATGAACAGCGGCCCGTCGCCCGGTTCCAGCCCGAATTCCGCCTCTAGCGCGCGCTTGTTTGCCGTGCGGCGGGCCAGGGTCCGCTCGGTGAAAGGGCTGGCGATATGGGGATCGCTGGCGGGGTTCCAATCGGCGCTGTCTATGCCGTTGACGATGCCGCGCACCCGGTCGCCCCGGCTGGCCACCAGTCCTTCCAGCCCCATGCCGAACTCGGGGCTGCGGATTTCGTCGGCATAGGTCGGGCTGACCGTGGTGATCACGCTGGCGGCTTCCATGCCGGCCTTCAGCATGCCCACGCCGCCGTGGTATTCCACGCCGGTCATCGACCATGCCGATCGCGGCAGGCCCAGTTCGCGGAAGGTTTCCTTCGGATAATATCCCTGAAAGGCCATGTTGTGGATGGTCATGACCGATGGAACGGACTTGCTGCCCTTGACCGGCGCAAAGCGCAGGTAGGCCAGCGCCATGGCCGCCTGCCAGTCGTGCGCGTGGACCAGATCGAAACGGCGTCCTTTGACAAGGCCTCCGGCGAGGTCCGCGGCCGCTCGGCCCAGTGCCGCAAAGCGCCGCCAGTTGTCCGCCCAATCGCGCGCCTGCGGATCAGTGTAGAGCCCGCCCTGCCGGTCAAAGAACGCCGGCGCATCGAGCACGATTAGCGGCTGCGCACCCAGCTTGCCCGCAATCAGGCGAGCTGGCTGGCCGAGCAGGCTGTCATAGGTATGCAGCACCTTTGCCCGCTTGATCCCGGCCATGACCGCCGGATAGCCCGGCAACAGTGTGGTCATTTCAACACCGTGCTGAGCCAGTGCACCCGGCAAGGCTCCGGCCACGTCAGCCAGCCCGCCGGTCTTGACCAGCGGTACGGCCTCCGAGGCAACCGAGAGAACGGCCAATCCCATGGTCAGGCCTTGAGCCTTTCGATCATGTCGCGGGTAATCAGGCAGACCCCGTTCTCACTGCGGCGGAACCGCTTGGCATCGACCTCGGGATCCTCGCCGACGACCATACCTTCGGGAATGCGCACGCCTGAATCGATGATCACGCGGGTCAGCCGGGCACCGCGGCCGATGTTGCAATAGGGCAGGATCACGCCTTCGTTGACGCTGGAGAAGCTGCCCATCTTGACCCCGGTGAACAGCAGGCTGCGCGTCGCAACTGCGCCCGAAACGATACAGTCCTGGCTGATCAGCGAGGAGATCGCATGGCCGCGCCGGCCATCCTCGTCATGGACGAATTTGGCGGGGGCGGCGATGATCTGGTCGGTCCAGATCGGCCAGTCGCGGTCATACATATTGAGCTTGGGGACGGTATCGGTGAGATCGAGGTTGGCTTCGAAATAGGCATCGAGCGTGCCCACGTCGCGCCAGTATTCCTCGATCTGCTCGGCCGCTCTGATGCAGCTGTCGGTGAAGCGGTGCGCCACCGCCTTGCCGTGCTTGACGATGTACGGGATGATGTCGCCGCCGAAATCGCGCTTCGATCCGGGCGTAGCGGCATCGCGGCGCAGCTGTTCGAACAGGAACTCGGTTTCGAAAACGTAGATTCCCATCGATGCCAGCGCGTGATCAGGATCGCCGGGGATGCCTGGGGGATCGGCGGGTTTTTCGACGAATTCGGTGATCGTCGCGTTCTTGTCGACCGCCATGACGCCAAAGCCTGTGGCCTCCATGCGCGGTACGACGAGGCATCCTACGGTGACGTCAGCGCCCGAATTGACGTGCTGTTGCAGCATCAATTCGTAGTCCATCTTGTAGATGTGGTCGCCCGCCAGGATCACCATGTACTTGGGCGCATTGGACTGGATGATATCGATGTTCTGGTACACCGCATCGGCCGTGCCTTCGTACCACATCTGCTCGGAAATGCGCTGCGAGGCGGGGAGAATGTCAAAGCTCTCGTTGCGTTCGGGCCGCATGAAATTCCACGCACGGTTCATATGCCGGATCAGCGAGTGCGCCTTGTACTGCGTGGCGACACCGATGCGGCGGATGCCCGAATTGATCGCGTTCGACAGGGCAAAGTCGACAATCCGCGACATGCCGCCGAAATAGACGGCCGGCTTGGCCCGGCGGTCGGTCAATTCGAGCAGACGGCTGCCGCGCCCGCCTGCCAGCACATAGGCCATCGCATCGCGCGCCAGCGGTGCCTGAATCCTCTTCGCCATGGCATCCTTCCCCTTTTTTGGTCTTAACCCTGATATTCGAACATGACGGTCGCCAGCGGTGGCAGGACGACATGGGCCGCGCCGTGCTCGGCAAAAACCGCGCCCTGATTGCCCTGTCCGCTGCCGCCGTAATCCTGTGCGTCACTGTTAAACACTTCGCGCCAGGTGCCGCCGTGCGGCAGCGGCAGGCGGTAGTGTCCGTGCAGCGTCGGGGTCATATTGCTGACCACCGCGATCGGCGGCGCGCCGGGCGCCTTGCGCAGCCAGGCAAAGACCGAGGCACTGGCATCATCGACGACCAGCCAGTCGAAACCTTCGGGCTCGCAATCGCGCGCGTGAAGGGCGGGCTTTTCGCGGTGAAGCCGGTTGAGGTCACGCACCAGCCGCTGCACGCCAACATGGGCAGGGGCGCCGAGCAGTTCCCAGTCGAGCGCGCGCTCTTCGCTCCATTCGCGTCGCTGGGCAAATTCCTGTCCCATGAACAGCAGCTTCTTGCCTGGATAGCCCCACATCAGGCCGTAGTAAGCGCGCAGATTGGCGAACTTCTGCCAATCGTCGCCGCTCATCTTGCCCAGCAGCGAGCCCTTGCCGTGGACCACCTCATCATGGCTTAGCGGCAGGACGAAGTTCTCGCTGAAAGCATAGACAAGCCCGAAAGTGATCTCGGCATGGTGGTGTTTGCGGTGGACCGGATCACGCGCCATGTACTGCAGCGTGTCGTGCATGAAGCCCATGTTCCACTTGAAGCCGAAACCAAGTCCGTCTTCATGGACCGGCTTGGAAACTCCCGGCCAGGACGTCGATTCCTCGGCAATCGTCACGATCCCCGGGTGGCTGGCATAGACCGCCTTGTTCATCGCGCGCAGGAATTCGACCGCTTCCCAGTTTTCGCGCCCGCCCTGTTCGTTGGGTATCCATTCGTCGGCTTTGCGGCTGTAATCGCGGTACAGCATCGAGGCGACCGCATCAACGCGCAGGCCATCGACATGATAGTGCTCGGCCCAGAACAGCGCGTTGTTGACGAGGAAGCTGCGCACCTCGCGCCGCCCGAAATTGTAGATCGCGGTGTTCCAGTCGGGATGGAAACCAAGGCGCGGGTCTTCGTGTTCATATAGCGCGGTGCCATCGAAATGGGCGAGGCCGTGTTCATCGACGGGGAAGTGTGCCGGCACCCAGTCGATCAGCACCGATATCCCGGCGCGGTGCGCGCCGTCGATGAAGCGGGCGAAGCCGTCGGGGCCGCCGAAACGGGCCGAGGGCGCGTAGAGCCCGGTGGTCTGATAGCCCCAGCTGGGATCATAGGGATGCTCGGACACCGGCAGGAATTCGATATGGGTAAAGCCCATGTCGACCACATAAGGCACAAGCTTCTCGGCCATCGCATCCCACGACTGGAACCAGCCGTTTTCGTCGCGCTGCCATGATCCGGGATGGACCTCGTAGATTGACATTGGCTCGCGCCGGGCATCGGCCGCCGCCCAGTACGCCCGGTGCGCGGCATCGCCCCAGTCAGGCTTTGCGGGCATCGCAGTGAGTGAGGCCGTCTTCGGGCGCAGTTCGGCAGCAAAGGCGTAAGGGTCAGCCTTCAGCGGCTGAACCGTCCCGTCTGGTCCGACGATGCGGAACTTGTAGGCGCGGCCTTCGCCGATGTCGGGGACGAAGATTTCCCACACGCCGATGTCCAGACGCTTGCGCATCAGATGCCGTCGGTGGTCCCAGTCGTTGAAATCGCCGACCACGCTGACGAAACGCGCATTGGGTGCCCAGACGGCGAAGTGAACGCCGCTCACGCCTTGGTGTTCGATCAGGTGCGCGCCAAGCTTGTCGAACAGGCGCAGATGGGTGCCCTCGGCAATCAGGAAGTCGTCAGTCGGCCCCAGCACCGGGCCAAAGCTGTAGGGATCGCTGACCCACCATACGTGCCCGCCGCTCTGGCAACGGTACTTTACCGGCTGCGGCTTACCCTTGACCTTGCCTTCGAAAAGGCCGCGCGGGTCAACGCAGACCAGCTTGCCGAGTTTCTTGCCGGCGAGGCTGTGCGCCTCGGCCTGCTCAGCCCCCGGCAACACGGCGCGGGCGAAGCTGCCCCCCGGTCCATCATGCACGCCCAGCAGCGCGAAGGGGTCGGCGTGCGTCCCTTCCAGCAGTGCAGCAATAGCCTCTCCAGGCGGCCTCATAGGGCTCAGACTTTCCAGATGTCCTTCGCATATTCCGCGATGGTGCGGTCGGACGAAAACCAGCCGACATTGGCGATATTGTGCATGGCGCTCTTGCGCCAGCCTTTCTGGTCGTTCCAGCGCCGATCGACTTCGCGCTGCGCGGCGGCATAGCTGTCAAAATCGGCGGCCAGCAGGAACCAGTCGCTTTCATAGAGGCCGTCCATCAGCCCCTTGTAGCGGTTCTTGTCATCGGGCGAGAACACGCCCGACGAGATCGCCTCGACCGCCTGATGCAGTTCGTAAGACCCCTCGATCACTTCACGGGGGTTGTAGCCATTGGCCCGCTTTTCCGCGACTTCATCGGCGGTCAGGCCGAAGATGATGATGTTCTCGTCGCCGACGCGGTCCTTGATCTCGACATTGGCGCCGTCGAGCGTGCCGATGGTGAGCGCACCGTTCAGCGCGAACTTCATGTTGCCGGTGCCCGATGCCTCCATGCCGGCCGTGGAGATCTGTTCGGACAAGTCAGCCGCCGGGATGATCCGTTCGGCCAGACTGACGTTGTAATTGGGCACGAATACCACCTTGAGCAGCCCGCCGACCGATGGATCGGAATTGACCCGGCGCGCGATGTCGTTGGCCAATTTGATGATCAGCTTGGCGTTGTGATAGCTCGACGCCGCCTTGCCGCCGAAGATCTTGACGCGCGGCACCCAGTCGCGCTCCGGATGGCTGCGGATCTGGTCGTAGAGCGCGACCGTCTCGACCAGGTTGAGCAACTGCCGCTTGTATTCGTGGATGCGCTTGACCTGCACGTCGAACAGGGCATCGGGGTTCAGCCGCACCCCGGTCAGGTCTTTGAGGTGCGCTGCGAGCGCCACCTTGTTGCTGCGCTTGACCTCGGCAATCCGCTCACCCAGCGCTGCATCACCGGCGAGGGCATTGAGCGCGCTGAGCTGCTCGGCATCGTCAAGGAAGGCATCGCCGATGGCATCGCGCAAGGTCGAGGTCAGCGCGGGGTTGCACTGCTGCAACCAGCGACGCGGCGTGACGCCGTTGGTCTTGTTGTTGATCTTGCCCGGATAGAGCTTGTGCAGCGACGAGAACACCGTGGTCTTCATCAGGTCGGTGTGCAGCCCCGCGACGCCATTGACGCTGTGAGCTCCGGCAAAGGCGAGATTGGCCATGCGGACGCGGCGGTCCCCGCCTTCGTCGATCAGCGAAATCGCCGCGATCTCGCCATCGTCCATGCCGATCTTGCGGGCTTCGCGCAGCACGCGCGAATTGATCGCGTAAATGATCTGCATGTGGCGCGGCAGCAGCCGCTCGAACAGCGGCAGCGGCCAGGATTCCAGGGCTTCGGGCAGCAAAGTGTGGTTGGTATAGCCCACCGTGCGCCGCGTGATGTCGAGCGCCTCGTCGAATTCCAGCGCATAGTGATCGACCAGCAGCCGCATGATCTCCGCCACGGCGACCGCCGGGTGGGTATCGTTGAGCTGAATCGCCGCCTTGTCAGGCAGGGTCCGCACGTCGCCGTGATACTGCACGTGGCGGCGGATGATGTCCTGGATCGAGGCTGAGGTGAAGAAGTACTCCTGCCGCAGCCGCAGTTCCTGCCCGGCTGCGCTCGAATCCGCCGGATAGAGCACGCGCACCAGGCTGTCGGCACGCATCTGCTCGGCCAGCGCGCCAATGTGATCGCCGGCGTTGAAGGCATCGAGCTTGATCGGATCGAGTGCGCTCGCCGTCCATAGCCGCAGCGTGTTCACCCGCTTGCCGCGCCAACCAACCACGGGAGTGTCAACCGCAGTTGCCTCGACCGCTTCGGCAGGGTGCCATTCCACCCCGTCACCCTTGGCAATCACTTCGCCGCCATAGCCGATGCGGTAGCAACTTTCGCGGCGTTCGAATTCCCACGGATTGCCATGCGCCAGCCAGGTTTCGGGCAGTTCGACCTGCCAGCCATCGTCGATGCGCTGGCGGAACATGCCGTTCACATAGCGGATGCCATAGCCGTAGGCCGGGATATCGAGGCTCGCGAGGCTTTCCATGAAGCAGGCCGCCAGCCGGCCGAGGCCGCCATTGCCGAGTGCAGCATCAGGCTCCAGATCCTCAAGCGCCGAAAGTTCGAGCCCGTAGGTGCGCAGCGCCTGCTCCATTTCGCGCCCAAGACCCAGGTTCGAGATCGCATCGCGCAGCAGGCGGCCGATCAGGAATTCCAGACTCAGGTAATAGACGCGCTTGCCGCCGGCATCGTAAGTGCGCCGGGTCGATTCCATCCACTTGTCGATGATCTCGTCGCGCAGGGACAGCACTGCGGCGGTGAACCAGTCGTGCGTCTTGGCGGCACGCTCGTCCTTGCCGACGCGGTGGCGCAGGACATCGAGGATCTTGGCTTCGAGTTGCTCGATCTTGGCATTGGTTCTGGACGGCACGAAACACGAACTCCCTGTGCTCAAAGGCACCGCGCGTCCGGAGTTCGCCGACCCGGTTCGCGAGCTGTTCCGATTCAGCCATCCACCCCAGATGACTGTGTATGCCTGCTGATCGCGGCGGGGCAACACCTGAATTGCCTTGGCAGGAGGTTAGCGCACGATTTTGGCAATTTTCATGGTTGCCATGGCCGCATCTGCCGCCGAAGCTTGGAGGCAATGGTCCAGACTGCATCCGACGATATTCACAGACTGGCCGAAGCGGCAGGGCTGCAATGCTCGTGGCGCGATGTCGAAGGCCGCGATCAGATCGTCGCTGGCGATGCTCTGGCACGCATTCTCGAGCATTTGGGATACGAAACCGGCACCCAGCGCAAGCGCGCGGCAAGCCTGAAGCGCACATTGGAGGCCGGGACAGGCCTGCCGCCGCTGGTGGTTACCGAAGTGGGCATGGAGACGCCGCTGTCCACTAGCGCCAGCTCAGCAGAGCTGACCGACGAGCAGGGTGTCACGCAGAGGCTCGCCATCACCGATGCTGCGCTCTCGCCGGTGGCGCTGCCGGGATATTATGATCTGGTGCTGGCAGACGGCACCTGCAGTCTGGCCGTTGCCCCTGCCGCCTGCCCGCTTCCCGCAGCGACAGGCAAGCGCCTGTGGGGAACCTCGCTCCAGATCCCGTCCCTTCGCGGTACACGCGAAACCGCATTCGGCGGGCTTGGCGAGCTTTCGGAAGTCGTCCTGTCGCTGGCACAAGTCGGCTGTCAGGCCGTGGCTATCAATCCGGTCCATGCCCTGTTTCCGGGTGTGGGCGATGATTTCAGCCCCTATTCGCCGTCCAGCAGGACCTTCCTTAACACGGCAATGGCCGATCCGGCGCTGCTTGGCCTTGGCCCCCTCAAAGCAAGCCAAGGTGCAGCGCTGATCGACTGGCCCAGCGCTATGCCAGAGCACCTTGCCGCCTTGCGCGAGAGCTTCGCGGGCTTGAGCCCAGAGCAGCTGGCACGGATCGCCGCAGCAGACGGACGTGACGATCCCGGTCTTTCGCGTCATGCCCTGCACGAGGCGCTCTACTGCCATTTCCGCGCCAAGGGCGCGCGCGACTGGCGCGATTGGCCAGCGCGGTTCCGCAGTCCGGACAGCGCGGCATCAAGGCGCTTTGCCGAGCAGCACGCGGATGAGATTGCCTTCCACCTCTATGCTCAGCGGCTCGCGAGCGAAGGATTGAGCGCGGTTCAGGACGGCGCAAAGGCGGCCGGCATGTCGATCGGCCTGATTGCCGACCTTGCCGTTGGCGTGCGGCCATATGGCAGCGATTGCTGGGCAATGCCCGGCGCGATGCTGTCCGGCCTAACCATCGGCGCGCCCCCTGATCCGCTTGGCCCGCTGGGCCAGAACTGGTCGATCACCGGCTTTTCACCCGAGGGCCTGCGCAGTTCCGGTTATGCCCCGTGGATCGCCATGCTGCGATCGGCCCTGCGATCGGCAGGGGGCCTGCGGATTGACCATGCCTTCGGCCTCGCGCGGCTTTGGTTGATCCCGGAAGGCGGCGAATGCGCTGATGGCGCCTACCTGACCTACCCGTTCCTTGACCTTGCCAGACTGGTGACACTCGAAGCCCACCGGGCCGGGGCCATGATCATTGCCGAAGACCTTGGCACCGCTCCGCCGGGATTCACCTCGGCAGTCACTCATCGCAACATGCTGGGCATGCGGGTGTTGTGGTTCGAACGGGCGGAAGACCACGGATTTATCGGCGCGCATGACTATCCGGCAAATTGCGTGGCCATGACCGGCACTCACGATACACCCACGGTGGCCGGCTGGTGGAGCGGCCGCGACCTTGACTGGGCTGAGGAACTGGGCCGCCTGCCCGAAGGCGTCGATCGCCAGAAGGCAGAGGATATCCGCGATTGGGACCGGGGCCTGTTGTGGTCGACAATCGGGTCAGAAGGTCGCCCGGCGGCTGACAATCCCGATCCGGCAGTCCATGCCGCGCTTGCCCATATCGGCAAAAGCCCTGCCGTGATCGCCATTGCCCCGATCGAGGATTTGCTGGCGCAGATCGAGCAACCGAACTTGCCGGGCACCACGAGTGGCCACCCGAACTGGCAAATCAGACAGGACGCGCCGCTGGGTGATCGCTTGCGTGAATCCGGAACATTATCCCGGATTGCGGCAATTTCCTGCGCCGAAAGTAATCTCGGAGGCTAGACGCGCGGGGCGACTGCCGGCGTGCCCTTGAGCGAAGGCTTGGAAGCATTGGGCTTGGGCGGCGCTTCCTTCTTGGCCTTGCGGGTTTCCTTGGTTTTCTTTTGTTGACCTTTGGCCATGGAAAATTCCTCTCAGTCAGGCGCGGAAGAAGGGGAAGCGCTTGACGATGCCCGTGATCAGGTGATCGGACAGCAGGCCGCGCATGGTTTCAGCGCCGGTCCCGGTCATGCAGACAAGGTGCGTTCCGCCCGAGGGCAGCGGCTCGATCGCGCTGATCGTCACGCCGCCTTCGGTGCAACGCTTGCGCACAGTGGCTTCGGGCAGCTTGAGGTTCATCGCGCGGCTCATGTCTGGGCACACCCGGTTGCCATGGCGGCAGGCCAGCCGGCCGAGGCTTCTGCACCCAGCGCTATCTGGTAGTTGCGGATGCGGCTGGCGAACGAGCCTGCGGCGGCAAGGTGCTGCGTACGGGCGAGGCGACTGGGCGCGGCAGCGGCGCGCATCGTCGATACCTGATGCTGATGATAAAGGTGATTGAGATCCATGTCGCGGCTCCACCGTGTAAGCGGGAGCGCATATGGTCTCTCAGCCAAGGGTGCCTACGTAATGTTCGCCCTTGATGCTTGTCACCTAGCCGATGATCCCGGAAAACACAAGGAAAACGATCCGTCGCCGCCCCCGGCTCGGCCTGCCGCAACCATTTGCCGCCTGCTTTCAAGGTAGGTTCACTCCGCCGCGCTGCTGGGGTAGCCTGTGCCAATGACGGAATCGCAATTCCTTGCAGGCCGACTGCTTCTCGCCATGCCCGGGATGGGTGACCCGCGCTTTGATCATTCGGTTATCGCCATGATCACCCATGACGAGAGTGGTGCTTTCGGACTTGGGCTGGGGCACCTGCGCGAAGGCGTGGGGCTGCACGAAATCCTAGAGGAACTGGACATCGATCCCGGCAAGGCACCCGATGCGCCGGTTCACGATGGCGGGCCGGTAGAACCATCGCGCGGCTTCATCCTCCATTCGCGCGACTGGCAGGATGAGGCGTCACTCGATGCCGGACCGCTCGGCATGGTCTCGGCCTCGCTTGACCTGCTCCGCGCCATTGCCGAAGGGCGCGGGCCGGAGCGGTGGCTGATGGCGCTCGGCTTTGCCGGCTGGGGGCCGGGCCAGCTCGACAACGAGATGCGCCATCACGGGTGGTACGCCGCCGATTGTCATCCCGAAGTGATCTGGGAAACCCGCGCCGCTGGCCGCTGGCAAGCCGCCTGGCGCGCCGAGGGGATTGATCCGTCGCTGTTGGCGAGCGAAACGGGTAACGCCTGAGGTTCAGTTGAGCCGGAACGGCGTCTGGCTGGCGTTGTCGAAATAGTCGGCAGGAATCGGAAGCACATCATGCAAGGCGATCGCCAGCGCGCCGACAATGGCCAGCGCCGCGGTGTCCGCTCCGGCGGTCGCCTCTTCATAGCGCCCGGGGAGCATGACTGAAGCCAGGTATTTCCCATCCCCGCCGCGCGAAAGCATGTAGCCGGCATCGTCGCCAATCAACGAAAGCGCGGCACTGGTTCCGGTGCCCATGCTTACCAAAGTGTCGAACAGCACGGGGTCAGGCTCGGCCAAGCCATCAACAAATGCGGCCGAAGGCGCGTGATCGATCAAGCCATGAAACCGCCGCAGCATCTCCGCCTCGTCTTCAGGGAAGGCACCCGCGCAGGCAAACGCGAGTTCGCCAAGCGCATCAAACCACGAGCCTGGGGCAGAAAATTGCGGGGGAGCTTAGTCACGGGTACGGCCTTTCCAGTGCATTGCGCGAGCTTGCCCCCCACCCGGACAGCGTTAACTAGGCTGCATTGTAATATCAGTCGGTTTGCAAGCTTTCTGCGACGACTTAAGTGCCGCTGCCTAAGTACGAGTGCCTATCGCGTGCCGGGGCGGGACGGCCACGCCCGCCTTTGCTAACGCCGATTGCTCCCAGTCTGGTTACTGGCGCCAGGCGCGGAACGGATGGCCGGCATCGCAGTGCATGACTTCTGCCGTGATGAAGCGGGCATCGTCGGACCCCAGGAACAGGCCCAGGTTGACGATGTCTTCAGGCGAGCCCTCACCCGGCAGCATCTGGAGCGCGCGGATCGCCTCCTGCCGTTCTGCGCCGAGCGAACTGGCGCTGGCTTCGGTTTCCATCAGGCCCGGCGCGACTGCATTGACGCGGATGCCGTCTGCACCGAACATGCGTGCCATGCCCCAGGTCAGCTGGTTTAGTGCCGACTTGGTGACGCCGTAAACCACGGCCGGCTGGTATGATGCCATCGAGCTCTGGTTGATCACGCAGGACCCCCGAACCTTGGCGGCCGCCTTCAGCGCGGGCCGCAGCGCGCGGGCAAGGAACAGCGGCGACAGCGTGTTGAGGCCAAGGAAGAACTGGAACTTGTCCCACGACACCTGATCGATCGGCGTGTTCACCTCGCCATAGGCAGCGCCGGCGTTGTTGTAGAGCACGTCGATCAACGGGAACCGCGCGAGCACTTCGGCGCCGAGTGCCTCGACAGTCGCTTCCTGCGAAAGGTCGCCCACGAATGTTTCCACTGTGGCACCCAACCCTTCGGCGAGGACCTTCGTTTCCGCCAGTCCATCGGCCTTGACGTCGACCAGCCCCAGCGTTGCACCTTCGCGGGCATAGCCGAGCGCCAGCGCCCGTCCGAGGCCCTGCGCCGCGCCCGTGACCACCACGACCTTGCCTTCGTACCGCTTGCTCATGAACTCGCTCCCATTCGAATTTTCGCGCGCGTGATCGTCCGACGAACTGCTGCCCGCAAGCCTGCAAGCTATTTGATCGCCGGTGCGCGTCAGGCCATCGTCGCGGCAACATCCTCCAGCCGGGCCGCTGTCCATTCCGGCTCGGTGATCATCAGGTCGTGCCCGGTGTCGATATCCCAGACCCGGCCCTGCGACCGTTCGCGCAGCAGGTCCATATCGCGGCCCACAGTGGTCGAGGAGCAGATGATATGGCTCTCCGGAATGGCGCGCATCGCCGCCTCGTTGGTCAGGACCAGCGGCTGGGTATAGCAGGCCCACGGCTGCGGCCCGAGCCGCGCGGCGGTGAACTCGGCGTCCTCAGGATCGGTGATGCCGAAGAAGTGCGGCGGCATGTGCTCGGGGAAGTCGACGAGTTCCACGCCGTCGATCAGGCGCATGGTTGCCTCCAGCGGGGCGATGTTGGCACCGGCATGAACCAGTAGCGATTCGCCGTTCACCGGGTATGCGGCATCAAGATAGACGCGGTGGCCCACGCGTTCGGTGGCGCGGTCCGCGACCCCGGTGATAATCATCCCGCCATAGGAATGGCCGACGAGAATCACGTCGGTCAGGTCATCGACTTCGAGAATGCGGACGATGTCGGTGACGTGGGTATCAAGGTTCATGCCCGGAAACCGCAAGTGCTCACGCTCGCCCATGCCGGTCATCGACGGGTTGTAGACGATATGCCCCTTCGCCTGCAGCAGCCGCGCCACCTTCTTGTAGCACCAGCCGCCGTGGTGGCCGCCGTGGACCAGCATGAATGTCGCCATCGAACCGTCTCCCTGTCTGGCGGCGAAGGTGCAGCGGAGAGGGGACAGTGGCAAGCTGCGGTCAGAACGCCCTGCCGATATAGTCAAGCGGGCTGGCTGGGAAGCGACTAGCATGGCACGAACCGCCGCGAAGGAGAGCCCGCATGTCCCTAGATCACTACCGCCTGCTCGGGCGATCCGGCCTGCGGGTGTCGCCGCTCAGCCTCGGCACCATGACCTTCCGCGCCGAGGGCTGGGGCAGCAGCGATGAAGAGGCGGCGCGGATGGTCGATCTCTATATCGACCGCGGCGGCAACTTCATCGACACGGCCAATTTCTATGGCGGAATGGGAGGATCCGAAGACCTGCTCGGCCAGCTTGTGGCAGGGCGGCGGCGGCGGCTGGTAATCTCGACCAAGTATTCGCTCACCACTGCGCCGGGCGATCCCAACAATGCCGGCAATCACCGCAAGTCGATGGTCCATGCGGTGGAAGACAGCCTGCGCCGGATGAAGACCGACTGGATCGACCTGCTCTACCTGCACATGTGGGATTATCGCACCCCAGTGGACGAGATCCTGCGCGCCTTCGACGACCTGATCCGGTCGGGCAAGGTGCTTTACGCCGGCCTGTCGGACGTACCGGCGTGGCAGGCCAGCCGGATGCAGGCCGTCGCCGATCTGCGCGGCTGGAGCCCGTTCTGTGCGCTTCAGATTTCCTACAGCCTGATCGAACGCACGGTGGAGCGCGAGCTGATCCCGATGGCGCGCGAAATGGGCATGGGCGTCTGCCCGTGGTCACCGCTGGGAGGCGGCGTGCTGACGGGCAAATATGCCAAGCCGGGGAGCGACGGCACGCGCGAAGCGATGAATGTCGCGACCGGTAGGCTGAGCGATCGCAATTCAGCCATCGCCGCAGAGGTCGTTGCCGTGGCCGAGGAATTTGGCTGCACCCCGGCGCAAGTCGCGCTGGCCTGGACCATGCTCGATCCGGTTGTCACCTCGCCTGTGCTGGGCTGCCGGACCCCGGCGCAGCTGGAGGACAACCTCGGCGCGCTCGATGTGCGGTTCGATAATGGGCAGCGCGCCCGGCTTGACGCCGCGAGCGCCGTGCCGCTGGGCTTCCCGCACGAAACACTGGCTGGGCCGTTCATGGCCACGGCCTTTGGCGGGGTGACGGTCGAAACGCGCTAACTAGGCCGGCATATCCGCCGTGGCGCGGGTAATGACCATGCGATCACGCCAGACCCGGTGGCGAGCCTCGTCCGGCCCCTGGATCTCGACTGCAAGCGCGACGTGTCCAAAGGCCATAACGAGATCGAGCAGGCGCTTTTCCTGATCAGACAGGGCATCGAGCGGCCGCGTGTCGAGTTCGTCAAGAATCGCTGCAGCATGCGGGCTGACGGCATCGTAGAACGCCTGACGTTGCTCCGCCGAAGACGTGGACCGGGCAGCGGCGCGCTCAGCCGTGGTCGGCAGCGCCCACTGCGCGGCAAAGGGTTCCAACTGCGCATAGGCTGGGGGAAGCAGGGTCATTGAACTTTCCTCTCTCCGCCAAGCTAACACGCGCTGCATTTTTTACAACAGATATGTGGTAATTTTACTCGATAATCCCGTCGCGGCGCAATTGCCGGCGATGTTCTGCCATGAAACGTTCGCTGATCGCTGCCGGATCGGCATCGGGTGCCACGGAATTCTGCAGTATGCGCGGCCCGATGATGGCCGAAGCGAGCAGCATCACCGAATAGACTTCGGCGTCGACCTCCTCGCCGGGATGGGAAGCAGCGAGGCGCTTCGTCATGCCGGTAACCAGATCATCCCAACGCGGATATCGATCACGAATATCGCCCGGCGCGATGAAGTCGTCGATCCACAGTTTGATCAGTTCCGGGTTGGCGAGCACAAAGCGGTTGATCCCCGCCATCCGGTCAAAGCGCGAAGACCCGGCATCCATTCCCCGAGCCAGTTGCAGACTCGACCACTCCTTGACCGCCTCGATCATCGCCTCGCGGCTGGGAAAATGGTAATAGACCGTAGTGCGGTTGATCCCCGCCTCGCGCGCCAGGGCAGAGACCGAAAGCGCCTCTACTCCCTTTTCGGACAGCATGCGGACAGCCGTCTCAATGAGCGACTGGTGCGTCTCCTCAAAGCCGCGATTGCGCTTGCGCTCGGTTGTCCGGGTCTTCTGCATGCCGGCGTATCCCCCTTGATAAGGATCGTCCGGTTAGCCCCTTGCAAGCGAAATGCAAATCCCGGTCGGTCAGAGGTCCTCGGGATCCGCCGTGGTCACGCCGGGTCGCTCGGCCCCCATGCCCGAAAACCCGATGGAATAGCCGCCGTCGACCGGCAGGATCACACCCGTGACAAAGGCCGCCTCGTCGCTGGCAAGGTAGAGTGCGGCATTGGCGATATCCATCGCCGTGCCCCAGCGATTCATCGGAATGCCGGCAAGCACCGGGTAGCCCTCGGGCGGCGTGTCATGGCTGGCCGAGGCCGCGACAAGCCCGGTCCACATGGTCCCGGGCGCGATCGCGTTCACGCGGATATTCTTGTCCGAATAGTCGAGCGCGGCGATCTTGGTCATGTGATGAACGCCGGCTTTGGCCGCACCGTAGACTGAATGGTGCTTCCATCCGACCACGCCCGAGGCAGAACCGGTATTCACGATCGATCCGCCGCCGGTCTTCAGCATCGAAGTGATGCCGTATTTCATGCCGAGGAACACGCCGCGGATGTTGACGGAATGAATCCGGTCCCAATGCTCGGCGCTTTGCTTGTGCAGCGGCGCCATGCCGCCGCCGAAGCCGGCGTTGTTGCACAAAACGTCGATTTTGCCGAAACGCTCTTCCGCCACGGCAATCATCGCCTGAACCTGCTCCTCATTGGACACGTCGCAATGGATCGCGCTCGCCGAAGCGCCAATGGCCGCCGCAACCTCGTCCTGCTTGCCCGACACGTCGGCGAGCAGCACCTGCGCGCCTTCCTGCGTGAAGCGGTGCGCCATGGCCTTGCCCATGCCCGAACCCGCGCCGGTGATGATGACGCACTTGCCTGCCAGCCTGTCTGCCATTTCCGTTTCTTTCCTTAAGCCGTCGTGTCGATTGTCGGACGGACGGTGATTTCCGAGATGTTCACGTTGCGCGGCATCGACAGCATGAAGACCACGACTGCTGCCGCTTCCTCCGCCTCGACCACACCGTCCTTGTTGACGTGCGACTTGATCATTTCGCGCCAGGTCGGATCAGGCATGGACTCCGCCACCTCGGAGCGCGTCGCACCGGGCATGTAGATCGACACGCGGATGTTGCGATTTCCAACTTCCTGCCGCAGCCCGTCGGTCATGGCGTTCACCGCGTGCTTGCTCGCCGAATAGGAGCTGGTCATCGGCCCGCCCTTGCGGCCTGCGAGCGAGGAGATGTTGATGATGTCGCCAACGCCCTGTTTGAGCATGTGGGGCACCGCAGCGGCGCAGGTGTAGACCGTGCCCATCAGGTTGATGTCGATCGTCTGGCGATAGCGATCCAGGTTGGCGTTCTCGATGCCGCCCGAATCCATGATCCCGGCAGAGTTGATCAGGATGTCGATGCGGCCAAGCTGGGCGACGGTATCCTCGACCGCGCGGCGGGCATCATCCTCCACCGCCATGTCGCCGGCGATGGCGAGCGCCTTGCCGCCCGCTTCCTCGATCCTTGCGACCAGCGCCGCGAGCCGATCCGTCCGGCGCGCAGAGAGCGCCACGGTGGCTCCCGCCTCTGCCAGTGCAAAGGCGATTGCCGCGCCGATTCCCGATGATGCCCCGGTGACGAGCGCCACCTTGCCTTGCAGGCTGCCTGCCATTTCGACCTTCTCCCGAACTCTTCTAGGCGGCGGGGTGCCGAAGGTCAGGGAACAAGTCAAACGAAAATGCTGAACAGGTGATCAGCATCGCTATGCCGTCGTCGTGCCCAGCTTCCACCCCGCCATGCTGGTGTCGAGCGCCAGGGCATCGCGCGGCGGCATGGCGGGAGGCGGGCCGGGGTCGGGGTGATCGAACCACTCGCCTGTCAGATCCGGCGCACCCCGGTAATGCAGCTCGAACAGACGCCAGCCAAAGCGCCACTCGCCCGCATCATCGACCAGCCGTTCGTAATAGCGCCCGATCGAAATGTTGGTCCGCCCATCGGCCCAGGCGACACGTTCATTGACCATCACCCGCGCGCACCATTCGCCGTCAACCAGCGACAAGACCGGATCGCCGTAAGTGAACAGCACCCGGTGCATCCGGTCAAAAATCCGGCCAATGGTGGCCGCGATTTCCTGCCGGCCCGTCATCGTCAGGCCGGAAATCCGCCATTCGCCGTCAGCCGCAAAGCAGGCGGCAAAGCTCTCCGCATCCCCCCGCCACACCGCATCGGTATAGCGCGCGTAGAGCTGCCTAACCCCGGCGGAAACGGCCGCAAGGTCGGCCATTAGCGCGCCGACTTCTCGCGCGAAAGCCGCGTCATCAGCAACGCCGCGCGCTTCGCCTGCCGCCAGATTGAGGGCACGTTGACCGTCTCGGCAGCCGTATGATCGCCGCTGCTCGCTGGGCCGAGGCCGGCAAGACTGTCAACGTCGGCAGCGACGAACGACACGTCCCCTGCCCCGCGCTTCAGCGGATCGAGCGCCGCCATGGCCTCAAGCCCCAGCGAGGCGTTGACCCCGTTGAGCTTCGCCAGCAGCGCCTCGTTCCCGGGCGTCGGCGCCATCGGCGGGTACTTGTCCTCGAACTCGAACGTGGCCGATCCGCCATTGAACGGCCGCGCCACGATGGCGCGCATCTTCGCCAGCGTCCGTTCGATCGATTCGCGGCTCAGCGCGCGCATATCGCCGCGCGCGATGGCCTGTGCGGGGATGATGTTGGTCTTGCCACTCGCCTCGGCATTGGCATCGTTGGGCGAGAGGCTGGCCGAAGCCCCGCCCGCCACCATGCCCACGTTGAAGGTCAGGTTCGGCTCGGGCAGTTCCTTGCGAAAGGCGCTGAGGATATTGGCCAGCGGATAGATCGCCCCCTCGCCCGATCCGGCGGAGAAGATCCCGCTCGAATGGCCGCTCTTCGCGGTCACGGTCACTTTCCAGTTCCCCGCCGAGCGCCGCGCGACGGAGCCCATGTCCTTGCCGTCCGACACCACCAGCCCTTCGAAATCGAGCGCGGCATCGGCGCGCTTGCCCGCCGCGATCAGGTCGGCGCGGCTGATCGTCAGCGGCAGCCCCGCCTCTTCCTCGTCGCCGGTCAGCGCCACCTCGATGTTCGCCCCTTTGAGCGTCCCTGCCTTGTCCATGGCGCGCAAAGCCGAGAGGATGGTGACGATCCCGCCCTTGTCATCGCCCACGCCGGGGCCCTTCACTGTATTGGCGTCCAGCCGTTCGAACTTCTGGAAGGGATGATCCGGCTCGAACACCGTGTCGAGGTGCCCGATCAACAGCAACCGCTTGGTGCCCTTCTTGCCCTTGTGCTCGAAGTGCAGATGCCCCGCGCGGTTGACTCCGTCCTGCGCGATCCAGCGGGTGGTAAAGCCCAGCGCCTCGAACTCGGGCACCAGCATGTCGCGCACCTTGCGCACGCCATCCAGATTGCGGGTACCGCTGTTCTGGTTGACCATGCGTTCCAGCAAGGCGAGGTGCCGCGCCGCTTCCGCATCGACCGTGGAAATCATCACCCGTTCGGCAGAAGACGGCGGCGCAGCGAGCGCAGGGGCGATGGAGAAAACAAAGGCCAGGGTTACGGCGGCGAACAGCTTGGGCTTGGGCTTGTGCATCATCGCCCTACCCTAACCGATTGCTCCGGCCGTGCAATTACCCTGCGAACGGCCGACCGCTTGCGGCCCTTCGGATTAAGCCATACACCAAGGGCAAATCTGAGGTTTTCCCATCGGTAATCACCATGCTTAGTTCGGCCGCACTTTCCGCCGAAGCTCTCTCGAACGTCCTCGCGCAGAGCGTTGACTGCGTGAAGCTCATTGACCTCGAGGGCACCGTCCAGTGGATGAACCCCAACGGCCTATGCGCCATGGAGATCGACGATTCCGCCGCTGTCTGCGGTCTTCCATGGGCTACCTTCTGGCCGGATGACACGCGCCAGCAAGTGCTCGATGCGCTCCCTTCGGCCAGCCTTGGCAACGTCGTTCGCTTCGATGCGTTCTGCCCGACGATGAAGGGATCGCAACGGTGGTGGAATGTCACCGTAACCGCCGTGAAGGACATCGACGGCGCGCCGGCCGGTTTCCTCGCCATTTCCCGCGACATTACCGAAGTTGAGTTGCAACGGCAGGCCTTGCGAATCGCGGCCGAGGAAATGCGGCACCGCTTGCGCAATACCTACGCCATGATCGGCAGCCTGATGGTTGGCTTTGGCCGCGGACACGGCGTTGTCGAAACCTTTGCCAAGGAAATGCAGTCGCGCCTGATCGCGCTGAGCGCCGCGCAGTCGCTCTTCGTCTCCGGTGATGCGCCGGGGGATCTTTCGGTCCTGATCCCGGCCCTCGTCCAGCCGTTTGACATGCCTTCATGCAGGATAACGACCGGACAGATCGCGAACCACGCGGTTTCGCGCGAGCAGGCCGATGCCATTGCGCTGGTTCTGGGCGAACTCGCGGTCAATTCCGCCAAACACGGCGCGCTGCTGCAGGGCGGCACCATTGACGTCAGCGCCCATATCCAGGGCGAGCGGCTGAAGGTCGTCTGGAAGGAGGACTCTGCCGTACCGGTTTCCGGGCAGAGCCGACCGGGCGGACAAGGCCTCAATCTCGTCACCCGCATCGTCAAGGCCCGCGACGGCACGGCGAGCGTGGATTGGCTTTCGCACGGCCTCGTCGTGACCTTCGATTTTCCGCGCGATGAGTAACACTTCGCGGCCGCGACGCGCCTTCAGGGGCGCGGCGAAGGCAGGGTAACGCGCCTAGTCGATGAGCGCGAAGGCCATGAGCAAAAGACTTGAGACCAACCCGGCAACGGCAACGCCCACCAGCACGTAGATGCCGGCACCGAACGTGATACCAAGGCCGCAAAGGACCGCATGGGTCAGCGAAAGCGATCTGACCAAAGGCCCCGGTACTTGCTTCGATGTCAAGAAATGTATCTTCAGAGCGCCGCCGGGACTGGACGTCACAACATTTTCGTCAGGGACCTAGCCCTCAACGGGAAGGTTCGAAACGAAAGTTCCTAGCGCGGTTGAGGATTCCCGAACACTGGCTCCAGCATGCGACACGGTCACATTGGTCCCGGGATGGTTATCGGTGACGGCAACTGTTGCCGCCAGCTGCCCGGCGAGGGCATTGACGATGCCGGTACCAAGGCCGGATTTGGCCTTGGCAGGATCATCCGGCATCCCGCAGCCATTGTCAGATACGGTCAGGACCCAACCAGATGTGCTGGCGGCAAAGGCCACACCAATGTGACAGTGGTCCTGATCGGTATCGGGGAATGCATGCTTGAGTGCGTTGATCGCCAGTTCTGTGACAATCAGCCCCAGGCTGACCGACTGATCCGGGCTCATCGAACTGGCATCGGCTGTGACATTCAGCGTCAATTTTCTTGGATCGGCAATCATCGATGCGCCAATACTGGCGCACAGGTCTGTCAGGTAGGGCAGCAGAGCGACATCGCCGTTGGCGTTCGACGCCAACAGCCGTTGCAGCGTGGCAATCGACAAGACCCGGTGGTGGGCATCGCGCAGGTGATCGCGCGTTTCCTCTGACTGTGACCGTTTCACGCGCTGCATCAGGATGCTCGCAATGATCTGCAGGCTGTTGGCGACGCGGTGGTTCAGTTCCTGCAGCAGGACCTGCTTTTCGCGGATCAGCGAATCGTTCTTCTCTACCAGGGCACGAGCCGCAGATTCGGAATCGCGGATTGCCGTGATGTCGGTGACAGCAAGGACCAGCCGGATGGCAGCGTTTGCCTCATGGTCCAGCGCGTGGGCATTCAGGATCAGGATGCGATCGGGTTTGC
Organism: Novosphingobium aquae; assembly: GCF_037572715.1. NCBI lineage: Bacteria > Pseudomonadati > Pseudomonadota > Alphaproteobacteria > Sphingomonadales > Sphingomonadaceae > Novosphingobium > Novosphingobium aquae. Next base: position 179,056 of record NZ_JBBHJY010000008.1, on the reverse strand, counting down.
CTCCGCGCTTCAGCACGAATTCGTAAGCGTCGATTGCCGCGCGGCCGCTGGCCGTTGCCTCGATTAGCGAGCGCAACTGCGGTCTGTCCCATTCGCCGTTGCCCAGTGCGAACAGCGATTGCCCGACCACGGCATCAATCCGCAAGTCAAAGGCTCGGCAAAACGTTTCACTGGCTGCTTGAACAACAAGCTTATCGTCGAGCAACAGAAGGGGCATGGCGGACGAAACAACCAGCGCCATTCCAAGGCTGCTGGAGTTCTCTGGCAAAACTGGCGTAAAAAATTCCATGGCCGAAGCCTTCGGAGACCGGAGACTCGCGGATCGAGAGCCATACCCGGTAGCCTGTCACGCCGTCTTTAGACTCGCAGGGCGCTCTGACCATAGCACCAAGCTGACAGAACCAGTCATGCAATCGGCGGGCAGGCGGATTGGCCCAGATGTGTCGCTTCGCTAACGCCACGTCTTGGCTGGCTCTGGCCAAATCTGGCGAAGGTGAGTGCTGAGGATTGCCGCGCATCTCTGCCCCCACGCAATTATCTTGCTTTTCCCGGCAACGTTCCCTATATCCCCCCCCAGCAATCGGCGCGCGGGTCCTCCCCGGCGCGGTCCCGGCAGCGTGAGGTTCGCGTTTTCATCGCTGAACCTGCCCGGACCTTCGATAGCCGAAATCGCTGGAAGCTTCCTTTTTCACGCAGGGTCGCATCGAAACGAACCCTCGCTTCGCATGCACGGTACCCGTGCGTGCGCCAAGCTCCATATTGAAAGAATACCATGTCCTATTTTTCTGACCTTGGCCTTGCCGAGCCCTTGCTCCGTGCGCTTGAAACCAAGGGCTATTCCGATCCCACGCCGATCCAGAAGCAGGCAATTCCCGCCCTGCTCGAAGGCCGCGACCTCCTCGGCATCGCGCAGACCGGCACCGGCAAGACCGCTGCCTTCTCTCTCCCCTCGCTTCACCGCCTGGCCGCCAATCCCAAGCCGCGCAGCCCGGCTTCGTGCCGGATGCTGGTGCTTTCGCCGACCCGCGAACTCGCTGCACAGATTGCCGAGAACATGCGCGGCTATGCCAAGTACCTGAACCTTTCTGTGCAGTGCGTGTTCGGCGGCATCCCCGTCGGCAAGCAGAGCCGCGCACTGGTTGCCGGCTGTGACGTGCTGGTCGCCACGCCGGGCCGCCTGCTCGACCTGATCGACCAGCGCGCCCTGACGCTGCGCAATGTCGAGATCTTCGTGCTCGACGAAGCCGACCAGATGATGGACCTTGGCTTCATCGTGCCGCTGAAGCGCGTTGCGGCGATGCTGCCCAAGGAACGGCAGAGCCTGTTCTTCTCGGCAACCATGCCCAAGGCGATTGCCGATCTGGGCAAGCAGTTCATCAACAACCCGGTGCGCGTCGAAGTAACGCCGCAGGCGACCACGGCTGAACGCGTCGACCAGTTCGTCACCTTCATCAACCAGGCGGAAAAGCAGTCGCTCCTGACGCTCAAGCTGCGTGCAGGGCTTGCCGAGACGGAAGGCCAGCAGAAGATCGACCGCGCACTGGTGTTCACCCGCACCAAGCACGGCGCTGACCGCGTGGTCCGCCACCTGCACTCGGCCGGTGTGACCGCTGCGGCGATCCACGGCAACAAGAGTCAGGCCCAGCGCACCGCCGCACTCAACGCTTTCCGGCAGGGGGCATGCCCGGTCCTCGTCGCCACCGACATTGCCGCGCGCGGCATCGACGTGACCGGCGTGAGCCACGTGTTCAACTATGAAATGCCCAACGTGGCCGAACAGTACGTCCACCGCATCGGGCGCACCGCGCGTGCCGGCGCAGATGGCGTTGCTGTCAGCTTCGTCGCTCCCGACGAGAAGCCCTACCTGCGCGACATCGAGAAGCTGACCCAGATCAAGCTGATGCCGATGCCGCTGCCGGACAATTTCATGGCCGAAGCCGCGCGTCTGCCGGCCCCTGCCAAGCGCACCGAACCTACCGATCCGAGCCCGCGTCAGGGCCGTGGCGGTGGTGGTCGCGGCATTGGTGGCGGTGGTCGTTCGGGCGGTGGCCGCAGTGATGGTGGCCGTTCGGGTGGCGCCGGTCGTCCCGGCGGTGATCGCGATTCCGATCGCCAGCATCGCCGCGGCCGGGGCGAATCCGCTCCGCGTCCGGAAGGTCGCCGCGACGAAACCCGTGATGACCGCCGCGAGCGCCGTCCGGCCCAGGGTGGCGGCTCCAGCTGGAGCCCGGCCAACTTCGGTCACGAAGGCGAAGGCCGCAGCGAACGTCCGCAAGGCGACCGTCCGGCACCGCGCAGTGACAACCGTGGCCCGCGTCCTGATAACCGTGGTCCCCGTCCCGAAGCGCGCAGCGATGGCGAACGCCGTCCGGCCCGCCCGCAGGATGCCCCGCGCGTTCATCGCAGCCCCGAAGGCAACCGCACTGGAGGCAACAACTCGGGCGGCCAGCGACGTTCGGGCGGCGGCTTTGGTGGCGGCATTGGCGGCAGCCGGGGTGCTCCGCGCACCTGAACTTTGATCGGCGTTTTCGGGCGCTGACCTGACAATCCGAAAATCCCCTGCGGGCCGGCGGCATGCGTGCTTCCGGCCCGCAGCAGTATCGCCGGGGCGCACTCGACATGGAGCCTCGGCAAGCTAGAAACCGGCAAGGCTTCTGGCAGAGGATTGTGATGGCATCTCCACTCGCAGGTAAGGTCGCACTGGTCACCGGTGCCAGCCGCGGCATCGGCAAGGGAATCGCCCTCGTCCTCGCCGAACAGGGCGCGCGAGTCTACGTCACCGGGCGCACCGTGAACGAGGGTGACTACTACCTCCCCGGCACAGTCGGCTCCACGGCAAGCGAATGCGATGCACGCGGCTTGCAGAGCGGTGGCAGCGGCGTTGCAGTTGCCTGCGACCACGGCGATGACGCGGCGGTGGCGGCGCTGTTCGAGCGGATCGCGCGGGATGAAGGCCGGCTCGATATCCTAGTCAACAACGCCTTCGCCTTGTCCGATGATCTGCTGGAACCCAAGGGTTTCTGGGAAAAGCCGCTCTCCAACCTGGAGATGTGGGACGTTGGCGTGAAGTCCAACTACGTCGCCGCCTGGCACGCCGCAAAAATCATGGCGCCGCAGGGATCAGGGTTGATCGTCGCAATTTCCGGTTTCGCCGCAACGACTTACACCTATGGCGTGATCTTCGGCACGTCGAAAACCGCGGTCGGCCGCATGACCCGCGACATGGCGGTCGAACTCGCGCCGCATAATGTCGCCGCGGTTACCCTCTGGCAGGGCCTGACCCTGACGGAAAAGGCCGTTGATAACATGGCGAAAATGGCGGACAAGATGACCACATCGATCACCACGATGACGGGGTCCTCGGTCGAACATCCAGGCCGCGTCGTGGCCGCACTGGCCGCCGATCCAGACGTCATGAAGTGCTCCGGCGGCGAATTCATCACCACAGAACTGGCGATGGAATATGGTCTCACCGACATTGACGGCAGTGTCATTCCCTCAGCCCGCGCCGCGCGCGGCGAGCCGATCTGGCAGCCGATAGGAGGACAATGACATGGACGAAGCCCGCCTCAAGCGCCTCGAATACGCCGCCGACCGCATCGAGATTACCGACTGTCTGACCCGCTTTTCGCGCGGTATGGACCGTTTCGACCGCGAGCTTTACCTCTCCGCCTTCTGGGGCGACGCCGAAATGGCCGCCGGACCTTACGTGGGCGATGTGGTAGGCTGCTGGGACTGGGCCGTGCCGATGCATGAAGCCGGGCAAATCGTCACGCACCACTCGCTGCTCAACCAGACAGTCGATATCGACGGCGATACGGCCCATTCGGAATGCTATTACATTTTCGTCGGCCGCAACCGCGACGAGAGCCTGTGGATGGCCGGCGGGCGCTATATCGACCGGCTCGAGCGCAGGAACGGTGAATGGAAAATCGCGCTGCGCACCAATATCATCGAATGGGGCTGCCTGCCGCCGCCGATGCCGATCCCCTTCGCCGACGTGCCGGGAATCGAGAAGAACGGCGTCTCCAGCCGCAACACGGACGATCCGTCCTATCGCCGCCCCTTGGTGAATTTGCGCGAACCCTTCAATCCGGCGGGTTGAGCGGCTAAGCCCGCCGCATGGCAACACCCCTCACCGTCCTGACTTACCTGCACAACGCCGCCGCGCGCGGTGAACGTACGGCGCTGATCGTGCTCACCGCCGTCGAAGGCGGCGCGGCGCGCGGCACCGGCACGCTGATGGGCGTGAGCGAGGCGGGGCACTGGTGCGGCTCGCTGTCGGGCGGCTGCACCGAAGCGGCGATTGCCGGCGAGGCCCGCCGCGTGATCGAAAACGGAAAGGCGAAAGTACTCCGGATCGGCGCGGGCTCGCCGTTGATCGACATCCGCTTGCCCTGTGGATCGGGGATCGACCTACTGATTGTGCCGCAGCCCGATGCTGCCGCCATCGCCGGGACCATCGCGCGACTTACTGATCGCCAGCCTATAGTGCTTGCGGCCGGAACAGATGGCGCGCTTGTGCTGCACGCAGCGAATTCCCGGACCCGGTCCGGGTGGCAGGATGCCAAGTTCCATCTCCGCCTCGATCCGCCACTTCGCATGATAATTGCTGGCCACGGCGAGGAAGTCGAAGCCCTTGCCCGGCAGACCGGTGCATGGGGCGCGGTGGTAGAAGTCATCACCCCGGACGAGCGCCTTGCCAGCCAGCTAGGCGTAGTCCCAATCAAGACCCCCACCTCGCCCGTGCCGCTCGACCTCGATCCATGGTCGGCGCTGGTGTTGCTGTTCCACGACCACGACTGGGAAGTACCGCTGCTCGCCCGGGCCTTGCCGCAACCGCACCTGTGGATCGGCGCCATGGGCAGCCGCACCACCCACGCCCGCCGCCTTGTCGCGCTGGCCGAGGCGGGCGTTCCAGCCGAGCTGTCATCGCGCATCCACGGTCCCATCGGCCTGATCCCCTCGGCGCGCGATCCCGAAACGCTGGCGCTGTCTGTGCTGGCAGAAGTCGTTGCCGCCTATGGCGCGCGGCGCAACTCCTCGGGGATTCCCTTGAGCCGCCAATTGCCCTAAGGCCGCGAGGGCACAGGGAGTTTTCGACAAGATGGCCGGCACGATCCTCGTCCTCAACGGACCCAACCTCAACCTGCTGGGCGAGCGCGAGCCAGAGATCTACGGCAGCACGACGCTCGCCGATATCGAGGCGCTATGCCGCAAGGCTGCCGAGCCAACCGGTCATGCCATCGATTTCCGCCAGACCAACCACGAAGGCGAAATGGTCGAATGGCTCCAGCAGCACCGCAAGGGGCTGGCCGGGATCGTCATCAATCCCGCCGCCTTCTCCTATGCCGCCTATCCGATCCTCGATGCGCTCAAGATGGTCGAATGCCCGGTGGTGGAAGTGCACATTTCCAACGTGCACCGCCGCGAGGAGGAATGGCGCAAGAACACGATCATGACCGCCGCAGTGACCGGGATCATTTCGGGTCTCGGCGCCGAGGGCTATGCAGCCGCCATCCGCTACATCGCTACGCAGGGGTAAGGCATGGTGGGCGAAGAGAAGGTCAAAGGCCCCGCCTCCTACTTTCCTTCAATCGAGAAGAAGTACGGCCGCCCGATTTCCGAGTGGCAGGCCGTGGTGCGCGCCGCGCTACCCGCCAAGCACATGGAACTGGTGAGCCTGCTGAAGGACCAGCACGGCATGGGGCATGGTCATGCCAATGCCATCGTCGCCCACACCCTTGCCGAGGACGCGGGCTAAGCGGCTTCAGAAACCTGCTTCAATAGCCAGTACATCGGCTGCGTCCGGATGCCATTGGGAGGCCATGGCCCCGCCCTGACCGAAGAGCCCTGTCACGCAGTCCGCGCGCCCGGCCATTTCGGCCAGTTCCGCGCCTCGCGGATCGTCGACCGGGCCGTTTGCGCCGCGTAGGTGGCGGATCCAGCCGCCGATGCCCGCAAGGATCGCCGGACAGTCGCGGCCCTGCTGCTGGTTCGCGGCCAGCGTTTCCAGCCAACGCTGCGGGATCTTCTGGCTACCATCCATGCCGATCTGGATCAGCCGGTGATTGAGCGCCGGATTGGCGAAGCGTTCAAGCAGCGCAACCGAATAGGCGGACAAGTCCTGCCCCGGCGCGGCGGCGATTGTCGGCGCGGCTTCTTCGCGCATCAGCCGCTCGGCCAAGGCACGGATCGCCGGATCGCTCACCGCTTCGTGCACGAAGGTGTGACCATGGGCGAGGCCGACATAGGCCAGCATTGAATGGGCGCCGTTGAGCATCCTGAGCTTGGCGGTTTCATAAGGACGGACGTCCTCGACCAATTCGGCCCCGACCTTGTCCCAAGCCGGTCGGCCCTGTGCGAACTTGTCCTCGATCACCCACTGGCTGAACGGCTCGGTCATCACTGCCGCTTCATCGCGCAGGCCGTCGAGCGTTTCGGCCACGGCATCGCGGTCTTCCGCCGTGGTTGCAGGCACGATGCGGTCGACCATCGTCGATGGGCAGGTGCATTCCGCCGTGAACCACGCCAGCAGCGCGGGATCGTGCAGCGCCAGATATTCGCCCATCAGCCGGGCAAGTTGCTGGCCATTCTCGGCCAGGTTGTCGCAGCTCATCAGCGTCAGGCCGGGAAGGCCTGCATCGTGGCGTCGGCGCAGGCCGAGGCCAAGGTAGTGATAAACGCTCTCGTCCCCGGCCAGCGCCGGATCGAGGCTGCCGCCAGCGGCGCGGCAATAGCCCTTTTCGGTGATGGTAAAGCTGGCAATGCGGGTGCTGGGTGCGGCTAGCGCGGCGATTACCGCTTCGGGTTCGTATGGTGCGACCAGCACGTCCCTGACCGCGCCGATGATGCGGGTTTTCGCGCCCTCGCCCGAGCGTTCGGTGACGGTGTAGAGCCCTTCCTGCGGGTTCATCTGGTGCGCGACCTCGCCCGACCGCAGCGAGACGCCGATGATGCCCCAGTCGCGGTCGCCGGCGTCCATCGCGCGGTCGGTGTACCATGCCTGATGCGCACGGTGGAACGCGCCAATGCCGAAGTGGACGATGCCAATCGCTTGCGCCTCGCGGTCGTAATCGTAGCGCTCGGCGTCGGCAGGCGCGAAGGTGCCCAGGGTAAACGGGTTCAGCCGCAGGTCGTTCACAGCTTGTAGGCCTGCTTCACCAGGTTGTAGGTCAGGTCCTTCGCCAGTTCGGCGGCTTCCCAATCCTCAATGCGGTGTTCGGCGACCAGTTCGGCAAGGAAGCCGCAGTCGATCCGCCGCGCAACATCGTGCCGCGCCGGGATAGAAAGGAAGGCGCGGGTATCGTCGTTGAAGCCGACCGTGTTGTAGAAGCCCGCAGTTTCGGTGGTCATGCGGCGAAAGCGGCGCATGCCTTCGGGGCTGTCATGGAACCACCACGCCGGGCCGAGCTTGAGGCACGGATAGTGCCCCGCCAACGGCGCGAGTTCGCGGGCGTAGCTACTCTCGTCCAGGGTGAAGAGGATGATCGACAGGCGCGGGTCATTGCCGAAGCGGTCGAGCAGGGGTTTGAGCGCCTGTACATATTCGGTACGGCTCGGCATATCGGCGCCCTTGTCGCGCCCGAACTGCGCGAAAACCTGCGCATTGTGGTTGCGGAAGGCGCCCGGGTGGATCTGCATGACAAGGCCGTCATCGATCGACATCCGCGCCATTTCGGTGAGCATTTGCGCGCGAAACAATTCCGCCTCGGCTGCGATGAACGCGCCCGCGCTGACCTTGCGGAACAGGGCCTCGGCCTCAAGCGCATTGAGGTCGGCGGTGAGCGCGGTGGGGTGGCCGTGGTCGGTGCTCGTCGCGCCGTTCTGGGCGAAGAACGCACGGCGCTGGCGATGCGCGGCGAGATAGCCGGACCATGACAGGCAATCCTCGCCGGTCAGGTTCGATAGCGTCTGCAGGTTATCGCGAAAGCCTTCAAACTCGGGATCGACCACCGGGTCCGGTCGATAGGCGGTGATGACCTTGCCCTGCCAACCCGAGGCGCGGATCGCGGCGTGGTGCTCAAGGCTGTCGAGCGGGCTTTCGGTCGTCGCGATTGTCTCGATATTGAACCGCTCGAACAGCGCACGCGGGCGGAAGGCATCTGTGGCCAGGGCATCGGTGATTGTGTCGAAATAGAAGTCCGAAGTCTCGCCATCGAGCCGGTATTCGATGCCAAAGGCCTCGGCAAACACCCAGTCGAGCCACATCCGCGAAGGGGTGCCGCGGAACAGATGATACCGCTCGGCAAACAATCGCCAGGCCGTGCGGGGATCGACTTCACCCCCGCCAATACCCAGATCTTCCATCGCCACGCCCTGCGAATAGAGCATGCGAAAGACGTAGTGATCGGGCACCAGCAGCAGATCGGTGGCATTGCCGAAATTCGCATCGCTCGCCCACCACTGCGGATCGGTGTGGCCGTGCGGGCTGACGATCGGCAGGTCCTTGACCGTATCATACAGCTCGCGAGCGATGGCGCGGGTGGTGCTTTCGGCGGGTAGCAACCTGTCGCGGTGCAGTTCGAGCGGACGCGGCATCAGCCGGCTACCGTTCGCAGGCGGGTGCGACGTTCCTCCTGCCCCTCCTCGCCTTCCGTGGCGAAAAGCAGGGCTTCGAGGACCGAGGCGAGGTGCCCGCGCATGGCGGCTCGCGCCGCTTCGGGGTCGCGGGCGCGCAGGGCGCTGACCACGGCGGAATGCTCGTCGACCACCGGCATGATATTGGCAGAACGTGCCTTTTCATGCAGCAGCGCCGCCTCGGCCGAAGTCTCGCGCATGTCCCACAGCGATGTGATCGCGCCGAGCAAGGCCCCGTTTCGCGCAGCACGCGCGATGGCGAGGTGGAAGGCCCGGTCGGCAGTTTCGGCTCCGGCGGCGTTGCGATCCGCGCGGGCGATGGCATCGACGTGGGCGGCGATCTCTTCGATCTCGTCATCGGAGGCGAGCGTCGCGGCGAGCGCCGCCGCTTCGGCCTCGATCAACGCGCGGGCCTCGGTCAGTTCAAAGGCCGAAAGATGCGATCCGGGGTGATCGTCCTCGCTCGGCAAGCGCACGACATAGGCACCCGAGCCGATGCGCACATCGACGATTCCCTGCACTTCAAGCGCAATCACCGCCTCGCGCACGGTAGGGCGGCTGACTTCATAGATAATCGCCAGTTCGCGTTCAGCCGGAAGGCGCGAGCCGACGGGGTACTTGCCCGCGATGATTTCGGCGAGGATGCGCCGGGCGAGGTGTTTGTAGATCCGGTCATGAACCGGGGACGCTGGGTGTTGCATGTCATGTTCCACTGGACTGACCAATGTGCGTTCATTGGCAGGCGCGACCAGTTAAATCAATCGCCAGCGCACGGCACACGCGGCGGCGTGCGCTAACAACTGTGCGAATGTCAGGAAAATGGAGCGGTGAAGGGAATCAAAAGAGAGACCTTTAGGCCCGCAAATTCGATGTTTCTGATTCTTTGAATTTAGAAATACCCCCAATTGTACCCCCAGCATCCATCTCTGGGTTCAAAGGACGGCTCCCTCTTGAACCTTTGCTAGACACTTTTTCGCATCCAGTGATTGTGGACCTTGTGATCTAAACGGCCCCTCACAGTAGTCAATCAGCTTCCCGAAATCCTCCCGCTCGCCTAACCGCGCCGCCACGCGCTCCACCTCGGCCAATGGCAGGCCGTTGTCGCAAGCCAACATCCGCAACCAGTCCTCGCGGCACTCCGCTCCGCACTCCCGGTAGCGCAGGGTAAGATCGAACTTTGCCCCTTCCTCCTTCTCGGCAAAGCCGCTGCCTGCGGCATGCGGCCTGCCTTCCGGCGAGGGTGGGAGGGGGAAGGAAAACCGGAATCGCTGCTCTGGCGCGGGCCAGCGGGCGAGAGCCCGCCACACGGGGGCTGCTACTTCGGGTTTGGGAACGAGGGCGACTCCCTTTGCGTTCCCAAAGGATCGCAAAGCGATCCAGCAAACAACGGCACCCTTGGACGAGCGAAGCCGCCGGATGCTCTGCGCGCGGGCCTGTGCTGGCCGACAACAAGCTGGCGCTCAACGCCGGCTGGGACCGCGATATCCTCGCGATCGAGTTGCAGGCCCTGGTCGACCTCGAGTTCGATACCGAGCTCATGGGCGAAGGGAGCGTCGCGGGAGGGCAAGGCGCTTGAGGAATTCAGGCGGACCAAGTAAGAAAGGCTGAATAATGATTGGCTTAGCTAGCAAAGGGATCGAATCTTTACCCAGCCGGTCGCTCCATTTCGCCAGCTTTTGCCTTCATGCCCTTGCGGATAGCCTCCCGTTCGGCGGGTGCCTGCATCGCACGCAGCCTCAGGTAATGTCTGATCGCGTCCAGATCGGCATCCGAGATTTGGCTGGATGGCGGCATCCCCGCCAATTTGAGCGCACCCTCCTTCACCACAGCCCGGAAGCCTGTTTCATCGAGGATCATGGGCGACCAGCGCAGGTCAGGTGCCGCTCCGCCGCCAATGGCATTCATGCCGTGGCAGACGATGCAGGCGTTTCCTGCAAAGGCCATGGCCCCCTTCATGATCGTTGCCTGGTCCGGTTTGAAATCTGGATCGCTCAAGGCCTCAGGCTCACGCATATCGACCGGAGCAACCTTGTCGCGGCCACCGATGGCAAAAACGAGGAGGTGGCGCGGAAGGCGGTAGTCGGTGCGGTAGGGCGCGTTTCCGGTGGCGAGGATGCCGCCCCCCTGTGATCCGCTGCCGGTCATCACAGCTACATACTGGCGATTGCCGATCCTGTAGGATATCGGCGGCGCAACTACTGGCGAGGCCGTCTTGTAGGACCAGACCTGCCGGCCCGTGCGAGCATCATAGGCAACGAGATACCCATCGATACGGCCCTGGAACACCAGATCGCCCGCTGTCGCCAGAACACCACCGGGCCAGTCGCCAGGCAGTTCCACCTGCCATGCCAGTTTCTGTGTGACAGGGTTCCAGGCCTTCAGGAGGCTTCGGCGACTTCCCGGCAAGTCTGCATCGCCAACCAGGCTCACCCCTATATTTCCGCCGAGCGCCATGCCGCCAGGCTTGGCTGGGCCGATGAGCGCGCCCATCTCGATAATCGGGAGATAGACCAGGCCGGTCTGCGGGCTGTACGCTTGCGGTAGCCAGGAATGCGCGCCTTGCGGCCCCGGCCAGAGTTCAAAGGGCATATTGCCCTCGAAGCGGATGCCAGGATTTTCGACTGGTCTGCCGTTCGCGTCGATCCTTTCCGCCCATGTTACCTTGGCGATCTTCTCGGCCGAGATGAATGCGCCGGTTTCGCGATCGAGCACATAGAGGAAGCCGTTCTTCGGTGCCTGAATTAGGACCTTCCGCGTCTTGCCATCGATCACTACGTCGGCGAGCGTCATGTCCTGTACGGCGGTGCAATCCCACTGTTCGGCAGGACACACCTGGTAATGCCACCTGTATTCGCCGGTGTCGGCATCGACGGCCACGATCGATGCGAGGAAGAGGTTGTCGCCTCCGCCCGGGCTTCGCATCTTGTGATTGTAGGGGAAACCATTGCCCACGCCGATATAAATGAGGTTCAGCGCCGGATCGTAGCTGAAGGCATTCCATGCCGTGCCGCCGCCGCCGATACGCTTGCCATCAGCGCCCATCCAGCCGCTCCAGGTCGATCGCATGACCTGTTCCGCTTTCGTGGCGGCGGGCTGCGCGGGGTCGCCAGGCACAGTATAGAAGCGCCACAGCTGCTTGCCCGTGTTCACGTCATAGGCTGTCACGTAGCCTCGTTCGGGCGTGATGTCGGCGCCGCCGTGACCGATGATGACCTTGCCGCCAAATACGCGCGGCGGGCCATTATTGTTCTTCATGTCGCCAAGACCGTACTGGCGCTGCTCCCACACGGGTTTGCCGGTGCGGTCGTCCAGCGCGATCACGCGGCCGTCAGTCGTCCCGACGATGACCTTGCCGTTTGACCATGCAATGCCCTTGTTGCCCCAGCTCATGTGCAGGTTGAGTTGGGCAATCTCGCGAGTCCTGGCGTCCCACTCCCACAAGAGTCTTCCGGTTGCCGCGTTGAAGGCCTGGATGTGCGAGTGGCCGGTGGTAATGAACAGCTTGCCGTTCGCCTGAACCGGTGTTGAGACGGTAAAACCTGGCGTCAGGCCCTGATGCCATGCAAGGCCAAGCCGAGCGACATTCTGCGTGTTGATTTCGGCTACCGGACTGAAATGCTGTTCGCTGCCATCGCGCCCGAAATTGCTCCACTCTGAATTAGGGGAAGAGGCGGCAATCGCACCGGCCGACAAAAGCCCCGCAAGGCCAGCAGTCACGGCCCGGCGCATCATGTTTCGCATCGATTGCATTGTGAACTCCAATCAATGGCAAAGAGCAACGGCGGTCACCTCAGTACCGTATGCCTGCGGCGTCAGGTCCTGTCAGAGCTCGGTAAAATGAAGTGTTTCGCGGGCTCCAGCGGCGAAGGGGAGCAGCATTTCGCGAAATTCGACGTGGGCCGGTTCGTGGCGCGATTCCTTGTGCGCCTCGATTGACTCCCATTCGGCAAGGAACAGGAAAGTCTCAGGCTGCTCGACACAGCGCAGCGCCCTGAACGACAGGCAGCCGGTATAAGTCGCGGCAAGCGGCAATCCGCGCGTGCGCAGCATTTCGCCCACCTCGTCGCCAGTACCGTCCCTGGCAATAAATTCGGCGCGTTCGAGGACCATGGAGTGCTCCGTTTCTGATTATAAGGACTTGCGAGGCTGGCGGCGCATCTCCGCGCGCACACGCGGTGACAGCTCAAGGACATGGAAGCCGCTGGCGTTGCAGACAACCCAGATCTGTCCGCTTTCCGGCAAGAATCGGACATGGCCGGTGCAAACATCACCAGGCTTGAAATAGGCGACTTCCTGGGGCTGTGCCGGCTTGCGCAAATCGACGACGCGCAGGCCTCCCCACATGAAGTTGAACAGGCCCAGCTTGGTATCGACCGGGCTATCGACCGCATTGTAATGAAGCGTTGCCGTGCCTGGCGGCGGCACTATGCCGCCACTCGCCCGATCAGCTGCGGTGGGCACCGGGCAGTTTGCTTGCTGGTTCATCGCCAGCTTGAACTCACCGGCAAGGAAGGGGCGCTTTTCATCGGCAATATTGGTGATGCGCGGCCAGGTTCCGGGGCAGGCTCCCAATTCCGCTCCGCCGACAAGATAATTTACGCCGCCGATGCGTGCAGGCACTACCGAGTGCCAGCCACCACCCGGCATCGTGCCGAGCAGCCTCAGCTTGGGATCGGCCCGGCCTTCGACAAAATCTGTATTGTCGAAGATGTAGACACCGCCACCATCGGGACCGAGCGATTTCTGGCTGGGAGGGAGCAGCTTGATGCCGATATTGAGGTCCCCGCCGAGAGAAGCGTTCACCCCGGCGTACATCCGGCGGCCATCGGGGCTGAATGAAACTTCATGTGAAGCAAATTCGAATGTCGAACCGTCAGCCTTTGTCGCGCCGAACTTCCCGAGGAAGTGCGGCTTGGCCAAGTCCGATATATCCATGACCTGAATGCCGCCGCTGCCGGTAAACGGCGAAAGGTTGGTTCCATAGACCAGCCGCCCATCCGGCGAGAGACGCGCACTGTGCGAGTTTTCCGGCCACTCGACTTCTGACATCAGCTTCGGGTTGGCGCAGTCGGACACATCATAAACATCGAGCCAGGCGCCCTGCGCGGCTGGATCGTGCTCCTTTGCACCGGATGTCCCAGCCGCATGCGCGCCGCCATGATAAGCGCCGGCGATAAGCACCTTGCGCCCTTTTGCCGTAACCGCGTGCAACACTTCGAGCGAGGCTGCCGATCCCCGGTCACGAAGCAGTTTTACCGTCTTCGGCTTGCGCGGATTGCTCACGTCAATCACGGCAACCCCGGTCAGCGCCGGATCGCCCTTAAGCGTACCGATGATCGGAAACGGTCCTGCCGTGCTTGAAACGTAAGCGCAGTGGTCCACCCACGCGAGCTGCACATTGGTATCGCGGCCACGAATGGAATCATGGCCGATGCGGCGAAGCCCTTTCGCATAAGGCTGCGCAAGAACGACCGCCTCGCCCTGCATGGTCTGACCCTGAAGGCCCGGTTCAGGGCGATCCTTGGCACTGGTCGCGAGTCCGGCCGACGCTGTAGCCAAGGCTACCACAAAGGACGCGGAACTTACCCAACGCTGGAGCTGCGGGTTCATTGCGTCACGCCTGCCTGACGGCCGCTTTCGCCGACTTCGAGCATCCGCTTGTCTGAAGGCGAGCAGGTCCAGCTCGAAGCCTGCTTCACATCACCCTTGCCATCATAGCGGGCCATCTCTGGGAACTTACAGAGCGGCATCGTGCGCAGCGGGGTCTTGCTCGGATCGATGAACGGCGAGGTGTGGCTGAAAAGGCTGGCCTTCAGCGCATCGGGTGCGCGCTGCTTTTCGACCCAGTCTTCGAGCGCACCGATCGCATCGAAATTGCCGGGACCTTGCTGGCCCATGCTGCAGTGGCTGGAGCCGGGGATCATGAACAGGCGAATGTCATCCTGCAGCTTCTCATAGCCGCCGTACATGGCCGCGAGTTGCTTGTAATAGTTCACCGACATGTACGGCGTGAGCTTTTCGTCGCTCGAATTGTGCCAGATCAGCAGTTTGCGGTTCTGGCGGATCAACTTCGCGACATTACGCGGATCGTCGCCGATACCCATGCGGACCGCAACATGGGCTTTCTCAACCTCAGCGCGGGGCACGATGGCACGGAAGTCGGTTACCGGTCCGGTGCCGCCACCAGCGAACGAGAAGATCGCCCGCGTGTCGAAGTTCGGGTCGTTGCGGTTGGTGAAAATCTTGAGCGTCGCATTTGCGATTGATCCAAGGCTGGGGGGATTGTCCCAGTCCACAGGCGCGGAAAGGTCGGTCGGGCGCGCTCCTTCGCGGAATACAGGCATGATTTCGCTCACAGCAAAGCCGGGCTGCACCAGCCTGCCGTTCTCATCCGTCACGGCGGTCAGGTGTGCACTGATGGTCTGCGCCTGAGCGAGCGTGAAGCAATTGCTGCCCGGCTTGTCGTCGGCGCATCGCGGCAGATCGCGTTCCGCGCGAAAATTGCAGGCGGCCGGGTTCTGGATAAGCCCGTCCTTCACCCCGTCCACCGCGTCGCACTGCGCTTTTACGATGGGATCGATCTGAGCGATCAGGCTGGGCGGTACGTCGGCACCGGGGGCGCGGCGGGTAGCGAGGTAATTGCCGGCGATCTGCACACCGGCGTTGACCATGTTCGCATAGGGTGACCCGGCGATGATCCCGTCGAACTCCTCGGGGAAATAGGACGCGGCCACCAGTGCATCTCGCCCGCCGCCGGAACAACCGCAGAAATACGAATAGGCAAGGGTCTGCTTCTGCTTGGTGGCCTGGCTGTAGAACGCACGGGTAAAGGCCTTGCCACCCCGCGCCAACACAAGGTTCGAGCGGTAGAGGAAATCGTCGATCGCATCCTGATCGACTTTGCCCGGACCCTTGATAGCCCAGTTGCCACCCGTCGGGTCTTCATGGCCCTGGTCAGTGCCGAACGAGGCATAGCCCTTTTCGATGATCTGGCCGGGATAGCCCTGTGCAACAATCGTCACCAGCGGCATCGCCGCGTCGTTGAGCGAGAAGAAGCCGCAGTGACCAAAGCAACCGAACTGCAGGTACTTACGGTTCCACGCATCAGGCAGCGTGGCAAGGAAGTTGGCGGTTTTGCCGGTCTTGCGGTTGGTGACAATGCTGCCTGTCACCTGGCAATAGCCCGGCCGCTGGGCGGTTGCCGCGACATATTTGGTTCCACCGGGCAGTTTCGGCCCGTTGGCGATCGGCTTGATTACCATGCCATAGGGCAGCTTCGCCGCGACTGCCTTGACCGCTGCCGGATCGCACGCTGCGGCTATGCCCGCGACGGTAACCCGGTCCGTGGCTGGCCGATTACCGGCCGGGGTATCTGCTGCATGAGCCAGGCCCGCCGAGCCAAGCGAAATCAGAACCAGTAGATCGCGAAATCTTTTTACCAATTGCATGGACCTTACTCCCCGCCGACTTTGCGGCTAAATTTCAATTGCTTGGCTTGCCGCTGTTTTCAGCGCCCATTCCCGAAAATCCTATCGAATATCCGCCATCCACCGGCAGGATTACGCCGGTGACGTATGCCGCCTCGTCGCTTGCCAGATAGAGGCCCGCATAGGCGATGTCGCTTGCAAGCCCCCAACGATCGAGCGGAATCCCGGGCAGTCTGAACCCGTCCTTTGGAGGCACCGGAATCGTCTTTGAGGCTTCAACAAGACCGGTCCACATCGAGCCCGGAGCAATGGCGTTCACCCGGATATTGTGATCTGCGTAGTCAAGCGCTGCCGCCTTGGTCATTTGATGGACCCCGGCCTTTGCCGCGCCATAGATGGAATGGTGTTTCCAACCGACCACTGCCGACGCCGAGCCGGTGTTCACAATCGAGCCGCCGCCGGTCTTCAGCATCGAGATGATGCCGTATTTCATGCCGAAGAACACGCCGCGCAGGTTGACCGAGTGGACCAGATCCCAGCTTTCGGTTGTCTGTTCATGCAGGGGCTTCATGCCGCCGCCGAAACCGGCGTTGTTGACCAGCACATCAAGCCGGCCGAACCGTTCTTCGGCCGTAGCAATCATGCGCTGCACGTCGTCTTCATCGGCGACGTTGCAATGCACCGCGACGGCTGCGTCGCCGATGGAAGCTGCGACCGCTTCCTGCTGGCCGCTGATGTCTGCACAGACAACCTTTGCCCCTTCCTGTGAGAAGAGTTCTGCCATGGCTTTGCCCATGCCGGAGCCTGCGCCGGTTATTACGGCAACTTTGCCTGCAAGGCGCATCATTCGGACCCTTTGCTCTCGGAGGTTGGGTTGAACGCGGGTGCCAGCCCACGCCTCAATGCGGCCAGTGCCGTCTCGTGCGCCGACTTGGTGACCGGGGCATCCTTGGCGAGTTCAAAGCCGTGATAGGCACCGGGATAGAGGTGGAGTTCGGTAGACACCCCGGCGCGCATCAGACGGCGCGCAAATTCGAGGTTTTCGTCGGCAAACAGATCCAGGGCACCGACAGTGATGAATGTGCGCGGAAGGCCGGACAGGTCTTGCGCCCGCGAAGGCGAAGCGTAACCGCAAACGCCTTCACCGCCGGCAGGCTCACCTAGAAGCGCCGACCAGCCCAGCTGGTTGTTGCCCGCAGTCCAGACAAACTCTCCGGCATAGGGGTTGGCTGTATCCGGGCCCGTGCGGTCATCAAGCATCGGATAGATCAGGTGCTGGTATGCCAGCGATATTTCATCTCGATCACGCGCCAGCAATGCAGTTGCCGCCGCGAGCCCGCCGCCCGCACTTTCGCCGGCAACGGCAATCCGGGTAGGGTCGATACCGAGCGATGGGGCATTATCGTGCACCCATTTCAGGGCTGCATAGCAATCTTCGACCGGCCCCGGATGTGGCACTTCGGGAGGCAGCCGATAGTCGACCGAAACGACAAGGCATTGCACATCGCGCGCCATCAGCTGGTTCGAAAGCCGCATGGATTCGGCCGAACCAAGAAGGAAGCCGCCGCCATGGGAGTAGACGACCACCGGCGCGGCTGGGGGCAGGTTATCCGGCCGGTGGATGAGCACGCGCACCTTGTGCCCTTGGGGTGAGGGTACGAAGTCTTCAGTTGTGCTGACGCCAGCAAGGTCTTCAGTGACCCCCATCCGCGTGAACTCGGCCATGCGCTCACGGATGGCGGGCAGGTCTTCGAGAGTGAACTCGACCGAAGGTATTAGTTCGAGTCCGGGCAGCAGTTCCGGATCTACGAGGTGGCGCGAAATGGTCATTTTACTTATTTCCGTGATAGCCCAGCCGGGCGAGTTCGAGTATTTCTTCGCGGTCTGCGGAAAGGATCGCGCCGCGCGAAATCGCCTTGTCGAGCGATGCGGCAAATCTTCCGAGGTATTCGCTGCGCCCACCCGGATACAGACGGTCAAGCGTTGCCTGATCGAACAGCGTGGTGCTTCCAACGAGCTGCGGGGTCGATGCGAATGCCACGCCTGACAGCAGCGACACGGGAACATCCACCCACGGAGACCTGACGCCGCCCAGGCTGTTGCCAAGCGCATCCTGTTCGAAACCAGGCGCGGTGCCGGGCTTCATCTTGAGGCGCTCGAATGCGGGAGGAGCAACACCTGTACGGACCCACACATCGAGATGTCTTAGCGCGACTTGAGTCACATAATGATGCTGCGGCCCGTTGTTCATCGGCTTGTCGAGCTTGACGCCGGGCATCGAATCCATGGGCTTCCATGCGGCGGCGAGTTGTTCAATTGGCAGTTTGCCAGAATCAATTCCGCCAACCCGAAAAAGGTAATTGTCCGCATGAGCGGCCCCGGCGATTTCCCAAGTCCGCAGCTTGCTACTGTTCGGCTGCCGCGCTGAGTGGAAACCGATCGAACCGACCAGCCCGAGGAGGTCAGTTTCGGTATGGACCTGCATGACAGGCACCCGCAGGTTGGTGCGCAACCTGACCGCCTTCTGCATGACTTCAGGCCCCGCAGTCATGAACACCCCATCGAGGGGTGCGGCAACTCCCGAGCGCGAATGGATCAGGAAACCGTCATAGATCTGAGCCAGCCGATCAACGGCATTGACGTAAGTTGTCAGGAAAAAGGCCGACTGCGATTCGCCCATGGCGATGATCTTGCTTGGGGCAAGCGGTCCCAGAACTGTTGATCGTTGCCTGCCACGAAGCAGCCGGCCAACATCACTGAAGATGTCGTAGGAGTATGCATCCCCCGGATGCGAAAGCTCGCCATAGCGTTTGGGATTGATCTTCTTGAGCGCCGCAGAGGTTCCCCGGCCGAGATTTGGCCCGCCCTCAACGCCAACAACCTGCGCGGATACCCCGACATAGGCATAGCCGCTGCGCATCATTTCCCGGTGCATGGTCGACCATTCCACCGGTACGTCGAGCCCGCCGCTGACGTTCATCCATTCTACCAACACAGTGCCGTTGAATTTTGCCGCATCATTGGGCTTGATGACGATGATCCGCGATCGATAGGGCGCGCTTCCGGCAGCCTTGACCTGCCAGCGACCGTCGCTTCCTGTGGCACCCTTCGCAATGAAAGAGCGTGCCTCACCCGATACTGCAAATTCTTCGAGGCCATAACCCAACTGGGCGAGGTCGAAGCTTCCCTTCACGACAAATGGTTCGCCCGGCATGGCAGTGGCGACGGGGTTTTCTGCGCGAGCAGTGCCAGAAACGGCCAGCGTCGCAGCAGATATGGAGAGTCCCAGCATGACGAGGCTGTATGCTGCGGACTTCATCGCGTTCCTCCCGGATATTCCTGTCTCGCGCAAATTTCTGCCGGCTTCAAAGTCACAAGCGCGATTGCGGTCAGTTCTCGATTGCCATAACCATGCCACTCAAGAACCCCCCGAATGGGGGGCGAGGTGGGAAAGCGGATGCCTGGCACTTTCGATCAAAGCGAGATGATCACCGCAATTCTTGACGGGGCCTTCGAAACCCCGCCCTGGACAACGTTTATCAACCAATTGAGGATGTTGACTGACGCAGAGTTCGTCACGCTTCTGTTCAGGCCATCGGGACGTCCGCTCGATGAAACACTCCACATGTTCAGCGGCGCCGCGACGGACCAGGAAGTACTTGAAAACTATTACCAGCCGCACAGCAGCATGGATTTTCTGGGTGCACTGGAAATGGAGGAAGGCCGCGTCTATCACTTTGATGAGCTTTACCCTCCCCGCAATCCGGCCCTGACGAAGTTCTACGAAGAACTGGTGGTGCCAAGCGGCATCCGAGCCTGCAGAATGCTGCGGGTCATGGAACCTTCCGGTGTCAGCGCATGGCTGGCCATATCCCGTACAGCGGGTGATTTTGGTGCCAACGCTGACGCAATTCTGAAAGTTGTCGCCCCGGTCTTGCGCGGAGCTTTGCGAAATTTCGTGGCGCTTGAGCATAGCCGCTTCGCTGCCAAGGTAGCCGGCGATGCCATGCGGGGACTGCGTTTCGGGTGGATGGCGCTCGACGCCGAAGGACACATCGTCGATCACGATTCAGAAGCGGGCAGTGTTTTCGTGCTCTCAAAAATTCTATCGAAAAGCCCGGGTGGCCGGCTCGAAGTGCATTCGCAGTCGTTGAAAACCAGCATATTTTCGGCCATCCGCGACCTGGCGCAGGGCAAGGGAAAGGCTCGCGCCTTCACCCTTTCGCAGGAGCCATGGCTCGATATGCTGATCATGCCCGCAGCAGCAACCGGCCTTTCGGCCAGCCCGCGCGCGGCGGTAATCGCCTACGTCCATGGCGATTCCTGGCTCGCTGCCGACCGGTGCGATCAGTTGACCGAATTGTTTGGCCTGACGCGAAGCGAAGCAAAGCTGGCGCTTGCTCTTAGCCGCGGCATGAACATCGCCGGCGCAGCCGAGCATCTGGGCATCAAGGAAGCAACGGCACGCAAGTGCACGAAGCAGATCTATGCCAAGACCGGCGCGGCCGGCCTGCCCGATCTCGTCCGGATCGTGATGCGCAGCGTTTTGGCACTGGCACCGCGCGACTGACCCGCCACAAAATAATCGGGGCGCCACTTGCGTGACGCCCCGATCCCTTGGGAGGGAGGGTCAGGTCAGAACTTCTTGTTGATCCCGAACTGGACGAGACGGCCAAGAGTGCGACCATTGGCAAAGCCGTTGGTTCCCGGGGTCAACCCATTCTGCTTCAGGTAGACCGGCGGATCGGCATCAAACACGTTGTTGACGTTCAGCGACAGCGAGAGACCGTTCAGCATGTCGTCGCCCTTGAAGTCATACTTGAAGAACAGGTCGACAACGTTGAATGCGCTGACGCTGTTCTGGGTCGTACCGACACCAACGGCGGGGACGAGCTTGTATCCCGCGCTGTGGCTGAGCGAGACCTGCGCCCGAAGGCCACTGATCTGCGCGCCCGCCGAAGTGCGGAAGCGGAAGCGGCTCGCATTCGCGAAGATCTGGTCGGTGTAAGGCACGGTCGAAACCGCAGCCTGGTCGCGCTTCAGATCGATGTTGCCATTGAAGCTGAAGTCGACCGAACCGAAGCTGGTCAGGCGAACGTAGTTGGCGACCAGATCAAGGCCGGCAATCTTGACGCGCGACAGGTTCTGCTTGCGCGCATCGATGATTACATAGCAGTTCGCGCCGCAGCTTGCGCCGTTGATCTGGCTGGATGAAGCCAGCGCCGCATCGACCTGAGCCTGCGTTGGGTTGAGC
The DNA here is from genome assembly GCF_037572715.1 of Novosphingobium aquae. Classification (NCBI taxonomy): domain Bacteria; kingdom Pseudomonadati; phylum Pseudomonadota; class Alphaproteobacteria; order Sphingomonadales; family Sphingomonadaceae; genus Novosphingobium; species Novosphingobium aquae. The sequence goes on along the minus strand of NZ_JBBHJY010000008.1, from coordinate 157,795 downwards.
GTGATCGTCGGGGTGCCAACAAAGTTCTGATAGAACGTGCTGGTGGTGAACGGCGGCTGCCCGATGATGTCGCGGTAGTCGATGTTGTAGTAGGTGCCGCTCAGGCGCAGCCCATCAACGAACGGTACGTCAAGATCGGCACCAACCGACCACGTGGTTGCGGTCTGCTTGGTGATGCCGGGACGGTTGCCCAGCAGAACGATCTGCTGGCGGCCGTTGACGGCCGGGATGACCACGCCATTGATCGTGGTACCGACCTGAGCCGCAGTGGGCTGCAGGAACGAAAGGTTGGCTACGTTGAACGAATTGACTGCTGCCAGTTCATCGTCGGCAAGGCTGGGCGCGACGAAGGATTTGCCCCAGTTGGCGCGCAGACGAAGTGCGTCGAACGGCTTCCACGTGATGCCGAACTTCGGGTTGAACGTGCTTCCGAAGTCGCTGTAGTCATCGAAGCGGCCAGCGACCGACAGGGTTAGTTCGCGGAAGCCGGTCATCGCATTGTCAGCGCCGAACAGCGGCACAACGAGTTCACCAAACGCCGACTTCACGTTACGCGACAAGTTGACCCGCTTGAGCGGACCGTAAGCAGCGATGATCGTCGTGCCGTTTACCGAAATGCCGTTCGAACCGGTATTTTCGGTTCCTGGTATGATGCTGCCATTGCGCGGGCTGAAGTGCTCGAAATCGTATTCCGCGCCGACTGCGACCTTCACGCCGCCGCCGGGCAGCGCGAACAGTTCGCCATCGACGATGACCTTGGTGTTGAGCTGACGCTGGCGGGTGTCGCCGTAGAGTTCATTGTTGGCGATTGCGGCCAGTGCCGCCGGATTGCTGGCGGAAGGGTTGTAGGGATTGAACAGGCCGGCGCTGACAGCAGCGTTCACGCCCAGCGCGTTCAGGTTGAATCCGTCGAACCGGACGCGGCTTTCGCCGTAGCTCGAGATCCACTTGGCCTCCCAGCCGCCGCCCAGATTGGCGGTGAAGCGCGGCGCAACGCCCCAGGTCTTGAGGTGGTTGCGGGTATTGATCGAGTCCGCAGGGCCAAACTTCCAAAAGACGGTCTGCGTCTCAAACAGGTTGCATGGCAGCGGGAAGATAAGGCCCGGAGCAACCTGCGTCGGGCATGAACCGCCAACAGCCTTGTTGGCATCGAACAGCGGACTCGACAGGAAACCGAAGGAGGCGAGGAACGAAGGACCGAAGTTCGTCTGACCATTGAAGGCCCCTTCACTGAAGGTGATCAGACGATCCGTATAGAATGCACGAACATCAAATTCGATATTGTCGTTCAACTGCACGTTCATCCCGGCCATGACCGAGTGGCGCTTTTCGCGCGGATAGATCGAGGCATCATCCGAGGCATCGCACTGGTTCAGCGTTGCCTGGCGCGCGCCGGTGGGCGTCAAACCATAGAAGCCCAGTCCAGTGGCGGGACCCGAGCCGACAAAGCCAGCGCTGACATTGCCGGGCGAGCACAGGAGGCTGGTTGCTGTAGTAGATGGCGAACCCGGCGCTCCGCCGATGGTGTCCAGCGGATAGAACACCCAATCGCGGTCACGGCCGTGGAGTTCGCTGTGCTGCGAGTAGTTGTAAGAGATGAACAGCGAGGCATCACCAAAGGTCTTGCCCGCCGTGACGCTGGCGTCCCAGCTGTCATACTTGTCGGCAAAACCATAGTGGCCGCCGATCTCGATGCCATCGAACTTCTTCTTGGTGATGAAGTTGATCACGCCGGCAACTGCGTCAGAACCGTAGATGGCCGATCCGCCATCGGGGACAATCTCGACGCGCTCGATCAGGCTTGGTGGCACAATGTCGGGATCTGGTGTTGTCACCGAAATGCCGGCACCGACTACGCGGTGACCATCGACCAGCACCAGCGTTGGCGAAGCGCCCGCGGTGGTGAAACCGGGCAGGCTGCGAAGGTTTGGCCGGTTGGTGGTTACGAAGTTCGATGCGGCGACTGGCGCCTGAAAGTCGTTGAACGAACCGACCTGCGGAATCGTCTGGAGCAGCTGCGCGGTGGTCGAAGCGCCGGTCTCTGCAACCTGCTCATTGCCGACCGTGATCACGCTGGCGCCGGCGGGCGCAATGCCGCGAACAAGCGTGCCAGTTACGACAATTTCCTTGTCCTTGGGCTCGTCTTCAGCTGCATCCTGCGCATAGGCTGGCATTGCCAAAGCAAGCAGGCTGACGCCCATGAGTGATTTCTGGATTCCGAATCGCATAGATTTCCCCTCCCATTGATAAATTTGCATTTCAGCTCGGTTCAGGCTGATTTGAGGGGGAACCTAGTTAATCGGCTGCCTGTAATAACCCCCCAACTGGGGGGCAATTAGCCTTCGATCTTATATGAAGTCGTGAAGCGGCCCGCATTGGGCCCGCAAGGGTTCATCACTCCCCCCATTTGGGGGTGACAACCAGCCTATTGGCAAGGCTATGCTCACTTCACGTCACGGGTTCGCATCGCGATTGCGCTCAGCATACGGGCGAGACAGCAATCGAACCCAGCTGACGCAGAAAAGGCCTTGAGGGGAGAGTTGATGGCGGTGATCAAGCAAATCGCTTTGGCGACGGTTTCGCTGGCGGCGGCAGGTTCTGTCCTCGCGTTTCCATTACCGATTGGCTCGGGCGCCGGTGTTGCCCAAGCCAGTTCTGGAACCTCCCCCCAGTCACAAGATGTCTGCACACGACTCGCCGACCTTCGCCTGAAGGACGTCACCATCACCATGGCGACCTCGCTTGCCGAGGGTGCGCCGGTGCCTAACTCCGGTCTTTCGTCGATGTTCGGCAATGCCCCTGTCGTCGGAAAGGCCTCGGCCGCGATGTGCCGGGTCGCTGGCCGCATTCGCCCGACCGCAACCTCGGACATCGGCTTTGAGGTTTGGCTTCCGGCAACCGGCTGGGATGGCCGTATGCATGGTATCGGCATCGGCGGGTTTGCCGGAGCAATCGACTATTTCACCTTGGGGCAAGCGGTAAAGGCGGGACAGGCCGCCGTCGCTACCGACACCGGCCACCGTGGCAACATGCAGGAAAGCGCATGGTCGAAAGGCCAGCCGGAAAAGGTGCGCGATTACAGCTGGCGCGCAGTGCATCTGTCCACTGTCGCAGCGAAGCAAGTTATTGCTGCTTTCTATGGCAAGCGACCGGACAAGTCCTACTTCGTCGGTTGCTCTGGTGGCGGTCGGCAGGGTCTGGTTGAGGCGGCTCGTTTCCCAGAGGATTACGATGGCATCGTTTCAGGCGCCCCCGCCGCAAGTTTCACCGAACTGGCGATGGCGCTCGTCAATGCGCACCAGGCACAGATTCCGCCGGGCGCTGCCATGCGCCCCACCCAGACCAAATTTCTGCAGGAAGAAGTCCTTCGGCAATGCGATGCGGGTGACGGGCAGTCCGATGGCCTGATCGACGATCCGCGCCAATGCCGGTTCGATGCCAGCAAGCTGCTGTGCAGCAATTCCAATTCGCCGCAATGCTTCAGCGATGCGCAGGTCGGCGCCCTCAAGCGGCTGCACGCGGGCCCGCGCAATTCGGCGGGATTTCAGCTTGCCGGCGGTTACCTTCCTTCCGGATCGGAAGCCGGTGATCCCGCGCCGCTGCTCGGCTGGGAAGGATACCTGATGTCAGGCGGCAACAGCAGCACGGCTGGGCGCGGACTGGCCGACGGGATGCTAGACGGCTTGATCCAGAACCAGTTCGCCACAGTTCAGACCTTCGATTTCGATCGACACCCGGCAAAACTGAGGACGGCTTCGCGCGAACTCGACGCGCCGCCAAACCTTAGCCGCTTCTTTGCGCGTGGCGGCAAACTGATCATCTGGCACGGCTGGGCCGACGCAGCGATCCCGCCTGAAGCCAGTTTGCGCTATCATGCCGCGATGCTCCGCCAGTCGGGAGCAAAGGCGAAGGATTCCGTGCGCCTGTTCATGGTGCCCGGCGTTCAGCACTGCTTTGGCGGCAAAGGCGCCGACGTATTCGGCCAGAGCGGCGCGCCTGGTGTGAATGAAACACCCGATCGCAACATGGTCATGGCCATGCAGAACTGGGCCGAAGGCCAGCGCTCGGCACCTCAATCCTTCATCGGACGCCGCGGACACGGCGGCGGCATGTTTGGTCCAACTGCGTCCGGCCCCGAACGCCAGCGCCTGCTCTGTGCCTGGCCGAAGAAGGCCGTGCTCCAATCCGGCGCCGATCCGGACAAGGCCGCCAGCTACACGTGTTCATGACGGGAAAACGAAAATGCGCCTCTTGAAGTTCGCGACGGCCAGCAGTGCCGCAATTCTCCTGTTTTCGGCAAGTGCTGCATCTGCGGCCGACCATGAAGTGATCGCGCTGTGGCCGGGCACCCCTCCGGGGACCGACGACTGGACAGGGCCGGAGACGGTCCAGACCTACCCCCTGCCCGGCCAACCCATCCGTATGATCGGCAATGTAACGCGGCCCACGCTTACGGTTTATCGTCCCAGCCCGGACAAGACCAATGGCACCGCGATGATCGTTGCGCCCGGCGGCGGGTTTACCTCGCTGGCAATCGATCATGAAGGCATCCTTGTCGCCCAGTGGCTTGCCGAGCGAGGGGTTACCGCCTTCGTGCTGAAGTACAGGGTCAAACCTAACCCGAACTTCCGAGTTCCAGGCGATCTGCGCAAGAACCCGGAATTGTTTTCGCAGTTCAAGGCGACGTTCGGCAAAGGCATTCCGATTGCGGTTGCCGATGCAACACAGGCAATCCGTCAATTGCGGAGCAATGCCGCCCGCTTTGGCCTTGCTCCTGATCGCATTGGAATGATGGGTTTCTCGGCTGGTGCCATTACCACGATGGGTGCGGTAATGAACACCGCCGCCGCTGACCGGCCCAACTTCGCCGCGCCAATCTATGGCGCAATGGACGAAAAAGCCCCGTCCGCTGATGCACCGCCGCTGTTCATTGCGGTCACGCAGGACGATCCTGCTGTGCCCGCCACAGAAAGTTTGAAAATCTATTCCAGCTGGACCGCTGCCGGATTGCCTGCCGAACTTCACATCTACGAACGCGGCGGGCATGGCTTCGGCATGCGCAAACTGAACCTTCCGGTCGATGGCTGGACAGTGGCGTTCGAAGCCTGGATGAAATCGCATGGCTGGCTGGACAGGCCCGTCGCAACCAATAAACCCGTCAAATGACCCGTATCGACGAACTGATCGCACGCTATGGCGCTCGCGATGCCTGTGCAGCACAGCTACTGTGCGACCGGCACGATCCCGAGGCCATCGCCTATCGCGTCATTGCGCCGGAACTGACGGCCAAGCCCATTTCCTATGGCGAACTGCGGCAGGAATCCGAAAAATTCGCTGCGGCCCTTCAGTCGCTTGGCGTGGGCCCGGGTGACCGTGTTGCCACCTTGATGGGCAAGAGCAGGCAATACCTGATCGCCCTGATGGGCATCTGGCGCTTGGGAGCGGTGCACGTGCCGCTGTTCACTGCCTTTGCCCCGCCGGCAATTGCCCTGCGCTTACTTGGCAGCAAAGCCAAGGCAGTCATCTGCGACCAGGCGCAACGGCACAAGCTTGTGCCGGGAGATGACATACCTGCTGATGCGCCGTGGCAAGTCATCTCCACGGGCGAAGCAAGCGAAGGGCAACTTTCGTTTGACCGGATGATCGACGAGGCACGGCCTGGCATTGCCGCCGCAGTAGTGGGCGGCGATGCTCCGCTGATCCACGTCTACACTTCGGGAACAACGGGCAATCCCAAGGGCGTAATCGTGCCGCTTCGCGCACTCGCATCGTTCCACGCCTATGCCGAGTTTGGCTTTGACCTCAGAGCCGATGATGTCTTCTGGTGCGCGGCCGATCCTGGCTGGGCCTATGGCCTTTATTTCGGCATCCTCGCGACCTTCCTGACCGGGACGCCAAGCATCCTGCTGGAGGGCGGGTTCTCACCCGACACGACTTTGGCGGTGCTTGCCGGCGAGGGCGTCACCAATTTCGCTGCCGCGCCGACCGTCTACCGTGCCCTGCGAAGCTCCGGCCTTCGGCCTGCCTCTCCGCTGCATCTTCGCTGCGCCTCGAGCGCGGGGGAGCCGCTTACTCCGGAAGTCAATGAATGGGCGCAGGAAGCGCTCGGCGTCACCGTCCATGACCATTACGGCCAGACCGAAGCGGGAATGTTGATCAACAACCATCATCATCCCTTGATACGCCGCCCAGTCATGTCAGGGTCGATGGGTCAGGCGATGCCCGGATGGACTGCCACAATCCTTCATGTCGACCGCGATGAGGAAGTCGGCCCGAACCAGATGGGCCGCGTGGCAATGGTTCTACCGGACAGCCCGCTCGCGTGGTTCAGGGGCTATGACGGCGATCCGGCCAAGAGTGCCGAGAAATTCGCTGGCGGCGGGCGCTGGTACCTGACCGGCGACACCGGCATGGTAGATGACGAGGGATATTTCCATTTCTCCGCGCGTGATGACGATGTGATCATCATGGCCGGTTACCGCATCGGCCCGTTCGAAGTGGAATCAACGATCGCGACGCATCCTGCCGTAGCTGAAACTGCCGTCATTGCGGTGCCCGACGAAGTCCGCGGCGAAGTGATCGAGGCGTTTGTTGTTCTGCGCGACGGGTTTACTGGTTCTGCCGAACTGGAACGCGAAGTGCAGCAATGGGTGAAAACCCGCTTTGCCGCGCATGCCTATCCCCGCACGGTCCACTTCGCTTCCAGCCTGCCCAAGACACCCAGTGGCAAGATCCAGAGGTTCGTGCTGAAGCAGCAGCGCCGACTGGAACTGGAAGCGGGCCGTTGATGCCGGAAGAAGAGCCGAATGCTGACGTGCTGCAGGCCGTTGCCGGTCGGCGCTCCATCCGTCGTTTCCTGCCGGATCCCGTTAGCGACGATTGCATAGAGGCGATCCTGCGCGCGGCATCGCGCGCACCTTCGGGTACCAATATTCAGCCCTGGCTGGTCCACATTGTAACCGGCGAAGCGCGAGAGCGCCTGAGCCGAGCCGCTCTGGCAGCGGCCGAGGCAGGGGAAACCAGCGCCGAATATGCCTACCTGCCCGAGGTGATGAAGGAACCCTACCTCTCGCGCCGGCGCAAGATCGGTTTCGATCTCTACGCCAAGTACGGGATTGACCGGCAGGACATGGCCGGCCGCAAAGCCGCGATGTTGCAGAACTACACCTTCTTTGGTGCCCCCGTCGGCCTGTTCTTCACCATGGAACGGGACATGGCGCTGGGTGCCTGGCTCGATTGCGGCATGTTCATGCAGAACGTCATGGTAATGGCCCGAGCCTTCGGCCTAGACACCTGCCCGCAACAAGCCTGGTGCGATTTCGGCGCGGTCGTCCACCGCGAGCTCGGCATTCCGGACGATCATATCGTGTTGTCCGGAATGGCGCTGGGCCGTGCTGATCAGGACGCTGCGGTCAACGGACTGCATAGCGAACGGGTGCCCCCCGATGAGTTCTCTAAATGGCATCGCTAGAGAACGGCCGGGTCTAATTCTGTACAAATCTCGCTATAACTGATCAGAACTCTGCCCCCCAATTGGGGGTGCCAGACAGCCTCCTGCCACGTGTAAGCTTGGATCGGGAGAAGTTGACGATCAGCAGCACGCAATGGTGCATCGCCGAACAACTCCAATGCTTTCCGAATGCGCGGGCGCAGGCTGCTTTCAGCTTCTCGCCAATGAGACGTTTGCTGGCGATGGAGTGCCCAAGATGTCAGACCTCTATGACCTGGACCGGAGACTGCTGCTGCAGCGCGCACTGTTGCTGCTGGGCGCTGCTTCGAGTGGCTTGGCGCCCTCTGCGCTGGCGAAAGCCGCGAAGGGCAGTGCCGCTTACCTCGATCAGCCGACATTCGATGCTTTGAGCGCAGTTTGCGACACGATCATTCCGCGTACGAATACGCCGGGAGCTGTAGACGTCCGCGTTCCAGCTCTGCTGCAAGCGCTGTTGGTGAACTGGGCCTCAGGGCAGCGCCGCTTTGAAATCACACAGGCCCTGACGCAAGTCGACCTCTATGCTCTCGATCAGCAAGGCAAGCGGCTGGCCCAGTTGCCTCCGGCAACCCGCGAGATCGTGCTGAAGTCCTACGAAGCAGAAGCAATGAAAGTCGTGCCTTTGCCGGGAGGGGGCGGGATCAAGGAGATGCTGACCGGTCCCAATTATGCCGACCCTGGATACGGGAAGCTGAAGGAACTGATTGTCCTGCTCTATTACGTGTCTGAACCGGCTCTCACGCAGGAGCTGAGTTATGTCCACGCGCCCGGTGAGTGGAAGCCGTCCATCCCTGTAACCTCCGAAACCCGCCCTGCTGCGGGCGGCCTCTTCTGATCGGAACCCGGATCCCATGTTTGATGCCATTGTAATCGGATCGGGAATGAGCGGCGGTATTGCCGCCAAGGAATTGTGCGAGCGCGGGCTCAAGACGCTGATGATCGAGCGTGGCCGCAAGCTGGTCCACGGCGAAAGCTATACCGACTGGATGCAACCTTGGGAGGTGCCCAATGCGGGACTGATCCCCGAAAACGAGTTGCGGCAGGACTATCCAGTGCAAAGCCAATGTTATGCCGTGAGCACGGCCACGAAGCAGTACTGGGTCAAAGATAGCGAACATCCCTACTCCACCCCGAAGGACAAGCCATTCAGCTGGATTCGCGGCAACCACCTAGGCGGCCGGTCGCTCATGTGGGGCCGGCAGTCATACCGCCTTGGGCCGCAGGATTTCGAAGCCAACGCTCTCGATGGGCACGGCTCGGACTGGCCGATCCGGTACGAGGATCTTGCGCCCTGGTACGATCACGTCGAAAAGTTCATCGGCGTCGCCGGGTCGCGTGAAGGGCTGACCCAACTTCCTGATGGCGAGTTCCTGCCTCCCTTCGCGCTCAATGATGCCGAACTCCAGTTCAAGCAGGCTGTCGAAGCGAAGTTCCCCGGCCGCAAAGTCATCCCTGGCCGGGTTGCCAATCTGTCAAAGGCACAGCCGCACCACGAAGAACTAGGCCGAGGTAGCTGCCAGAACCGCTCGCTATGCGAACGCGGCTGCTCATACGGTGCCTATCATTCGAGCCTGAGTTCTTCGCTTCCGGCTGCACAGCGCACCGGGAATCTGACCATCGTCACCGATGCCATCGTTCATTCAATAGTGCACGATCCGAAGACCGGAAAGGCGACCGGTGTGCGGGTAATTGATTCCAACACCAAGGCCGGTCGCACTTATGAGGCGAAGATCGTGTTCGCGTGTGCCTCAACCATCGGCACCACCCAAATACTTCTCAACTCAAAGTCCGAAGCCATGCCGCGCGGACTGGCCAATTCGTCCGACATGGTCGGCCGCAACCTGATGGACCACTTGATTGGCCCCTCGGTCTTTGGAATTTTGCCCAAGGCGCCGGACACCTTCTATTTTGGGCGGCGGCCAACCGGACTGTATATCCCGCGTTTTCGCAATGTATCTGAACCTGGCGCATTTTTGCGGGGGTATGGCTACCAAGGCGGAGCAATGCGCACCGGGGGTCGCGGCAGCGCTCTGGCGCCGCAGCTGATGGGTGCGGAGTTGAAGGCGCGCGCACGCAAGCTGGGCCCTTGGCTCGTCTACATTTCCGGGTTTGGCGAAATGCTGCCCAATCCGGAGAACCGGGTGACGCTGGATCCCAACAAGACCGATCAATGGGGCATACCGCTTACCCACATCGTCTGCGAATTTGGCGAGAACGAACTCAAGCTTGCGTCGCAGATGGTCATTGACGGTAAAGCAATGATCGAGGCGGCTGGCGGCCAGGTAATGAGCGCAAATTCCGAGGCTGGAACACCCGGCCTTGCGATCCATGAAATGGGCACAGCCTGCATGGGCAAGGATCCCAAGTCCTCTGTGTTGAACCGCTACAACCAGGCGCATGACGTACCCAACCTGTTCATCACTGACGGGTCGGCGATGGCATCCAGCGGCTGCCAGAACCCTTCGCTCACCTACATGGCGCTTTCCGCGCGGGCTGCGCATCATGCAGCCGAGTTCCTCAAAGAAGGAAAACTCTGATGTCCGTCAAATCCGCCCTGCTGGCTTTTGTTGCCGTGTCCGGAGTCTTGAGCGCCCCCGCTGCGACTGCCGCGCCTTTGGTCGATTGCGCTAAGCGCGATGCCCCGTTTTCCATCGACTCGCCGTTCATAGACGTGCTGCTCAGTCCTGCAGCTCGAGCCATATTGGATAAGGCCGCGCCGGGGCGCTTCAGCCGGTTGCCGCCGCAGTTCGCAGGGACCACTCCGCCAACTTTTGCAGCAATCCTCACGCTTCGTGAGGCATCGCAATTGGTCGGCCTAGCGCCCACCGTACTCACCACGATCGATCCCGAGTTGCGCGCTCTGCCTGTGACAAATGCGGACAAGATTGCCCGCTGCGCTCGCTACGATACCGTGCGGCCGAAGTTCAACCTCGCCAAAGGCAAGCCTCGCGCCCTCCTGTTCCAGAAGGTCAACGGTTTCTATCACGCAGACGCTGTGCCCGCTGCGCACGACGCCTTCGTCGCCATGGCTGCGCGCAAGGGCTGGGCCATCGCCGCAACCGACAAGGGCGGCGCCTTCAATGCAAGAACCCTCGGTCAGTTCGATGTGGTGCTCTGGAACAACAACAGCGGCGATGTGCTGACGCTTTCACAAAGGCGTGCACTGAAGGTCTATATCGAAAACGGCGGCGGTTTTGTTGCGATCCATGGTGCCGGCGGCGACCCGGCCTATTTCTGGGACTGGTATGCCGATGGCCTGCTTGGTGCGCGCTTCAAGGGACACCCCATGGCACCGCAGTTTCAAGATGCGCGGGTGTCGATCGCAGACGCTTCGCACCCAATTGCCAAGGGGCTGCCCAGCGAATGGACGATGAACGATGAATGGTATTCGTTCAAAACCAATCCACGGATCGCCGGGGCCAAGGTCATCCTGACGCTTGATGAGTCGACTTACAAACCCGTTGGTCCAAATGGACAGGATTTGCGCATGGGAGACCATCCGCTGGCGTGGACCAAGTGCATCGGCAAAGGGCGTGCCTTTTACTCGGCCATTGGCCACCGTGCGGAATCCTATTCACAGCCTCAGCACGTCGCCCTTTTGGAGGCTGCGATCGCTTGGGCCGCTGATAAAAGCCAGGAATGCGATCCAAGGAATTGACCGGGCACTGATAGAATCCAGGTTTTCAAAAGGATAAGGCTGCACACAAATCCCGCGTCGTGAGGCTCAGTTCTCGAGCCTCACGACCGTTACCGAAAGCGGAGGCAGGCGAAATATCGGCTTCCCGCTTTGAAATTCCACGCGGGTAGCGACTGGAGCCACTGCAGCTGGGTTGTCGAATGTGTTCCCGGCATCAACCTTTGCCGCACTCAGGACCTCTCCCGACGCGCGGCTGGCTGCCACGCCTGCGATCGTAGCGGTGACGTCGGCTATCTTGGCAGGATCGAGGTTGACGAGCGCCAGCCAGATCTTGCCGTCTTTCCCCCTTGCCGCGATCCCGTCGACCAGGGGCGTGCGGAAGTCGCCGAACCGGTAGTCGTCACCTTGCAGTTCCATGGGGATCGACGTCGCATCCTGGAACGGCACGTACATCCGGTACACGTGATAGGTCGGCGTCTTCAGCATCCGGGGGCCGTCGGTAAGGATCATGGCATGGATGACGTTCACCATCTGCGCGATGTTGGTCATGCGAACGCGGTCGGCGTGCCGGGCAAAGATGTTGAGATTGATTGCTGCGAGGAGCGCATCGCGCTGGGTTCCCTGCTGGCGCAGGAACATGAAATTCGTGCCATCCAGCGGCTTGGCCCAAAGGCCCCACTCGTCGACCATAAGACCGACTTTCTTCTCCGGATCGTACTTGTCCATTGCCGCTGAATGGATGCGAATGAGCTCTTCCATTTTCAGCGTGTTCTTCAATGAAGCCGCATATTCCGCTTCACCAAAATGGGACGAGGGCGAGGCCAGCACGCCCTGCGCTCCGCCGGTGTAATGATGCAGCGACAGGCCATGAATTTCCCAGCTGTAGGCGGGGCGCTGCGACCAAGCTTTCATCACCGCATCGGTATATTCGGTCTTCTCGCTGTCAGGACCGACGGCAATCTCCAGCATCGCATCCTTTGACCGGATGAATTTCACCGGCCCGTTCTGGGCAGGATTCAGATTTTTCGCGAAGGTCGCATAGCGCTTGTACTGGGTTACATATTCATCGGCAGTCATGCCGCCGCCACAGCCGTAGCTTTCATTGCCAACACCCAGATACTTGATCTTGTAAGGCGCGGGATGACCGTTCGCTGCACGCAGCTTCCCCAGCGTGGAAGGCTGGTCCGTGGTCATGTACTCAAGCCAGTCTGCTGCCTCTGCCGGCGATCCTGATCCCATATTGATATTGATGTAGGCCTCGGCGCCGATCTGGCCGGCGAAGTCCATGAACTCGTCAGTGCCAAATGTGTTTGGCTCTACAACGTTGCCCCACATGTTGACTGTTGCTGTGCGGGCGGCAGAAGGTCCGATGCCGTGACGCCAGTTATACTTGTCGGCAAAGCAACCGCCTGGCCAACGGACTACGGGCACGCGAAGTTCGCGCAAGGCAGCAACAACGTCGCTGCGGATCCCGCGGACGTTGGGAATGGCAGAATCCTTGCCCACCCAGATCCCGCCATAAACGCCGTTGCCGAGCATTTCGGAGAACTGGCCAAAAATATCTCGGCTGATCGTCGGGCCAGGCTTGTCGGCATGGACAACGATTGAGGCTGGTGTGCTTATCTCCGCCCTGCCTTCGCTTGCGAAGGTGCCCATGGCGGCAAGACAAATTGCTAGTCCAGAGATCATCTTCATAAGGACGTTGTCCCCTTGCTCGAGAAAGTGGGCTGGTTGCGTGAGCCCTATACACTGAAACAAGCGACTGGATATGGATTGGTCAAGCCAATTCGATGCGAAGGCCTTTCCAATTCTGCAAAACTGGTTTTCTCGTCCTGCAAGGTGCCATCCGGGATGTCGGAATTGCCGTGGTAAGGAGTTTTATGTCTGTAGTCGCTGACAAGCACGACCCGCTCCGCGGGAGGGTCGCATGGGTGCGAGGTAGCGTGATATTCATAGGTTTTGGGCGGGGAGAGGTCACCGTCTGACCATGCGAGTCCCCTCAACGAGAGGAACTTGCCATGGCTACCACTTCGACCACTCCCATCAGCCCGCTGCGCCAGCGGATGCAGCACGACATGATGATGCGGGGGCTCTCCAGGCAAATGGCGGGAACACCTTGCGCCAACAGCTCGCCGTGCAGCCATGGCGACAGCGATCCAGCTTCATGGCCGGCGCGGCGCAAGCGGTCCAGGTACGCGCGCAATGCCTCCGCAATCGCGGTCGGGTCGGTTTCCACGGCGCATTCGACCACCACTTTCGCGTCGTCACCAACCACGCAAATCGCGGTTTCTTCGACGGATACATCAAGACCAGCAAAGTACTCGATCACGCGACTCCTTCGCTTCCGTTTGAGAGAAGGAAGGGTCGCGCCACTCGCACCCGGTTCGCAAGGGTTGTCTGTTTTCCCAGACGCTGTCGGCACTTGGTGGAGTGCAAAGTACTCGCCAAATACGGCGGCAATCCAAATTTCTGACCTCTTCAGCCTACAAACCTATTGAAAATCCACCAAAAACATGACTGCCCGACGGCGTCCGGGCCAGCAACTGGGGCATCGCTCGCAACGTGCAGTGGCGAAGCAATTCAACAGCCAATCACTCTGTCATCTATGAACATTGAAGCTGCGCAGTTTTGTGCAAAGAGCTTGCGTTCAGCCAGCTGCGCCTGCGTCCTTTGCCAACAGATCAATCCGCTCCGAGCAGACAGTGTGAACGACGCGGCCGAGCTCCTCGACCTGCGCACCGAGCCATTCCAGCTCGTCCTTCCTGATGCGGTAGTGCTTCGAGTAACGCGCCTTGACGTAAGCTTCCTTGAGCTTCTCGAACAGCGCACGGTCCTTGCGGTTGTCGACCGGCCAGACGTAGGTCAGCCGCCGATCGATCCTCTCGGCCTGTGTGCGCAGGAAACCCAGATTGTGAACGTGCGGCGTTTATGCCGAGCGTCACACTATGCCGCGTGGGCGTAAAATGCCCGGATTTTCCGCGGGTCTAGGAGTCATCGGCTCGGCATAGTTTCTTGGTCCAATCCGGTCAGCCAGAACCCGAAATCCCCAGCAAGGCTCAAATATCGATGGCTCGTGACCAGGCTGTAGCGACCCAGCTGAAGCTCCTCGACCAAGAGATCGATGTGCTCGCAGAAAGGGCCTTCGTTCAGGCGCCTCACGACACTGCTTGTGTTCAAACAATCGTCGGTGATCATCGTCGTTCCTCCGCGCGCGTGATGGGCGCAGGGAACTTGAAACTATGCCGAGCCGAATACTCCTAAACCCGCAGATATCTGGGGCATTTTATGTCCACGCGGCATAGTGTGACGCTCGGCATAAACACCGTTATGCCGCGCGCGGCATAACGGCGTATAGAACGTGCAAACTAGCAGCACGCAATGGTAGAGGCGCTCAGTTGCTTGGTGCATGTCGAACGCAGCTTTTTTGAGCCAATCTTGCGACATGGAATGCAGCGCAGAGCCATGAAATTGGTTCGCAGTAGGAAACCACTCTTCAAAGTACTCTTGCGCCTTGTCCAATGCCTGCGCGGGCGTCTCCGTCAGCTTGATCGCCTTCGATCCGGGCTTGGAATTACGGATTGCTACATCGGTCAAAGCCACGGTTTTCCCAGCCTCTCCGGGGTGTCCGTACCCCCAATATACCCCCAACCGTGGGGGTATCGAGTCGACGAATTTGCGAATGCCCCCCAATCATACCCCCAGCGGCTATTGGCTGGCTGCAAACGCGGGTGGACGCTCATGGCCCGAATAACCGCTAAATACCTCAGTTTTTGGGGGTTTGTCTAGACGTATGTGAACGTCTGTGGACCTAGAAATGGAGCGGGTGAAGGGAATCGAACCCTCGTATTCAGCTTGGGAAGCTGCTGCTCTACCATTGAGCTACACCCGCGTGCCAGCGGCGGCGCTTTGGCACAGGGGGCGGGTTTGGGTCAACGCGCATCTTCCCGGCGATCACTCTGCCTCCGGCTTGCGGGGCGCGCACATATGCCTAGCTTGCTGCCAAACCGATTGGGAGCGGCAGGATGAGCGCGATCGAGCGTGGCGGGATTTCTTTCGATTTGCCGGAAAGGCAACGCCAGGTAGTGGGCGATGGTCCGAGGATTGCCGCGCTGACCGGCGATGCGGTGGACCGTGAGGCGCTTGGACTGGTCAATGCCGTGCGCGCCGGGGCCGGAGCGCAGCCGGTGACGCCGGACAATATCCCCGATTACATGCGCACCATGATGAAGCACCCGGAAGTCTTCGCGCGGCAGATGGAAATGGGGACGACAATCTTCACCGGCCGCATTCCGCCGCGGGAACGCGAACTGGCGATCCTGCGCATCGGCTGGCTGTGCCGCGCGCCTTACGAATGGGGCCAGCATGTCGACATTGCCAAGCGCATGGGCGTGACGACAGAGGAGGTCGAGCGGGTTACGCGCGGCTCCGCCGATCCCGCTTGGGACGCGCATGACAAGGCGATCCTGCGCGGGGTGGAGGAGCTGGTGGGCGACCATGCCATCGCTGATGACACCTGGGCGATGCTAGCCCAGAGCTGGGACGAGGCGCAGCTAATCGAGTTTCCGATGATGGTCGGGCAATATGTCGCCACCGCCTATGTCCAGAATTCGCTGCGCATCATGCTGGCCGAGGAAAATCCGGGGCTGAGCTACCGGTGAAAACGGCTGATAACATTGCCGCGCGCGAGGCCGAGATCATTGGCGCGCCGATCCGCATCGAGCCGCTGCCCGATGACGAGCTGGGCAGCGAAGTGCGCGAACTGGTGCGGCGCATCGGCTCCACGCTGGGGCTGGAAGCGCCCGAGACTCTGACCACTTATTTCGCCGTCCTTGCCCGCCATCCGGACCTGTTCCGCCTGCAGCTGGAAACCGGCATCTTCCTGTTCAGCGGATCAGCCATCCCCCCGCGCGAACGTGAACTGGCGGTGTTGCGGACGGCCTGGCTGGCAGGAGCGCCCTATGAATGGGGTCAGCATGTGCTGATCGGGCGCGAAATGGGGTTTACCGAGGCGGATACCGACCGGGTCCGCGCCGGGCCCGAAGCCGAAGGCTGGACCTCGCACGAAAAGGCGATCCTGTGCGCGGTGGATGAACTGTTCGACCGGCAGATGATCAGTGATGCCACCTGGGCCGAACTGAAGCAGACGTGGAACGAGGCGCAGCTGATAGAGTTGCCCTGCCTTGTCGGCCAATACCTTGGCGTTGCCATGTTGCAGAACACGCTGCGGATGCCGCTTGCACGCGATGCGCGGGGATTTGCCGAGCGCTGATTTCACCGCTAGCCTCGCGCCCATGGACATACCTGAAGCGCCTCTGCAGGTTTCCCAGCCGGTGATGGTCAAGCGCCACCGGCTGTCGACGCGGCTGTGGCACTGGCTCAACGCTGCCGTTGTGGCGATCATGCTGATGAGCGGGCTGATGATCTCCAACGCCCATCCCCGGCTTTACTGGGGTCACATCGGGGCGAACCCGGACAAGGCGTGGCTGGAACTGCCGCAGTTTCCGGGCTGGGCGACGATCCCTTCGACGTACAGCCTCGCTGATGCGCGGCTGTGGCACATCGCTATTGCCTGGATATTCGGGGCAGCGATCGCCGTCTATTTGGCTTGGTCCATGGTCAACGGCCACTTGTGGCGCGACCTGCGCCCGCGCCTTGCCGAGCTCTCGCCCGCGCATCTTTGGCAGGATATCAAGGCCCACGCGGCGCTACGTTTCCCCACGGGCGAAGCCGCCGCACGCTATAACGTATTACAAAAGCTGGCCTATTGCGGTGTGTTGCTGGTGCTTCTGCCGCTGCTCGTACTGACCGGGATGGCCATGGCGCCGGCGCTCAACGCTGCGTTCCCGTGGCTCCCCGAGATTTTCGGCGGGCGGCAATCGGCGCGCTCGATCCACTTTATCTGCGCCACCGGCATCGTGCTGTTCTTTATCGTCCACATCACCATGGTCGTGCTCGCGGGACCGGTGAACGAGGTGCGTTCGATGGTCACCGGCTGGTTCCGCCTACCGCCCGGACCCGCCGAGAAGGAGGCTGCGCATGACTGATCAGTTCTCGCGCCGCCGCCTGCTTTCGGCCGGAGCGCTCGGCACCGGTGGACTGCTGCTGTCCGGCTGTGACCGGCTGTCGCAGCCCGGCCCGTTCCGATCGGTCCTCGAAGCCGCAGCCGATGCCCACTACGGCGTCCAGCGCGGCATTGCCGGCGACGCGCTCGCCGCAGAATTCGCTGTATCGCAAATGTCGCCGGTGTTCCGCGCCAACGGCAATACCAATGTGAAGGGCCATGCCGAGTGGAGCGGCCATGGGGCGGACCAGTTCGCGCGCTGGGCGCTCAAGATCGATGGGCTGGTGCTGCGCCCGCTAGACTTGCCGCTCGATGCCTTGCGCGCGATGCCGCAGCGAGCGCAGATCACCCGGCATGATTGTGTCGAAGGGTGGAGCGCAATCGGCAAGTGGCAGGGGCCGCAGCTCGGGCCGATCCTCAAGATGGCCGGCCTGCTGCCATCCGCGCGCTACATCGTGTTCCACTGCGCTGACCGTTTCGGCAGTACCCCTTATTACGAATCGCTCGACCTGATCGAGGCGCACCATCCGCAGACGATCCTGGCCTGGGCGATGAATGACAAGCCGCTGCCGGTCGCTCACGGCGCGCCGATCCGCCTGCGCGCCGAGCGGCAACTGGGCTACAAGCACGCGAAGTACGTGATGCGGATCGAAGCGCGTAGCTCGCTTGCCGGGCTTTACGGCGGTAAGGGCGGCTATTGGGAGGACGCGCGCGGATATCAGTGGTGGGCGGGGATATGACCCGGCGGGCAGCGGTCTAGCCGCGCGGACCCAGTCCATCACGCAGCAGGCGCTCGGCCTCGGCGGCAACGTCATCAGGCTCGCGCTCCTCGCCCCAGACGCCGAAGCGCAGGCCAAGGAAGACGTTCATTCCCATGGCTGCCCAGGCGCGCACTTCGTTGTCGCCGGGGGACATAGTGCCCGCCGCCACGCTTTCATCGAAGCGAGCGGCGATGCGCTTTGCAGTCCCCATGTAATGCGCACGATAGGCGTCCGGATCGGCGAATTCGGCCTCGTCGATGATCCGGTAAAGCTCCTTGTGCTGGCGCGCGAAAGCGAGGAAGCCGGCCAGCGCTTCACGCTCGCGCCGCACGCCGGTGCTGCCGGGCGCGACTGCCGCCGCAGCCGCCGCCGCGACTGACTGGCTCATATGCGTGACCAGCGCCGAGAAGATCGAATCCTTGGAATCAAAGTAGGTGTAGAAACTGCCGAGCGCAGTGCCGGCGCGGCGGGTGATGCCGCTGATCGAGGCTTCGTGGAAACCGCGCTCCCCAAATTCGGCGGCGGCAGCGTCTAGCAGGCGGCGAAGCGTTTCGCGGCCACGCGCGGTGCGCGGTTCCTTGCCGGGACTGGCAGCGCCGTTGCGCGATGGCAGGGCGGAATCCTTAGGCAAGGTCGTCGTCTCCCCAAGCACGGCCACCGTCTGGCCTGCCTGTTGCTTCCGCGCAACGCATTACGGTCATTTCGACGCGCTGCCAATCAAAAGTTGAAAGGTGGTTCAACTTTCAATAAAGGGCCAATCATGGAGCGGCGCGAAGTGCGCCCTTTGGGAGAGAGATTCAGATGACCTTTGCGCGTCACACCGTTCGCATGGCGCTTGCCGCCACTGCCCTCACCTCGCTTACCGTACCGGCTTTCGCGCAGGACGCCGCCGCCGATGAAGGCGTGGACAGCGGCGAAGTCATCACCGTTACCGCCCGCCGCCGCGAGGAAACGCTGATTGACGTGCCTATAGCCATCACCGCCATTTCGGGCGAGCAGCTGGCCAATTCCGGCGCGACCGACATCACCGCGCTGGCCGATCTTGCCCCCAACGTCACGCTCGAACCCTCGCGCGGCACCAACTCCACGCTCACCGCCTTCATCCGCGGCGTTGGCCAGCAGGACCCGGTTTCGGGCTTCGAACAGGGCGTCGGCATCTATGTCGACGATGTTTACCTGAACCGCCCGCAAGCTGCCGTGCTCGACATTTATGACGTCCAGCGCATCGAAGTTCTGCGCGGTCCGCAGGGCACGCTTTATGGCCGCAACACCGTTGGCGGTGCGGTCAAGTATGTCACCCGCCGCATCGATGACGTGATGCACCTTTCTGCCCGCGCGACCTATGGTTCGTACAACCAGATGGACGGCGTGGTCTCGGCATCGGCCCCGATCGGCGACGGCACGATCCGCGTCGGCGGCGCGGTTGCGCGCCTCACCCGCGACGGCTTCGGCAAGAACCTGACCACAGGGCTCGACAACTATGACAAGAACATCTGGGCCGGGCGCGGCACCATCGAAGTCCACGCCACCGACTTCTTCGCGCGCCTGTCGGGTGATTTCACCCACGACAAGTCGAACCCGCGCGGCGGCCACCGCCTGATCCCGGCGCAGCTTTCCGTGGCGCCGGTGCTGGCCAACGTCTATGACACGCGCGGCGCGCTGCTGACACCGAACCAGGACGTGAAGGCATGGGGCCTGTCGCTGTTCATGGAAGCCAACCCGGCCGAATGGCTGACCTTCCGCTCGATCACTGCCTACCGCAAGGACGATACGACCACCCCGATCGATTTCGACGCGCTGCCCACGGCCGATCTCGACGTCCCGGGCATCTACCGCAACCGCCAGTTCAGCCAGGAACTGCAGGCGCTGGTCGAGACCGGCAATCTCTCGGCCCTGTTCGGCTTCTATTACCTTGATGCCTCGGCGCTGACGCAGTTTGAATCGCGGCTCTACACCACCTCGCCGGGCTTTGCGGCCTATACCAATGCCGACATCGGCACCGACACGGCAGCCGGCTTTGCCGACATTACGTACGATTTCACGCCGCAGTTCAGTGTCTCGGTCGGCGGCCGCTACACCTGGGACAAGCGCAAGGGCTATATTCTGCGCCAGTCCTTCCTCGCCGGTGGTTCGCCGGTGTTCGGCAGCCCGGGCATTGCCTTTGGCGCGCCTGCGACCAACTTCCGCGGCCAGCGCGTGTTCACCAAGTTCACGCCGAAAGCGACCGTCAGCTTCAAGCCGAGCGAGGACGCGACGATCTTCGCCAGCTTCAGCCAGGGCTTCAAGGGCGGCGGCTTCGATCCGCGCGGTGCCGGCGTCAACGCGCCTGACCTCAATGGCGACAAGGCCCTGTCGGACGATGAAATCGCTGCCTTCCTCTCGTTCAAGCCCGAGAAGGTCAACAGCTACGAAGTGGGCATGAAGGCCAGCCTGATGGACCGCCGTGTCTATGTCGCCGCCTCCGCCTTCCGCATGGACTATAGCGACGTGCAGATCCCAGGATCGGTCGCCTGCCTGATCGGCGGCCTGCCGAACTTCTGCGGCGTGGTCTCCAACGCCGGCCAGGCCCGGATGCAGGGCTTCGAGTTGGAAACCCGCATCAAGCTGATCGAAGGCAGCGCCGGCACCGGCCTGACCTTCACCGGCTCGCTGGGCTATATCGACGCCAAGTTCCTCAAGTACGTCACCAACATCGCCTCGGTCCCGACCGACGTTGCCGCGTTCCGCAAGGTGCAGAACACCCCAGCATGGACCGGCAACGCCTCTCTCAGCTACGGCGTGGCGGTTGGCGAAGGCCGGGTCGACGTAACCGGCGGCATGTCGTTCAAGAGCAAGACCACCAACTTCGAGGTGCCGAACCCCTACCTCGACCAGCCCGCCTACCAGCTCTATGACGCCAGCCTTGTCTACCACGCTCCGGGTGAACGCTTCACCATCGGCGTCTTCGGCAAGAACCTGACGAACACCCGCTACAAGACCTCGGGCTATACCTTCATGGCGGCCAATGCCACGACCGGTGTGCTTTCGACCAACAGCGGCGGCGCGCTGATCCCGGCGCTCGGCAAGGAAGGCGTGCTGACCGCGTTCTACGGCAACCCGCGCCAGATCTTCGTGACGGCGACCGCACGTTTCTGATCGTCTCTTAGGGACTTAACGGAATACCCCCCGACGGCTAGGAAGCGATCATGCATCGCTTCCTAGCCGTCTTTCTTTTCGCTCTCGTTTCGCTAATTCCTCAACCCGCGCTGGCGCAGGTGACGCTGGCGTTCCATTCGTTCAACGGGTCCTACCTCGGCGGGCGCTATCCCCACGCCTTCATCGTGCTCGACGGGACACTGGCGAACGGCACGCGGGTCCATGAGAATTACGGTTATTCCACCAGCGCCTCAGCCCTATCGGCGCTGTCCGGCCCGGTCCCCGGCATCATCCAGGTGGAAAAAGAAAAGTACATTGCTTCCACCAACCGGCATTTTGCAGTGCCGATCAGCGATGCCCAGTACCGCGAGATCGCTGCCGAGGTGAATGCGTGGAAGGATGCGCCCGGGCAAAAGCGCTACCTGCTCGATCAGCGCAACTGCATCCATTTCGTCGCCCGCATCGCGCAGATCGTAGGGCTGAAATCGGACGTTCCGCAAAAGATGGTACGCCGGCCGAAACTGTGGCTTAACCTGATCACACGGCTCAATCCCCATCTGGGGGCGAAAGAAGTCAGATAACGCGGCCACACCCGCGTCCGGGGGAGTTTCGATGTCCAGAACTGGTTCCTACCGCTTGCCAAAGCTCGGCAATCTGGCCTTGCTGGCGGCAGCGGCAGCCCTGCCTCTTGCCCCCGGCGCCAGCGCCCCCGGCAAGGAATGGCGGACCTATGGGGGCAATGCTCAGGGACAGCGTTTTTCCGCCCTGAAGCAAGTCACGCCGCGCAATGTCGCTTCCCTGCGCGAGGCATGGCGGATCGATACTGGCCCAGGCGCGCTGCAATTCAGCCCGATCATGATCGGCACCACGCTCTATGTCGCCGGGCCCGACCAGAGCGTCATGGCGCTCGAAGCAGCCAGCGGTAAGCAGCTCTGGCGATTCACGCCCGATGCGCCGGGCTTCCAGCCGGTGCGCGGGGTCAGCTGGTGGGAGAACGGCAAGGAACAGGCGCTGTTCGCTTCGACATCGCACTACCTCTACGCACTCGATCCGAAGACAGGAAAACCGATCCCCTCTTTCGGCAAGGCAGGCCGCATCGACCTGCGCGAAGGACTTGGCCGCGATCCCAAGAGCCTTGCCGTCTTCCTCACCTCGCCGGGAGTGATCTGGCAGGACCTCATCATCACCGGCTTCCGCACCAGCGAATCGCTGCCCGCGCCGCCGGGAGACATCCGTGCCTTCGACGTGCGCACAGGGGCCCTGCGCTGGTCGTTCCGCACGATCCCGCAGGCCGGCGAACCCGGTGCGGAGACATGGCCCGAAGGTGCGCGTGACCGTTCGGGCGCGGCGAACAACTGGGCGGGCATGGCGCTCGATCAACAGCGCGGCATCGTCTTCGTGCCCACCGGATCAGCGGCGAGCGACTTTTACGGCGGCGACCGCAAGGGCGACAACCTCTACGCCAATTCGCTGATCGCGCTCGATGCCTCCACGGGCAAGCGCATCTGGCACTTCCAGACCGTGCACCACGACATCTGGGACCGCGACCTGCCGGCCCCGCCCTCGCTCGTCACGATCCGCCAGAACGGGCGCAAAATCGATGCCGTGGTCCAGGCGAGCAAGCAGGGCCTGATCTTCGTTTTCGACCGCGCGACCGGCAAGCCCGTGTTCCCCATCGTTGAAACTCCGGTGCCGCAGAGCGACGTTCCAGGCGAATACAGCGCGGCAACCCAGCCGAGACCAACCTTGCCGGCGCCGATTTCGCGGCAGGTCATGACCGAGGACATGATCACCAACCGCACACCGCATGCGCGGGCAGAAGTGCTCAAAGCCCTTCGCACGGCGCGCAGCACAGGCCCATACACGCCGCTTGCCGTTGGCCAGAAGACGGTGATCATGCCCGGCTATGATGGCGGCGCGGAATGGGGCGGGGCGGCGGTCGATCCGTCGCGCGGCGTGCTCTATATCAACGCGCAGGACGTGCCCTCACTCGGCATGCTGCGGCGGAACGTGGCGCAGGGGCAGGTTCATCCCGGCAAGGCCATCTACGATCAGCAATGCTCGGCATGCCACGGGCCGGACCGCGCCGGGACTCCTCCTGAAATGCCCGCGCTGATCGGCCTGTCGCGGCGCATGGGAAGGACGGAAGTCACGTCGCTCCTCGACACCGGCAAGGGCCGCATGCCCGCCTTCCCGCAGCTTGCCGGAGTGGAGCGCAAGCTTTTGTTTGAATGGCTGCTGGAGCCCCCGGTGACCGAAGGTGGACTGCCGAGCCACCTGCCGCCCGGCTTGATCGCTGAATACCGCAAGATGATAGGCGACCGCAAGGACCCTTACCTGTTCGCCGGCTATGAAAGCTTTCGCGATCCCGATGGTTACCCGGCCATCACCCCGCCTTGGGGGACGATGAACGCCATTGACCTCAACACCGGCGCGCTGCTGTGGAAGGTGCCGCTGGGCGAATATCCCGAGCTTGCTGCAGCGGGAATGAAGGACACGGGCAGTCCAAACTACGGAGGCCCTTTGCTGACCGCCAGCCGTCTGGTGTTCATCGGCGCGACCATTTTTGACCGCAAGTTCCGCGCATTCGATGCTGATAACGGCAAGCTGCTCTGGCAGGCGCAATTGCCCTTCGCCGGTGTCGCCAGCCCCATCACCTATTCGGTGCGCGGCAGACAGTTCATCGTTATCGCCACCAGCGGCACACGCGATCCCAAAGGGCCGCAGGGAACGGCTTATGTCGCCTTTGCCCTGCCGGTGAAGTAACGACGGCGAAGTGAGGGGAAAAACCGGAGCCAAGCATTGCCCTCATCGCCGCCTTCGTGAATCACGCGGTCATGGCGATTCTTTCAGACAAGTGGATCCGGCAGCAGGCAAACGATCATCGCATGATCGAGCCTTTCGTGGAGAGCCAGCGGCGCGAGGGCTGCATTTCCTATGGGCTTTCGTCCTATGGCTATGACGCGCGGGTGGCGGACGAGTTTAAGATCTTCACCAATGTGAACAGCTCTGTGGTCGATCCCAAGGAGTTCGATCCGAACAGCTTCGTCGACCGCAAGACCGACGTCTGCATCATCCCGCCCAATTCCTTCGCGCTGGCCCGCACGGTCGAGTACTTCCGCGTGCCGCGCGACGTGCTGGTGATCTGCCTGGGCAAGAGCACCTATGCCCGCTGCGGCATCATCGTGAACGTGACCCCGCTTGAACCGGGCTGGGAAGGTCACGTCACGCTCGAATTCTCGAACACCACGCCACTGCCGGCCAAGATCTATGCCAACGAAGGCGCGTGCCAGTTCCTGTTCCTGCAGGGCAACGAACCCTGCGAGACGAGCTATGCCGACCGGGCCGGTAAATACATGGGCCAGCGCGGGGTGACTCTGCCCAAGCTCTAGGCTCCGGTCCTAACGGGAACATCGCAGGCATCCGTCCGTTAGGGGTCAAACAAGACACCCTTTCGGAGAGCCGTCATGTCCGCTTTTGTCGCTGCAATCGGCCGTATCCTGATCGCCCTGCTATTTATTGTTTCTGGCGCCAACAAGCTGATGGCCCCGGCCACCGCCGCTGCCGGCTTTGCCCAGACGGGAATGAGCCAGTCACTCGTCGTCCCGGTCGCGATTTTCGAGCTTGTCGCTGGCATTTGCCTGGCCATCGGTATTGTCACGGGCATTTCCGCAACGGCGTTGGCGGTCTTCACCGCGATGACCATCCTGCTGGTCCACAACCAGTTCAGCGATCCGACGCAGGTGCCGGTAATCCTTAGCCACGTCGCTCTGGTCGGCGGTCTGCTCATGGTCATCGCCCACAAGCTGTCGCTCTGGCAGTATGACCGTATGCGCCTGTCGCGCGAACGCGACCGTGCCAGGCTCGATTCCGAAACCGCGCGCCATGACGCGGAGCTGCGCGCCGCCCGCGCCGAAAGCCGCGCCGACATTGCCGAGCGCCAGTCGGCCCAGCCCGTCGTTGTGACCGAGCCTGTCGAGGCGCACACCAAGGTGGTCACGGCGCCTGCTCCTGCTGGCATGGCAGTTCCCGTCGATAGCCTGACTTACGAAGATCCCCGTCCGCGCCGGTGGTATCAGGTCTGGTAACCGCTTGATCACCCCGGCAACCTGTCTAAAGCTGCCCGGGTGAGCGGTTTCTTCTTCGCCTTTCTTACCGCGCTCCTGGCTTCGCTGGGGGCGCGTGACCAATTGCTGGTGGCGCAGATGGCCCTGCGGCAGGGGCCGCGCCCGGGCCTGCTCGCGGTAGGCGTGCTGGCCACGGCACTGACCTGCGCCGGCGCAGCCTGGCTGGCTACCACGCTCACCGAGCAGGTGCCGGGCAGCGGTGCCAAGATGATCTTCGCCGGCATTGCGCTGGTTCTGGCTGGCGGCGAGGCGGTGCTGCTCGGCGCGAGGAAGCCGCCCGAGGAGCCGACGCGATCGCTGTTCGCCGCGCTGGTGGTGATCGCCGCGCAGCAGGTGACCGACGCGGTGCGCTTCATGGTCGTCGCGCTCGCCTTGCTCACGGCATCGCCAGTGACTGCGGGAATCGGCGCGTTTGCCGCCGGCACGGCCAGCCTGACCACCGCGTGGATCGCGCCCGAGGTCATGGCCCACCCTGCGATGGCGACCCTGCGGCGGATGGCGGGGGCCTTTCTGACCATTGCGGGTCTGGTGCTGGTATGGCGCGGGATCCCTTGATCGCCTCAGGCAATCAATTTGGCCATATTAACTAATTTAGCAGATCACGGAACATGCCCCATATACTCTTCGTTGCAAGGGATACGAAGGGATCACACCATGACCGATAGCAAGACGAACGCCCACACCGTACTGATTGACGAGCTCAACCAGCTCTTGGCTGACAGCTTTGCGCTGTACCTGAAGACCAAGAATTTCCACTGGCACGTGCGCGGCCCGCAGTTCCGCGACCTTCACCTGCTGTTTGACGAGCAGGCCACCGAGATTTTCGCGCTGACCGACCTGATCGCCGAACGTGTGCGCAAGAACGGCGCGCCGACGCTCACTTCGATCGGGGCCATCGCCGGACGCGCCGCCATCAAGGATCAGGATGCCAGCGACCTGTCCGCCGAAGCCATGGTCAAGGAACTGGTGGCCGACAACACGACGTACATCGCTCAGCTGCGCGCCACCAAGGAAGCAGCAGGCAATGCGGGCGACAATGCCACCGACGGCGTGATTGATGACTGGACCGATCAGGCGCAGCAGCGCGTCTGGTTCCTTTCCAGCGTGATTGGCTGACTTTTGGCCTTAGCAGGGGCCGCACTTGTGCTAGGTGCGGCCTCATGCCTGCACAGATTATCGAGAACGCCAGCGACGCAGATATTGCCGACTGGATCGAACACCGCCTGACCCGGGCCGTCGCAGCCGGGGATGACATTGCCGTAGCCGTCCCGGGCGGATCGACGCCCTTCCCGATCCTCGCCGAACTGGCAGGCCGCGATATTGACTGGTCCCGCATTTCCATCTGGCCCGGCGATGACCGGATCGTGCCCGAGGATCACAGTGCGTCGAACGTCGGCCGCATCCGGGCGCTGCTGGAACCGGTCGGCGCGCGGATCGTGCCATTGGCCGAACACGCCGCGCCGCCGCATTTCGCGTTGACCTGGCTCGGCATGGGGGGTGACGGGCATATCGCCTCGCTGTTCCCCAACACTGACCCGCAGACCGATGATCCGCTCCGCGTCCGGCGCATAACGCCCGATCCGTTGCCCCCCGAAGCCCCGTTCGACCGCCTGAGCCTAACGATCCCGGCGCTGATCAATTGCGACGCGCTGATGTTCGTCATGCGCGGCGGCGAAAAACGCGCGCTGTTCGAAGCTGCGTTGGCGGGCGAGCATGACCTGCCGGTTGCACGACTGCTGAAGGCGGCAACCGCGCCGGTGACATGTTTCACCTGATCCCCCGCCCCCTGCACATCGCCGCGCTGCGCACTGCCCATTCCATCCGAGCATTATGGTGGCACGCGACTAGCGGCACGGTCACCGGCTGCCGCGTGTTGGTGATCGATCCGGACGAACGTGTGCTGCTGATCCGTCATTCTTATGGCTCGCGCCGATGGATGATGCCGGGAGGCGGCATCAAGCGCGGCGAGAACGTGCTGGTCGCCGCGCAGCGCGAAGTGCGCGAGGAAGTGGCGCTCACCCTCGTCCCGCTGGTCGATGTCGATTTCTCCATCGAGCCGCTTGGCGGCGGACACAATCATATCCACCTTGTCGCCGGCTGGACCGATGAAACCCCGGTGCCCGATGGCCGCGAGATCGCGGAAGCGCGGTTCTTTGCCGTGGCGGACCTGCCCGAGGACCTCGCCCGGCAACTTCAGGGACGAATCCCCGACTGGGTTAGAGCAGCGAAAGCTGCTCGTCGCGCGGCGGAGTGACACCCTCGCCCCGCTCACCCTGTAGCGAGGACAGGGTCAGCCCGAGCAGCCGCACCGGCTGCGGCAGGGGCAGCAGCTCATCAAGCAGGGCATGGCCGATCCCGGCGAACTGGTCGCGGAAGGCCACCGGCGCATCGAGTGAACGGGCGCGGGTTTTCAGGCTGAAATCGGCATAGCGCAGCTTCAGCGTGATTGTCCGCCCGCGCGCGTGGAGCCTATCAATGTCCGCCCAGACGAGGGCAACGATCTTTTCCAGCGCTTCGTGCAGGGCCGGGCCGGTTGACAGGTCGTGGTCATAGGTCCGCTCCGCCCCGATCGACTTGCGCGCCCGGTTGGCGCTGACCCGGCGCAGGTCGATGCCGCGGGCCGCGCGGTAGAGGTAATCGGCCTGGCTGCCAAAATGCTGGCGCAGGAAAATCATGTCCTTGGCGGCAATGTCGCCGCCGGTGTGAATCCCCAGCCGCTCCATCTTCTCCGCGCCCTTGGGGCCGATGCCGTGGAAGCGGCGCACCGGCAGGTCGGCGACGAAGCGCGCACCCTCGCCCGGCCGGATTAGGCACAGCCCGTCGGGCTTGTTCTGATCGCTGGCAATCTTGGCGAGGAACTTGTTGTACGACACCCCCGCGCTGGCCGTTAGCCCGGTCTCCGCCTTGATCCGTGCGCGGATAAGCTCGGCAATGCGGGTGGCCGATCCGATACCCTTGAGGTCATCGGTGACATCAAGATAGGCCTCGTCCAGCGCCAGCGGTTCGACGTGTGGGGTGAATTCATCGAAGATCGCCCGGATCTGCTTGGAAACCTGCCGATAGACGGCGAAACGCGGGCGGACGAAAGACAGTTGCGGACATAGGCGTTTTGCCATCGACGAAGGAATTGCCGAGCGCACGCCAAATTTGCGCGCTTCATAGCTCGCCGCGCACACGACCCCGCGGATGCCGTCACCGCCCACCGCCACCGGCTTGCCGCGCAGCGCGGGATCGTCGCGCTGTTCGACCGACGCATAGAAGGCATCCATGTCGACATGGATGATCTTGCGCAGCCCCATGGGTTCAAAGGCGTTGTCGGAATCGTCGTCCGTCATTCGTGCAGCCTATTCGATTTTGGCTGATGCGCGG
Source organism: Novosphingobium aquae (assembly GCF_037572715.1). Lineage (NCBI taxonomy): Bacteria > Pseudomonadati > Pseudomonadota > Alphaproteobacteria > Sphingomonadales > Sphingomonadaceae > Novosphingobium > Novosphingobium aquae. Next base: position 129,216 of record NZ_JBBHJY010000008.1, on the reverse strand, counting down.
CAATTTTTCGCCTTGGGGGTGGAACAATGCTGCACTTGCGTTCATTGACGGGCGATGCTCCCCGACCCACCCCAGAGCCAGCCTGCGATCAGCGAGCGCGAGCTCGTCATCATGCTCGCGCTGTTGCAAGCGCTGCATGCCTTTGCTGTCGACGCCATGCTCCCCGCGCTCGGGCTGATCTCTAACGAGCTCAATGTTACCGATCCCAACAAGCGGCAGCTGATCATCGGCATGTTTCTGCTGGGATTGGGCGTCGGTTCGCTGATTCCGGGTTCGCTGGCTGACCGGTATGGCCGCAAGACGGTGCTGCTGGTCTGCGTGGCGGGCTACGTCGTGCTCTCGCTCGCATCTGCACTGGTGACCGATATCGACGTGCTGATCGGCATGCGCTTCCTGCTCGGTATCATCAGTTCGGGCCTGTCGGTGCTGCCGCAGGCGATCATCCGCGACCGTTTCGAAGGCGACCGCATGGCCCGCCTGCAATCCATGATTGCGATGATCTTCCTTGTCGTGCCGATGCTCGCGCCGTCGATCGGGCAGGCCATCATGCTGTTTGCCAGCTGGCGCTGGATCTTCGGCGCCATGGGCCTTGTCGGCGTACTAATGATGGTTTGGGCATGGAAACGCCTGCCCGAAACGCTGCATCCCGAATACCGCCAGACCATCCGCCCGGCGACCATTGCGCGCAACATGGGCGAGGCGGTGATGACCCGCAGCTCGATTGGCTATGTTCTGGGTAGCGCCTGCATGCTCGGCGTCGGCTGGGGCTATATTCAGTCAAGCCAGCAGCTGGTAGCCGAACATTTCGGCGCCGGCACGTTGTTCCCGTTGATCTTCGGCGGCATGGCGCTGGCCATGGCGACATCGAACTTCGCCAACTCGCGCATAGTCGAACGCTTCGGTGCGCGGCGCGTGTCGCACGCTGCACTGCTGACTTACCTCACCATCTCGCTGGTCCAGTACTCTCTGGCGCAGAGCGGCCACCAGACGCTGTGGCAGTTCGTCTTCGTCCAGACGCTGTCGATGATGCTGATGGGCTTCGTCGGGGCCAATTTCGGTTCCATCGCGCTGCAACCATTCGCGCGAATCGCCGGCGCGGCAAGCTCTGTCCAGGCCTTCATCCGCATGGTGCTGGCATCGCTGATCGGCTGGGCAGTGGGCCAGTCTTATGACCAGACGGCAGTTCCCTATTCGCAGGCGCTGGTCCTGTCAGGCGTGCTGACGCTGGCGCTGGTGCTGTTCAGCGAAAAGGGCCGCCTGTTCCGCCGACTCAACAAGCCCGGCACAACGCATCCGGTTGCCGCGCCTTAACAGTCGCGCCTAAAGATCGCTGGCCTTCATCGCGAAGATCGGCGTGTGCGGCACGTGGGCCGCCATTCGCGTGAGCAGCAGGTCGAGATCATTCTCGGCAATCATGATGCCGGCGTGCGCCTCGCGGATGAAGCCGACCTCGATCATGTGGCGGTTGAACGCCAGCAGGTGGTCATAGAACCCGCAGGCGTTGAGCAGGCCGACGGGCTTGGCGTGATAGCCCAGTTGCGCCCAGCTGATCGCCTCCCACAATTCATCCATTGTGCCGACCCCGCCGGGGATGGTCAGGAAACCGTCGGACAAGTCGGTAAAGGCGGCCTTGCGCTCGTGCATATTGGCGACGACGCGCAGTTCGGTGCATTCGCGGTTGGCCACTTCGGACGAAACCAGCGCCTCGGGGATCACCCCGATCACCTCGCCCCCGGCCTCCAGCGCTGCTGTCGCGACCGCGCCCATCAGGCCCAGACGTCCGCCGCCATAGACCACACTGATGCCGCGTTCGGCCAGCGTGCGGCCAACGTGCGCAGCGACTTCGATGTAACGGGGATCTGCGGGACTGGCAGAGCCGCAGTAGACAGCGAGACGTTTCATGTCGCCGCCCTTAGACCCGGTTTCAGCCAGGTGGAAGTGCTAGCGTCAAGATGTGTTCGCCGGCCACCCCACCGGAAAGGACGTCCGGTGCAGGCCGATGGGATCGCCATCGGGGATCGGACCATCCGGCTCCCCCCCTGGCGGCGGGAAGGTCTTGCCCGCGCTGCGGTGGTGGCGAAGGTCCGGCCCGCCCCACAGGCTGGCGAAGGCGCGGCGCGGATGATCGCACCATGCTCGGCCATCGGCGCCGTGCAGCATGTTGCCCTGAAAGATCAGTGCATCGCCCGGCTGAACATCGAAGCGCATGATGTCGAAGCTGTCCTTGTGGCCCGCGACATTGGGCACCAGCGGGAGATAGGCATCGCCAAGCTGGGCGGATTCGAACTCACCCTTGCGCTCGGACATGACCGGAGAGTTTGCCATGGTCCGCGTGTTGTAGACCACGTTCCAGCGGTGCGATCCGCGCACCACCTGCACGGTAAGATCGGCGGGGCTGACATCGCAGCACAGCCAGACGCGCACCATCTGTGTCCCGCGCACCCGCAGGAACGGCGTATCCTGATGCCACGGCGTCGGCGCGATGGGGCCGGCGCTTTTGTAAAAGATCTGGTCGAGCACGAGCTGCGCCGATGGCGTGCCCATCATCCGCGCGGCGATTTCTCCGGGCAGGCTACTGGCCATCAACGCGGCGAGCGCGGGGCTGTTCTGGCTGGGGTATTGTTCGACCAGCGTTTCGCCGGTTCCATCCGCCGTGCGCACGATCGAGTGGCGGTGATCGCGGTTGCGGTAGGCTTCCTCCAATCCGGCTTCGAGCAGGGCCAGCACTTTTGCATTCAGAACGCCGCGCAGCACCACCGCACCATCGCGTTGGTAAGCGGAGATATCTTCCTCGGAGATGTCAGCGGCAAAGGTCATGCAGCCGAGCATAACCGCGCGCCAGCACTTGCCAAGTCGCAGCGGCGATGCATCATGCGGGCCATGACAAGCCTGCTTCCCAACCGGCGCGGTGCGCTGCTCGCACTTGTCATGGCGGTCGCCTTCGGCCTCATCCTGCTCGCCATGGGCCGCGCCCCGATCTGCGCCTGCGGCACGGTCAAGCTGTGGCATGGCGTGGTCCACTCCTCGGAAAACAGCCAGCACATCGGCGACTGGTATTCGTTCAGTCACGTTATCCACGGGCTGATGTTCTACTTTTTTGCCCATGTGCTGTGGCAGCGCTGGAAGGTCTTGAGTGGCCGGCCGGCGATCTGGGCCCTCCCGATTGCGGTCGCCTTCGAAGGTTTCTGGGAGCTGCTGGAAAACTCCCCCATCATCATCGACCGTTACCGCGCGGTGACCATGAGCTATGGCTACGAAGGCGACAGCGTGGTCAATTCGCTGTCCGATATCGGCTTCATGACACTCGGATTCCTGATCGCCAGCCGCCTGCCTGCCTGGGCCAGCGTAGCGCTGGCCATCGCGTTCGAAATCTTCACGCTGGTGATGATCCGTGACAATCTGGCGCTGAACATCCTGATGCTCGTCTGGCCAATCGAAGCGATCCGCCAGTGGCAGGCGGGCTAGACTTGTGAAGGTTCCATCGTTCCGGGCGCGGCTTCGTGCTTTCCAGGCCATGCGGGGCAACCCGCCAGATCCCGGGTTCATTGCTGACCTTGAATTCCTCGAGAATCGCGATCTCGACTTATCGGTGCGGCTGGGTGCGATGCTGGCCTTCAACGCCCTACTGATCACCATCGGCACGCACCCGGTATCGGCGAGCCCCGGCGCTCCGCTCAGCCTTGATGCCGTCAGCCAGCCGCTGCTAACGCTCGCGAGCCTCGTGGGACTGCTGCCGCTGGTCTTATCTTGCTGGTACGTCCTGTCCGCCATGCTGCTCGGGGAGGAGTTTGATGCCGATGACATGGACGGCGAGGCTCTGCGCACCCGGCTCTACGCCGCCTTCATCCGCTCGATCGATGCACAGGCGCGGCTCTTGACCCGGGCGATCCATGCGACCATCGCCGGCGGCATACTGACTGCCGCCGTCTGGGTGGCAATCCTCTGGACCAGGATGGGCTGACGCGATGAGCGATGATGACTACGTCTATGACGACGACAGCGGCGAATGGATGCCGTCGTCCGAGCTTGCCGCCAAGCGAGCCTCCGCTGATACGGTGGAAGTCCGTGATGCGGTGGGCAACGTCCTCGCCGATGGCGATTCGGTAACGTTAATCAAGGACCTGACGGTCAAGGGTGCTGGCCAGACCCTGAAACAAGGCACGGTCATTCCCTCGATCCGCCTGACCGGCGACGCCCAGGAAATCGACTGCAGGTATCCTGGCATCAAAGGCCTGGTCTTGCGCGCCGAATTCGTCCGCAAGCGCTGAACGCTCCCGGGGGGGGGCGCCTGTCTTCAGTTGCAGCGCACGTTGCGGCTGTCGATAGCGGCGCCGGCAGCAGCGCCGCCGATCGCGCCCAGCACAGTGCCAAGGGTCTTGGAATCGCCCGGTGCGATGATGTTGCCCAGCACGCCGCCGGCAATTCCGCCGATGATCAGCCCGGTCGTCCCGTCGCTGCGGCGGCAGTAATATCGCCCGTCCTGCCCGCGATAGACGCGGTCGTCAGAACTAAGCGTGCGGGTGCGATAGCGGCGATCAGCGCGGTAATAACGGTCGGCGTAATAGCCGTTGTAGGACGGATCGGCATTATTCCAGTCATAGCGGCCATAACGGTCGTAGGAGCTGCGATCATAATAGCCCCAGTCATTGGCACTGCGGCTCGAACGGTAGCCATCGTCATAAGTCGCGCAGCCGCCGAGCAGCGTCACAGAGGCGAGGGCAATCGGAAGTGACAGCGATCTGAACATGGGAGCAACTCCATTGAGCAACCCCTCCCGCTTCATGTAACCCTGCAAGGTGCGGATTGTTCCGCCGTGCCTGACGTGATGAGGCGGCCCGCTCCGGATCGAACCGGTGCGGACCGCCTCGCCCACTACCCCGTCGCCGGGGAACAGTGGCTTGGAAGGCTTAATTCACGCTCTCCTTTATGCGGCTGGTCTGCTGGCCGACCGTCCGGCCAGCTTCCTGCTGGCTGAACGGAGCGTAGTTGCGGAAGTCGAACGGCTCCGTAGCCGCCGTGCGCTGGCGATGCTCTGCCGAGGCCAGCATGATCCGGGCGCGCTTGCGGCGGCTTTTGCGCGAATGGAATGGGTTAGACGCATCCGGCGCGGCGGCGACCATCCGTTCGATCAAGGCCTGACGCTCGGCACCAGTGGGAACCGGGCCGGCAGGAATGCGTGCCGGCTCATTGAACTGGCGAGCGGCGGCAGGTGTCGCCCCGGCAGGACCATCGGCGGCATAAGTCGGCGTGCCAGCCGGGACGACCTCTGGATTGGCTTGGCGGCGGGCGTCCGCACCGGCGATAGTCGCGGCGAACGAACTGGTCGCCAGCGGCGCGCGGGCTTCATTGCGGGTCCCGCGGTAGACCGCCGCATCAGCCGGCTGGATCTTGCGGCGGCGTTTGCCAGCGGTTGCGGCGTAAGCGATGCCGCCGCCGAGGGCCATGCCGCCCAGCGCGAGCGGAATCAGCCAGCCATTGTCCTCAGCCGGAGCGACGGGCGCTTCGGCGACCGGAGCCGGGTCAGCCGTAACCGGCGCCCCGATCGGAGCGGTGGCCGCGTCCGGAATCGTGACGGGAGGGACGATCGTCGACGGTTCGGACGCGGCAGGACCAGCAACCGCCGAGGGGGAGGAAGGTTCGGTGGTGCGGTTGCTGGAACGGGTGGTCGTCCTAGTCGCAGCGCGCGGTTCGGTGCGGGCGTTCGGCGAGGCGGCCGGCTCTGGCGCGGACTGCGCGGCGGCCGGCGGAGTCGTCACGTCGGGAAGGACGATGACCGGTGCCGGGGCCGGAGCGGCGGGCACTGCGTCTACCGGCGGCAGGACGATTACCGGGGCCGGTGCAGGTGCTGCGGCCTCCTGGGCCGAGGCGGCGGTGAACGGGATCGCGCTGGCTGCAAGGATCGCGGCGAGGGCGAGGGGCGAAGTAGTGGGGTCTAGTTTCGTCATGCAGTCAAGCTGGCCATCGCCGGCCGTGATTGAAACCTTGACAGTGGCATTTAGAGACGAGCCGAACGGTGCAAGCGGATGAATCGATTTAATTTGAAATATATGAAAAGGCACAGTTTTCTATCGTTGCAAAAGTGAACGCCCCTCATTCATCGTGTGTTTAGGCGGGGTTCATTTGCCCGCAAGGATTACGCACTTCAACCCAAACCACCGGCCCGCGCCAGCCTCGTTTCACCGCAGCGAATCAGCCGCGCATTACTTCGACAGCCGCCTGCGGTTCGAGCGCACCTTCGAGCGGTAGTGCTGCAACGATGCCCGCGCTGCCGCTTCCGGGCCCTGCATCGGGTTGGTCATCATCGCCATGCCAATCTCAACCTGCGAAGCGACCTTTTCCGAGACCATCCGCACCGCCTCACTCCGCGCCGAGGCACCGCCGCCGGCGAGTTTCAGCGAGCGTAGCCAGATCACCGAGGCGGCCTCGCCCCACAGCATCCAGCTCTGGCCAGCAAGGCTCATCCAGTCGGAAATCTGCGGGGTATCGGGCTTGCGTGACATGCGTCGGCTCCTGTTACAGTGCCCGTCAGTCGCATCCTCATTCCCTCGGGCGGTCTAGCACGCCGCCTTCAAGGTTCCCCATTAATTCTGCGCAGTTAGCGTCAGGAACAAGCCTCGACATAGCCGAGCGTCGGCATCATGCCGATATGTATCGCCGTCACTTTGCCTTGCGGGCTCATTTCAAGGCGCACCGCCGGCCGGCCGTTTTCCGCGCCGGGCGTGGTCAGGTACTTGGCCCCTGCAACATACTTGTGCGGCGTCTCTTGGAAGCCCGGGAAGGCATCGTTCACCTGCGCGCGGGTCGATCCCACGCCGATGCCCTCGATCGACGTCACATTCGAGCTTGCGCCAGCCGTAATGCGGCGCACCTTGCCACCTTCGGTGATGGCATAGACGCCGGGATAGTCGGCCGAGGTAATCACCCGGCACGTATCGGACGCCTGCGCCCCGCGCTCGCTCCAGGGACCGTCACCGGGAGGCGCCTGGTCAAACAGCAACGTGCCCAGCCCGCTCAGCGTCAGCACCCGGCCGCCCGCTCCCGGCCCGGCGGCATCGCCGAATTGGACGGCAGCCGTGGGCGAAACCACCGCATCGAGCGCGGACTGGGCCGAAGCCCCCGAAGCATTCGCCGCCTCGGACGTCGGTTCGCTGTCCGACCGCTGGCCGGAGCAGGCTCCGAGTGAGGTAATGGCAACGATGGGGGAAAGGGCGAGTAATGCGAAGATCCGGCTCATGCCTGCCCAAACTCCCCGCTGGCCGGCCTGTTCCCCCGAGGCAGGAATAAGCCTCCGCCGCACAAGGTGACACATGGACTGGACACATTGGACACACCCCAGGAAGAAGTGTCACCTTTGCCCCCTCGAAAGCCGCTTACGGCGCCCGATCACCAGCACCCTGTCCTACGCTTCGCCAAATGCCGGCCCCATCCGCGCGCGTAGACGGTAGGCAGAATTGCGGTTCATCCCCACGGCCCGCGCAGCCGCCGCGACCGACCCATCCTCGGCCAGGGCGGATATAATGGCGAGCATGGTTTTGCGCGTCCAGTGGCATGGCGCAGGCGTTTTGCTGGTGGGGCGTGAAGGGGCGGCACGCGGCGGGGGAGGTATCAGGGGCATCGGGTGATGATACCGCAAGCGATCGGGTGTAGGAAAATGGGCAGATGGTCGCAGGCGGCGCATGATTGCGTTTTGCCGCCGGATTGCCCATCACGCCGCCATGTCGCTTCGCGCCGCCGCCGCCCAACGCAGATTAAGCCTGGAGAAGGCTGACCGGTTCCACCCCCTGCGCCGCCGCGCTTCCTTGCGGCCGTGGCAGTCCCTGCTGGTGCGAGTCGCGCTCGTCCTCGCGCTGATGGGCGTGGCGCTTGCCGTGCATTGGTTTGACCGTGACGGGCTGCGCGACAATATCGATGGCCAGATCAGCTTCATCGATGCGATCTATTTCACCACGATAACCATCACCACGGTCGGTTACGGCGATATCGTGCCGATCAGCGATCAAGCCAAGCTGTTCGAATCGTTCGTTGTCACGCCGATCCGGGTCTTCGTCTGGCTGATCTTCCTTGGCACGGCCTACGATTTCGTCTTCCGTAATTCGATCGACAGGATACGTTCCGCCATGATCCGCAATTCCTTGAAGAACCACACCATCATCTGCGGCTATGGCGCCGGCGGAACCTTCGCCGCGCGCGAGCTGGTTGCCGGGGGTGCGAAGGCCGATTCCATCGTCATCGTCGATCCCGATCCCCTGCGGATCGCTGCCGCCACAGCCGAAGGCTTCAGCGCCATCGAGGGCGATGCGACGCACAATTCGGTGCTCAAGGCGGCGCGTATCGGCACGGCCTGCGCCGTGCTGGTTTCCACCAGCCGCGACGATGCGACCGCACTGGTCGTCCTGTCGGCCCGCCAGCTTAATCCGCACGTGCAGATCAGCGCGACTGCCCGGCTGGAAGAGAACGAGGACCTCCTCGCCCAGGCCGGAGCCAATGTCGTGCTCAATCCAATCCGCATGGGGGGCCACATGCTCGCTCGCGCCGCCGCCGACCGCCACGCGGTCGACACCCTCGCCGACCTCGCATCAGCCGACCACGGCCTGCTGCTCCGCGAACGCCCGGCGCGCCCGGCGGAAATCGGTCAGCGCCTCGACCAGATCACTGGAAGCGTAGCGCTCAAACTGGTGCGTGGCGAAGAGACGCTGGGCTTCTGGGAGAACCCGGTGATTATGGCGGGCGACGGGATCGTTGAGGTGATTCAGGCGCCGTAAGGGAATTGCTGGCGGCATAAGCGAAGCGTCCGATGGTGCTTCCGCAACCTTGGAATTCTGGCGGCACTGCCCCCTACCGTCGCCCCCGCGCAGGCGGGGGCCCATCCGCCCTCAATCCATCAAACCGAGACCAGCGTCCAAAGGCACGCCCAGATGGATCCCCGCCACCGCGGAGATGACGGATTCAGGACTTGGCCAAGGCCTTCAGAATTTCGCGGTCTTCATCCATGATTTGATCAGCAAGCGCCTGCAGCGCCCGGTGCCGCCTTGCCATGACTTCCTTTGCGGCCCCCAACTGCTTCTCCAAGTCGAGGTTCACGGGCCGGATCTCAAGCCCGCGCGAAGTACGCACCACTTCGACCTTGTCCCCCACCTGTGCATTAAGGTGAGCAAGCAATTCCTTGGACAGGATAACCCCGGCGGAATTGCCGATCTTGGTGATCTTGAGCGTGGCGTTCATACGGAAGTTATAACGCCAAAAGGCCAGAGTCGCTAGTGATTGTACGCGTGCGGGTCAGTGCAGCACCCGGAGCTGAAGTGTCCGTCACGGCTCCGTGCGCACAAAGGGCATGGCCTTATCACGGTGGCGGGCGATGAACGCTTTGGCTTCGGCCATGGTTTCGGGCCTTGGGCCGACCCGGTACTTGGGGCTAAAAATGCCCTTTGGCAGCTGCGAGGGGTGGCCTAAAGCCGTCAGCGGCATGTCTTCATAGATGCGGAAATAGGGCAGCCCGGCGCGGGTGAGCGCGGCTACCACGGCCCAGCCCTTGGCATCGGACTTGGGCGGAAAGCGGAAATCGCTGCTCATCAGGTTGGCGTCGCTACCGCACGAGGGGCAGCGGCGCACCTCGCTCGGGCGCGGCACGTTGCGCTTGCCGATGTCAGCGACGGGCCGCTTGAACACGCTATGACAATCGAGGCAGGCGAACTTGGTCAGCTGTCTGCCCGCGCCCGGCTGGCCGTGGCCCTGCTTGTCCGCCGGTTCTGCCATCAGCCGCCCCGCCTCACTTGCGCGGCTTCTCCGGCGGCACGTAATCGCGCCCCGCGTTGTGCGCGATGGCATCGTGGATGAGCGCGGCGAAGGCTGCCTCGTCAAGCGTGTCACCTTCCTTCAGGTCTATCGCGCGGCGGGTGCCGGTGTCCTTGGCGGGGCCGAACAAACCGGCGGGATCGGACAGCTTGGCGCCGCGCGCGAAGGTGAGCTTAACCTTGTCTTTGTAGGTCTCGCCCGTGCAGATCAGCCCGCCGTGCGACCAGGTGGGCACGCCCGCCGGGTTGCTCGGCTTACGCCACTTGATCTCCTCGGTAACCGCAGGATCGGCGGCGAGGATAGCTGCGCGGACGCGGTCCAGGGTGACGGCGCGCCAGTCGGTGGTCGACTCAGTCATGCTCGCGGTCCCCCGCACCGATGTAGAGTTCGCGGCCGCCTTCGTCATAGGCCTTGCTCATTTGGGCATAGCCCGCGTCGATGTCCTCTTGAGACATCTCGGCTTCGGCCATGCCCTTTTCGGCATCTTCGGTGGCGATGAAGGCGGCGCTGTCCTGGTTTTGCAGCTTGGCGAATTCGCGGACTTCCTGACTGATCTTCATCGAGCAGAATTTCGGCCCGCACATCGAGCAGAAGTGTGCCGACTTGGCGCCTTCGGCCGGGAGCGTCTGGTCGTGGTACTGCTCTGCGGTGTCGGGATCGAGGCTGAGGTTGAACTGGTCACGCCAGCGGAATTCGAAGCGCGCCTTGCTCAGCGCGTCATCACGCACTTGCGCGGCAGGGTGCCCCTTGGCAAGGTCAGCCGCGTGGGCGGCGAGCTTGTAGGTGACCACACCAACCTTGACGTCGTCACGGTCGGGCAGGCCAAGGTGTTCCTTGGGCGTGACGTAGCAAAGCATCGCCGTGCCGTACCAGCCGATCTGCGCCGCGCCGATGCCGCTGGTGATGTGGTCGTAACCCGGCGCAATGTCGGTAACCAGCGGCCCGAGCGTGTAGAACGGAGCCTCGCCGCAAGCTTCGAGCTGCTTGTCCATGTTCTCCTTTATCTTGTGCATCGGCACGTGGCCGGGGCCTTCGATCATCACCTGCACGTCTTCCGCCCAGGCGCGCTTGGTCAGCTCGCCAAGGGTGTAGAGTTCGGCGAACTGGGCTTCGTCGTTGGCGTCATAGATCGATCCGGGGCGCAGGCCGTCTCCAAGCGAGTAGGCGACGTCGTAGGCCTTCATGATCTCGGTAATCTCGTCGAAGCGTTCGTAGAGGAACGATTCCTTGTGATGCGCGAGGCACCACTTGGCCATGATCGAGCCGCCGCGGCTGACGATGCCGGTCATCCGCTTGGCCGCCAGCGGGATGTAGGGCAGGCGCACGCCGGCGTGGATGGTGAAGTAATCGACGCCCTGTTCGGCCTGTTCAATCAGGGTATCGCGGAAGATCTCCCAGTTGAGGTCCTCGGCCACGCCGCCGACCTTTTCCAGCGCCTGATAGATCGGCACGGTGCCGATGGGGACGGGGCTGTTGCGCAGGATCCATTCGCGGGTGTCGTGGATGTTGCGCCCCGTCGAGAGGTCCATGACCGTATCCGCGCCCCACCGGATCGACCAGACCATCTTGTCGACTTCGCTGGCCACGTCCGAAGCTACCGCCGAGTTGCCGATGTTGGCGTTGATCTTGACGAGGAAATTGCGCCCGATCGCCATCGGCTCGCTCTCGGGGTGGTTGATGTTGCTGGGGATGATCGCGCGGCCCCGGGCGACTTCATCGCGGACGAATTCCGGGGTGACATAGTCGGGGATCGCGGCGCCGTAGCTGTCACCGTCGCGCTTATACTCCTTGAGCATTTCGCGCCCGAGGTTTTCGCGCACGGCGACATATTCCATCTCGGGCGTGATGATGCCCTTGCGGGCGTAATGCATCTGGCTGACGTTGGCGCCAGCCTTGGCGCGCAGGACCTGGCGGCGGACATTCGGGAAGGCAGGCACGCCACCGGAACGGTCCGGGCCGAGCTGGCCGTTATCCTCGGGCTTGACCTCGCGCTGGGTCACTTCCTCCACATCGCCGCGCCCGCGAATCCAGGCGGCGCGGACCTCGGGCAGACCGGCGGCGATGTCGATCGTAGCGGCAGTGTCGGTGTACGGCCCCGAGGTGTCGTAGACCCGCACCGGCGGTTCACCGCTGGTCGGCTCAAGGTAAATCTCGCGCATGGCGACGCCGAGGGGTCCGACGTGGATCTTCTTCGATCCGCGGATCGGCCCCGTGGTCACACCTATTTCGAGCTTGCTGTTGATGTCGGCCATGCGAAGTCCTTCTTGGACGAAAGGCCGGGCGCGCGCGGGATGCGACAACCCTTCCCTCCGCCCGTGCTAACGGGTTCAGGTTCAACGGGTCGGGCTGCGTTACCAGCCCCTCTCAGTCACACGACTCCCCGGGGATGGCGCGACATTAGGGGAGGTGCCCGAAAGGGGCAAGCTCACTTCAGCAAGATGAACAAGGCCACGGCGATGACCATCACGGCAAAGGCCGTGCGGGCGAGTTTCACCCGGCTCTCCAGTCGCTTCGCCAGCGGCAGGGCGGCGAGCGTGCCAACCGCTCCGCCCGCCACCAGCGCGCCGAACAGCGGCCAGTCGATCTGGCCCGATGCGGCGTAGCTGGCCGAAGTGGCCGTGCCGAACAGAGTGACCGAAACCAGCGAGCTTGCCCCGGCATTGGCCAGCGTCATGCCGGTCGAGGCCATCAGGCCCGGGGCGATCAGGAAGCCGCCGCCGATGCCGAAGAACCCCGCGGCCAGGCCGGTGAGCAGACCGACAGGGGCCAGCTTGAACACCATCGGCCCGGTCAGGTGGACACCGGGATCGCCCACGCCCTTTTTCGCCAGCAGCATCGACAGGGCAATCGCGATCATGGCGAGCGCGAACCAGAACAATAGCGCCTGACCATCAACCTGCTTGGCCAGCTGTGCTCCGCCAAGCGCCCCGGCGAGGCCGGACAAGGCGAAAACGCTGGCGCAGGGCCACTTCACCCGCCCTGACCTCGCCTGCGCGGCAAGGCCGGTCGCGGCGTTCACCGCCACCGCCGCCGCCGAAGTGCCGATGGCGGCGTGAACATCTGCCAGACCGACGACATAGATCAGCCACGGCGTTGCCAGCACCGATCCGCCGCCGCCGAACAGAGTCAGCAGCAGGCCGATCAGAGCGCCGCCCAGGCCGGCGAGGAGGAGCGGTTCCCAGCCCATAGCCTCAGGCCCTGATTTCAGGCGGGCAGAACAGCTCAGCCAGCGTCTCGATCATCCGCATCACGGCCGGGTCGGCAATTCGGTAAAAGATCATCTGTCCCTCCCGCCGGGTGGTCACCGCGCCGTGCTCGCGCAGCAGGGCGAGGTGCTGCGACAGCGCCGACTGGGAAAGGCCGATGCGCATCTGCAGCTCGGTGACCGAGAGCTCCCCCTCGGAAAGCTGGCACAGAACCATCAGACGCTTTTCGTTTCCGAGCAACTTGAGCAGGGCGGCAGCGCGTCCCGCACTGTTTTCGAACTGGGCGAGGTTGAGTTGGATGAGGTCGAACATGGATTGAATTATATGGCTTGATTCTAAATTAGCAAGTGCTAATATCTGTTGCGAGGAGACAGTTCATGTCCGCCGCAACTGCCAATGCCCCCCATGTCGAAGGCTTCTTCGACCCCGCCACCTTCACCGCCACTTACGTGGTCCACGATCCGGCCACCCGGCGCGCGGCGATCATCGATCCCGTGCTGGATTACAGCCCGCGCAATGCCCGCACTTCCACCAAGTCCGCGGACGCGCTGCTGGCCTATGTGGCGCGTGAAGGCCTGACGCTTGACTGGCTGCTGGAAACCCACGCCCATGCCGATCACTTGTCCGCCGCGCATTACCTGCGCGAGCAGACCGGCGCGCCGATTGTCATCGGTCGGCACATAACCGCCGTTCAAAAGGCTTTCGCCCCGTTGTTCGGCGCCGACGATGTGACGCCCGATGGCAGCCAGTTCGACCGTCTGATCGATGAAGGCGAGGAACTGCCGCTGGGCACGCTTGCCATCCGCGTGATGCACACGCCGGGCCATACCCCGGCCTGCGTGACCTACCTGATCGGCGATGCGGCCTTCGTCGGCGATACCCTGTTCATGCCGGACTATGGCACGGCGCGGAGCGACTTTCCCGGCGGCAGTGCCCATGCGCTCTACGCCTCGATCCGCAAGATCCTCGCCCTGCCAGCAGAGACGCGCATGTTTGTCGGCCACGATTACCTGCCTGCGGGCCGCAGCGACTACGCTTTTGAAACCAGCGTGGCCGAGCAGAACGCCGACAACGTCCATATCCACGCCGGGGTGAGCGAAGCCGATTTCGTGGCGCAGCGCGAGGCGCGCAATGCCCTGCTGGAAGCACCGGCGCTCATCTTGCCGTCCTTGCAAGTCAACATCCGCGCCGGGGCCATGCCGCCGGCAGAGGCCAACGGCAAAACCTACCTGAAACTGCCGGTCAACGCGCTCTAAGCGGCGTCAGAAGGTATAGCCCAGTCCGCCGATCAGGCGGAACTGGTCCGCATCGCCGGCGACCGAGACAATCGGCGAGCGCGCGAACTTGCCCGTGATGCGCGACCAGCCGCCGAGCGCGAACAGGCTCCAGCCGCGGCGGGGGTCGCGGCCAAGCCCGTGGGTGGCAAGCGCGGTCAGCCCGACGCTCTCCAGCCCGCCGCCATTGGTCGTGTAAGCGGGGAGCAGGCTGCCGGCCGGGACATCGTAATAGGTCCGGGCAAAGCCCTTGCCGACAAAATCGGCCGAGGCGCGCAGCTGGGTGAAGGTCCGCTTGCCTAGCAGGGTCTGGTAGCCGATCGAGGGGCGGATGACGTAGCTCTTGTGCACCTTGCCGACATCGTGGACCAGCGTGACATCAGCCGAGACCTCGTCAAAGCGGGAAAATATGCCGCGCTTGCCAAGGCCGAAATAGCCGCCTGCCTCGAACGCTGCGTCCAGTTCACCCAGCGCCGTAACGCGCGCATCCTTGACCGCGCCGGTGCGTTCGAGCCGCACCTGCACCACCGGCCCGGCGATCACGTCAATATCCGCGCCGCGCCCTTCGCGGGCAAGATCGACGTAAAGGTTGGTGCCACGCATGGCAAAGCTGAAGCCCGAGACCGAGCCCTGTACGATGCCGCCCGGCTGGAATTCGTAATCGTCCGAACCCGAATAATCGGGCGCGATGCCGCCGCCGAGCCCGATGGTAGCGCGGTCCGCCGCCCACTTGCCCTCTGGTTCGGCGGGCCGGCCTTCCTGAGCCAGCGCGGGCGCGGCGAGGAGGAGCGAAGCGGCAAGCGCGGGGATAAAGACACGGGGCATGAGGCGAAGTCTCCGGTTCGCGCCGGGGATTGGCGCACCGTGCAGATAAGGCGCAATCGCCGCCACGCAACGTGTCCTTTGGGGCAAAAACGCCCGTCCCTGCATGGACATTGCCGGAGCGGCTGCGCCATGGTCCGCCGGCTATGCCCACGCTCTACCGCCTCAACCCCGCCGCCCCGGCCATTGCCGCGCATTTTTCCGCGCGGGCGGGGAAGGATCCTTGGGCAGGCGGAACGATCGCGCCGCATACCTTTGCGCCGGTCATCACATCGGGGCGCGAGGAGGTGGCAGGGCCGCGCCCGGATATCGAGCCGCCGCGCCGCCTGATCCCGCGCCTGTGGGGCGTGCCGCCGCCCCCTTCGGCAGGCGATCCCTCGCGGCTGGTGCTCACCGTGCGCAATTCCGGCAGTCCGTTCTGGATGGGCAACCTCAAGAACAGCGAGTTCCGATGCCTAGTGCCGGCGAGCGCCTTCATGGCCTGGGGGCGCAACGATCCCGCCACCGGCCGCCGCCGCCAGCACTGGTTCGCGCCAGCTGACCAAGCAATGGGGGACCAACCGCTGTTCGCCATGGCGGGCGTGTGGAAGGACAGCGAGATCGCCAGCTTCGCCCTGCTCACCTGCGAGCCCAACGCCCTGCTGCGCGAGGCAGGGATCGAGCGGATGCCGGTGATCCTCCCCGCCGATCCGCGCGCCTGGACGACATGGCTGCGCGGCGAATGGAAACGGGCAGAGCCGCTGATCGCGCCCTATTCGTCGGGAATGATGCGCGATCTGGCGGCTAGTTGAACCGCCCTAATTGAATCGAAGTGCTCCCGCCACGTTGAGCGCGAGGCCAAACAGCATCGTCGCCGTGGCCCAGCCGCGGTGCATATGTGTCAGGCTGCGCAGCCAGAACTGGGTGTAGAGGTCGCAGAAGCCGAGGATGGCGATCGCCTCGATAATCATCAGCCCGCCCAGCGCCTTCATCACGCAGGCCAAGGTATCCGCCGGGACCCACGGATTGGCGAGATAGACGAGCGTGCCGATCAGCAGTTCGAGCAGCCCGCAGACGAATTGCAGCGTCGGCGATCCCTCGATCTCGTCGAGCATGGTGCGCCAGATTCCGGGTTTGCGCAGCGCGCCGATGCCGGCAAACATCGCGGCAAGCCCCAGCATGAGTGCGGACCAAGCAGGCGCGTCGATGGGTTGGGTCATAAGACCTTTTCCTTCCTTCCCAACGGCGCCCGGCGTGACGATGGCGAAGGATTTGGCCCAAGTCCAGTGGGAGTTACCTGCCGACCGCATGCGGCGGCACGGCATTGATCTCCGCCCTGGTCCGCACGCCGTCCTTGTCGGTATCAAGCCGGTCGAAGTTGGCGAGCGTGGCGGCGCGGTATTCGACCATGGTGATCACCTGATCGCGGTTGCCATCGAAGCGGGTCATCATCGGGGTTGCCCGGATCCTGCACCAGCGCAGCGAATTCGCCGGGAGTGGGCACCCCGTTGCGATCGGCATTGAGCCGCGCGAACAGCGTCGCACTGGGCGCAGGTTCGGTTGCAGGTGACGCCAACACGGTTTTGGTCAGCGCTGCCAGCTCTGAACGCCGCGTTGTCAACGTTGCTGCCGGCACGGCAGCAACCGATGCGGTGAACAAGGGCCGGCTCGATGCTGAAACGGCAGCCCGCGTTGCGGCTGACGCCACGCTGACCACCAACCTGGCAGCTGAAGTCACCCGTGCAACGGCGGCTGAAGCCACGCTTCAGACCAACATCAACACTGAAGCCGCCACCCGCGCCGCTGCGGACACCACGCTGACGACGAACCTCAACGCCGAAGTCGCCAACCGCATCACGGCTGTGTCGAACGAGGCAACTGCCCGCATCGCTGCGGACAATGCCGAAGCGTCGGCCCGCGCCGCTGCGGATACCAACCTGCAGAACCAAATCACCGAGCTGGGGACCAACCTCAACGCGCTGGTCAACCGCTTGGGCGCCCTTGAAAACTACGCTGCGGCATCGACCGCACTGGCAGTCGCCAGGGCGGATCGCCGTTCCTGCCGGACAAGAAGGTTTCGATGACGGCAAACGTCGCCACTTATGATCGCGCCTATGCCGGTTCATTCCAGCTCAACGCTCTCGTGTCCGAAAACGTCGCGCTGAACGCCGCCGTTGCCACGGGCTTCAACAAGGGCGGCAAGACGGCAGACCGCGTTGGTCTGACTTTCGGCTTCTAAGTCAAATACAGTTCCACCGAGGGCGGGGGCAGCTTCGGCTGTTCCCCGTCTCTCGTTTGAGCACTGATGGGTTGATGGTGTTCACACAGAGACGCAGAGGACGAAGGGGAGTAGCGTCGGCGGCAAAGCCGCTCTATCCAACCAACGGCTCCACTGTCGGCTGCGGTCGATGAGAATTCTAAGCCTTCGGCTGGGCGCCATCCCTCTGCGCCGCCACTTTCTTCTGTGCGCCTCTGCGTGGACCCTCTTCTCCCCTCACCCCAAACGCAAAAAGGGCGAGTGACCAAGCCACCCGCCCCTCCGCACTCCCAAGTAAACCGCGCCCTTACCCCAGCAGCACTTCCGCAATCTGCACCGCGTTGAGCGCCGCGCCCTTGCGCAGGTTGTCGTTCGACAGGAACAGCGCCAAACCGTGCTCAACGGTGGGATCGCGGCGCACGCGGCCGACGAAGACCGGGTCCTTGCCGGTCGCCTCAAGCGGATTGGGCACTTCGGTCACCACCACGCCCGGCGCGCTTTCCAGCAGTTCGAGCGCGCGTTCGGGGCTGATCGGGCGATCGAACTCAGCATTAATTGACAGCGAGTGGCCGGTGAACACCGGCACGCGCACGCAGGTGCCCGACACCGGCAGGCCCGGCAGATTAAGGATCTTGCGGCTTTCGTCGCGCAGCTTGATCTCTTCCTCGGTATAGCCGTCCTCGGCATAGACATAGTTCAGCGGCACGACATTGTGCGCCATCGGCACGGCCCACTTTTCCGCCGCCGGCAGCATCGCCGCGGTGTCGCCCTGAGCCAGAGCCGCCGCCTTGTCGCCCACATGGGCAACTTGCCGCGCCAGCACATCGATGCCTTCCAGCCCGCCGCCCGAAACCGCCTGATAGGTCGAGCAGATCAGCCGCGACAGGCCGGCCTCGTCGTGCAGCACCTTGAGCACCGGCATAGCCGCCATCGTCGTGCAATTGGGGTTGGCAATGATGCCCTTGGGCAGATCGACAAGCGCCTCGGGGTTCACTTCGGCAACGACCAGCGGCACGTCCGAGTCCGAACGCCAGGCCGACGAATTGTCGATAACGATGGCACCAGCCGCCGCCGCCTTGGGCGCGAGTTCCTTCGAAGCGGAACCACCGGCAGAGAACAGCACGACATCAAGGCCGGCGAAATCGGCGGTCGCGGCGTCTTCCACCGTCACCCCGTCCAGCACCTTGCCCGCCGAGCGCGCCGAGGCAAACAAGCGCAGCGAGGCGAGCGGGAAATTGCGTTCGGCAAGGATTTCGCGGATCATCGAGCCGACCAACCCGGTCGCGCCGACAATGCCGACGTTGAGCTTCTGGCCGGGAGCGAACTTGGATACCATCATCACTTCTCCATATCTGGGAGCAGCGCGAGGGTTGGTATATCCGTGATTGGAAGCCCCGCCTGCTCTTGCGGGGCGGGTTGCCGTGAAAGCCTTACTTGGCCAGCACCAGGGCAACCGTTCCCGCATTGGCGGTCGGTTTGCTGGTAATGGTAATGATCGGCTTCACGAACATGGTGGGGCACCTAGCCAGACGTCCACGCAATGTAAATGCCTTTTGTTGCACTGCGGCAGATAGATTGTTTCAAGGGAAACTTGTCGGCGAGCTGAAAGCTCAGTCGCCCCCGCGCAGGCGGGGGTGCATCAGGTCAGGCGACCGTGCGCTTCGGTAGGTGGATGGATCCCCGCCTTCGCGGGGATGACGGTAATTAATTCGATGCCGCCGCCCGCAATCTGACCAGCGCCTCATCCCGCCCGATCAGCGGCAGCAGCGCTCCCATGTCAGGTCCGTGTTCGCGCCCGGTCAGCGCAAGCCGGAGCGGCAGGAACAGGGCCTTGCCCTTGCGCGCCGTCGCTTCCTTGAGTACCCCGGTCAGCGCCTGCCACGGGCTGTCACCCCAGTCCTGCGCGGCGAGTGTATCGGCGGCGACGGCAAGGAACGCACGATCCTCGGCCTCGAGCGGAGGCACGGCAATCGGCCCCTTGACCACGGCCCACCAGTCCGCCGCCTCGGCCACGGTCGGCAGATTGGGCTGTACCGCCTGCCAGCCAGCTTCATCCATGTCTGCCGGTAACCGGGCGGCCACCTGCGCATAGGGCAGCCGGTGGACGACCTGCGCGTTGAGCCGCGCCAGTTCCGCCTCGTCGAATCGCGCCGGTGCGCGGCCGAAGGTGTTGAGCTGGAACGTGGCGGCGAGCTGATCGCGGTCAAGCACCGGCTCGACCGGCTGCGACGTGCCTAGCCGCGCCAGCATGGAAAGCACGGCCTCCGGCTCGATGCCCTCAGCGCGCAGGTCCTCCATGCCGAGCGATCCCAGCCGCTTGGATAGCTTGCCCTCGCTGCCCACCAGCAGCGCCTCGTGCGCAAAGGCCGGCGGGTCGATACCGAAAGCGGCGAACATCTGCACCTGCGTCGCGGTGTTGGACACGTGATCCTCGCCGCGCAGCACATCCGTCACGCCCATGGCGATATCGTCGATCACGCTGGGGAGCATATAGAGCCACGAACCATCGGCGCGGCGGATCACCGGGTCGGACATCTGGCCGGCGTCGAAGTGCTGCCGCCCGCGAATGCCGTCGATCCATTCGATCGGCTGGTTGCGGTTCAGCAGAAAGCGCCAATGCGGTGCCTCTCCCGCTGCCGCTCTGGCTGCATGGTCGGCTTTGGTCAGGTCCAGCGCCGCGCGGTCATAGATCGGCGGCAGGCCGCGCCCGAGCAGGACCTTGCGCTTGAGGTCAAGCTCCTGCGCGGTTTCATAGCAGCGATAGACCAAGCCCGAGGCGACCAGCTTGGCAAACTCGGCCTCGTAAAGTTCGAACCGCGCGGACTGGCGCTCTTCGCCATCGGGGACGATGCCCAGCCAGGCCAGATCGGCGCGGATCGCCTCGACGTACTCCTCGCGGCTACGCGCCGCATCGGTATCGTCGATCCGCAGCAGGAACCGCCCACCCGCTTGCCGCGCCAGCAGCCAGTTGTGCAGCGCAGTGCGCACATTGCCGACATGGAGGCGCCCGGTCGGGCTGGGGGCGAAGCGGGTGACTACGGCGGACATGGCGCGCCTATAGACGCTAGTTCAGGCAAGGCAAAACACCCATTCTCGATGCAACAGTCAGCGCCGAGGGCTTGCTCCAGCCAGCCGGATTTCGGACATATTATGGAATTCCATAGGTAAAATTGCTCGAAAGCCGCGCCATGTGCAATCCGTCTCACTACCAACACGTCCTGACCCTTCTGTACGGTAGATGTTGTCGAGCATGGCGGCCAATATCCGGGAGGCCAAACCAGCATTTTCGCGACGAGCAGATTTTCCATGTCATCGCTGCAGTCGTGATTGTAATGAGCACTGCCGCCAGCCTTTCTCCGCCAGCAATTGATCCGGAATGGAAGACACCGTCCGAAGCCTATGATCTCGCGCTCGCGGGGCTTAATACGGTGGGCAAGATCGTCGGCGCAGCACATCAGCGCGCGCGCCGCCCCGGCACGACGGAAGCGGTCTACCAGCTTGAACAAGTTGTGCGTTACCGCTTCTACCACGGCTATTCGCGCTATGGCTTTAATGAGAACTGGCTGGCCTGGCGGGCAGCGCACGGTCCATCCGGATCTTGACGCTATTGTCATGCCGGAAGAAATCGCCCGCCACGGCGCCGCCGCCTGTAGCCAGCAGGCCATCGTCGTCCAGGCGGCGATGACCCGGATAAGGGTAACCTATGCCTCGGTCGAAGTGACCGACTATTTCATGACAGCCCCGTGGATCAACGGTGAATGGCATATTGTCGATCCGTGCGGCCCCAACGAGCGCAACCGATCGCGCCTGTTCAAGCTGGAAGAACTGATGGCCCTCGCCGGTCGCCAGGCGATGTTCCCCGGTGCCCACGCCAGTGCCAAGTGGGATCACTTGCGCTTTGCCGTGCCCCGACTGGTCAAGATCGAGGAATTTTCCGCCAGCCGGGCGCGGCTGTTCCACCAGGTCATCGGATGGCTGAGCCACTGGCTGTGGCTGCCGCTGCTGTCGTTGCTGCTCGCCCGCATCGCTTCGCGCCGCCGCCCGTCGCTGTGGCGGAGGCTACCGCAGGGTGGGGGAACTGCGCCCGCACCGGCCATTTGACCCTGACGCCTTAGCCCAACCGCCTTAGCCTGGCAGTCGCCGGCGCG
The DNA here is from genome assembly GCF_037572715.1 of Novosphingobium aquae. Classification (NCBI taxonomy): domain Bacteria; kingdom Pseudomonadati; phylum Pseudomonadota; class Alphaproteobacteria; order Sphingomonadales; family Sphingomonadaceae; genus Novosphingobium; species Novosphingobium aquae. The sequence continues at coordinate 107,738 of NZ_JBBHJY010000008.1, read as the reverse complement.
CCCGGGCAATATCGTCGCGCATGTCGGCCAGCACCTGCGCATCGCTGGGCGCGCCGTGGGCCGTGACCCATGGCTCGCATTCGGCAATCTCGAGCAGCATCAGGTCCAGTTCCGCCGGCATCCGTTCGGCCATGTCCTGCGCGCATGTTGGTACCGGCTTGCCCGCTGCAATGGCCTTGAGCGCTGCCCCGACATAGCGCCAGCGGGCGCGGGCGGCGGTCATCGCCTTGTGCAGGTGCTGGCGCAGCAACTGGACCGCCAGCGCCGCCTCGCCCTGTGCCACCAACCCCTCGATCGCCATGCGGTTGCGCGGGGCCAGCCAGTCAAGCTCGGCAAAACCCGGACGGGCGCGCAGCCAGTCCGCCAACCGCGCGCAGGCACCTTGCGCGAGGTAACGCTCGGTCAGTGGCAAGGAGATAGCATGGCCGAGGTCGACGAACAGGTCGCTGGCATCCTGCCGCGTGATCTCACCGGCGACAAAGGCCGCGCTGGCGACCGAACCGACAGCTTCGAAATCGCGGCGGAACAGCTTGAAGGTCAGCTTTGTCCGCTCGACCATTTCCCGCCCCAGCGCATCAAGGTGCGGCGGCGGCGGAGATCGATCAAGGCCGTAAATGCGGCGCTCGACCGGGGACAGGTCGTCAGGATCGTCCGGCATTCCCAGCCCCAATCAGGCCGAACGGAAGGCATGCGTGATCGGATAACGCCGGTCGCGCCCGAAATTGCGGCTGCCCAGCTTGACGCCCGGAGGCGCCTGCCGCCGCTTGTATTCGGCCAAGTGGAGCAGCCGCTCGATCCGCACCACGACATCGCGGTCAAACCCTTCGACCACTAGTTGATCCACTGACTTTTCGTGCTCCACCAGACCCAGCAGGATGCCATCGAGCAACTTGTAGGGCGGCAGCGAATCCTCATCCTTCTGGTCGGGCCGCAGTTCGGCAGACGGCGGCCGGATGATGATACCTTCGGGCATGACCGGGCCGTCCGGGCCAAGGCCGATGGCTGGTTTGTTCTTATTGCGCCACTGACTGATGGCGAAGACAGTCATCTTGTAGGCGTCCTTCAGCGGGTTGTAGCCGCCCGCCATGTCGCCATAGATCGTCGCATAGCCGACGCTCATTTCGCTCTTGTTGCCGGTGGTCAGCAGCATCGGCCCGAACTTGTTCGACAGCGCCATCAGCGTTACCCCGCGGATGCGTGACTGGACGTTCTCCTCGGTGATGTCGACGTCCTTGTCGGCAAAGGTGCCCTCCAGCATGGTGTCAAAGGCATCGACGGCAGTGACAATGGGAATCGTGTCATAACGGCAGCCGATCATCCGCGCGCATTCAGTGGCAAGGTCAAGGCTGAGCTGACTGGTGAACCGGCTCGGCAGCATCACGCACCACACGCGGTCGGGGCCGAGCGCATCGGCGGCGATGGCGGCGCAGATCGCGCTGTCGATCCCGCCCGACAGGCCGAGCACGACGCCGGGGAAGCGGTTGCGGTCCACGTAATCGCGCAGGGCCAGCACCATCGCGCAATATATGTCCGCCGGATGATCGGCGAGCGCGGCGATTTCGCCCCTATCGCAGGTCCAGCCGCCCTCGCCGCGCCGCCAGGTGGTGTGGACCTCCTGCTCGACCCAGTCGGCCATCTGGATCGCCAGGCTGCCATCGCCGTTTATCACGAAGCTCGCACCGTCAAACACCAATTCGTCCTGCCCGCCGATGCGATTGAGGTAAGCGATCGGCAGGCCGGTATCGACCGCACGGCGCTTGGCTACGCCATCAATGCGCAGCGCGTCCTTGTCGATCTCGTAAGGGCTGCCGTTCGGGCAAAGCAGGATCTCCGCACCGAAATCGGCGAGGTGATCGCAGACATCGGGGTGCCAGATGTCCTCGCAGATCGGCACGCCGATCAGCACGCCGCGGAACGGAATTGGTTCGGGCAGCGGACCGGGCTGGAACAGGCGCACTTCATCGAAAGTGCCGTAATTGGGCAATTCGTGCTTGAGCCGGATCGCCGCGACCTTGCCTTCGTCAAGCAGCGCCACCCCGTTGTGCAGCGCGCCATCGACCACGAAGACCGAGCCGACCAGCATCGCCGGCCCACCATCGGCCGTGGCCAAAGCCAGCCGCTCCAGTTCCGCCGCCGCGCGGGTGATCAGCGCCGGCTTGAGCACCAGATCCTCGGGCGGATAACCGATCAGGTGCAGTTCGGGAAAAAGGATCAGGTCCGCACCGGCGGCTGCAGCGCGTTTCCGCACCCCCAGCATCTGCGCGGCATTGCCGGCAAGATCGCCGACAGACTGGTTGAGCTGGGCGAACGTGATCTTGAGGGTATCGGCCATGGGGCAGTCCTAAACTCCAAGCCCCTGCGCTGCAATCTACAGATTTTCAGCACGGGGCAAGCGGCGGCCTTGCGGGGGCAAGGCGGCGCACTATGGTCCGCCCGCGATGAACGAGCACGCCGACAAAATTCCTGCACCGACCGCTGCGCCCCCGGCGCGCCCAGCCAATGCCGTGGGCTTCCTGCGGCTCGTTCTCGCCTCGCTGGTGATTGTCAGCCACGTGCCGCAGATCATCGACGGCAATCCGTCACGCGATCCGCTCTATTGGCTGACCGGTACGATGGGGCTTGGCGGCGCGGCGGTGAGCGGGTTTTTCGTGATCAGCGGTTACTTGATCGCCGCGAGTTTCCAGAACCAGCCAACGATCCGCGCCTATCTCGCACGGCGGATTGCGCGAATATACCCCGCGTTCCTGATCGCCAGCCTGTTCTGCGTGGTGGTTGCCGCGCCCATCGGGGGCGTTTCATGGGCAGCGATTGCGGCAGCCGTGCCAGACCTGCTGGAGCGTGCGTTCTGGCTCAACGGGCCCGAGATTCGCGGTGCTTACGCCGGGACCCATTATGCCAGCATCAATGGATCAATGTGGACCATTGCGCACGAGTTCCGCTGCTATCTGCTGGTCATCGTGCTGGGGGTGATCGGTGCCTTTCGCTGGCGGGCAAGCGTGCCGCTGCTAGCGGTGCTGCTGTTTGCAGGCAATGCGATTCTGGCCGGCCACATCGCCTGGCCCGAGGCGCGGGCGTGGATCGTCTGGGCTGTGCCGGTTGCCGGGCCGGCGAATGCGCTGCGGCTGACTGCGGTGTTCCTCGTGGGCACCACTTTTTACCTCTACCGTGACCGGATCGCCTTCAAGCCATGGATCGCGCTGCTCGCTTTTGCCGTGCTGGTGCCCCAGCTGTGCCAGCCGGCTCTGGCCGATCCCGCCTTTGCCTTGCTGGGCGGCTATGTCCTGTTGACGATCGCCTTGTGCGTCCAGCATGGGCCGCTGACCCGGATCAACGCGAAGACCGACATTTCCTACGGCGTCTACCTCTATGCCTGGCCCGTGTCGAAGATACTGCTGGCAATCTGGCCGGCGATGCCTCTGGCGCTGTGCATCGCGCTCGATTTTGCCATCGCCTGCGCGCTAGGCTGGGTGAGCTGGCACCTGATCGAGAAGCGCGCGATGACTGTGTTTTCCCGCAAGCGCGCACCTGCCCCAACTGCCTGAGCGCCGCCTGAGCGCAGGCCGGCCAGCACCCCGCCCCGGTTTTCATTGCCAAAGCGCAGGTAATGGTCCATAGCGCGCGGGCTAACGTCGCCTGCGACGGAATATATCGGTCCTACGGCTCTTTGTTCCCTATCTCGCCTCTACGCTGCCCGCGGCACTCTGCCGGGGGTAAAAACTGGTTCGAGAAAGGAACTACCTATGCCTATCGGCACCGTAAAATTCTTCAATACTGAAAAAGGCTATGGCTTCATCGCTCCCGATGGCGGCGCTCCGGACAACTTCGTCCACATCAGCGCAGTCGAGCGTTCGGGCATGTCGACCCTGAACAAGGACCAGCGCGTCAAGTACGAGCTGGACACCGATCAGCGCGGCAAGACCTCTGCCGTGAATATCGAAGCAGCATAAGCTGATGGCCAAAGAGGAGCTACTGACCCTCGAAGGCCAGATCGATGAAATCTACCCCGATGGTCGTTTCGGCGTCATGCTTGAAAACAACCATCGGATCATCGCTTACACGGCCGGGAAGATGCGGAAATTCCGCATCCGCTCGGTCGTGGGCGATCGGGTTCGTGTCGAACTGACCCCTTACGACCTTGAAAAGGGCCGCATCGTGTTCCGTGACAAGGGTCCGGGCGGCGGCGGTATTCCGGGCGGACCAGCCGCACGCAAGCGTCGCTAGGCGCTGTGGTGCAACAGACCGTCTCGTTCTATCTCGAACAGGCCGCGCAGTGCGGCCGCGACGCCGTATCGGCCGCCTTGCCGCACCAGCGCGAGCGTGCCTTGCGATCGCAGGCTGCCTGGCAGAAGCTGGCTGACCAGCGCGGAGCCACGCAGGCCGAGCGCCTGCGCATTGAAAATGAAAAGGCCGAACGGGCCTGAAATCCCGGCATCGGTCCAGAAAAGGACTGCCAGACCATGAAGAAGGAAACTTCACACCCGTTCCTCATCGCCAAGGACGGCGAAGGCCACTATCGCCTGACCGTGCGTGAGACCCGCTACAATTCGCAGGGCTATCCGCTGATCAATTCGACGATGCAGACCGAACTGTTCCGCACCGCCAACGAAGCCCGCAGCTTTGCCCGCGCAAACTTCCGCGCCGAAGCCGGCCAGTTCACCACGAAGTAATTCTGACCAGGTAACTCTGGCGCTGGCGGCCCGGCCGCCGGTACGATGCACATCAAAAAGGCCCGCCGGATTGCTCCGGCGGGCCTTTTTGATGTTCCGGATCTGGTCCGGGGGCACGGGCCGGATTGCTCCGGCCAGTGAAGTGTCAGCGAGACTAGCGGGTCCCGGCTTTCGCCGGGACCCGCTGCTTATTATTCGCCAGCGGCTTCATCACCCTTGATCAGGTAATCGCCGGCATCCGCGTCGGTGCCGTGGGTTTCACCCTCGACTGCTGCAAGCGGATCGTCGCCGATTGCGGCTTCGGGGCCCTGGGCCAGCTCGGCGGCATGCTCTTCGGCTGCGGTATGCGGCGCGATGAGCGATTCCTGGAGCTTGCGGTACTGGGCACGAAGCGCTGCATCGCGGCTGCTGGCGGCAACGCGAAGCCGGTTCATGCCCGCACCCGTGCCGGCCGGGATCAGGCGGCCAACGATCACGTTTTCCTTCAGACCGATCAGCGAGTCCTTCTTTCCTTCAACCGCGGCCTGCGTGAGCACGCGGGTGGTTTCCTGGAACGAAGCGGCCGAGATGAACGAACGCGTCTGGAGCGAAGCCTTGGTGATCCCGAGCAGGATCGGCTTGCCCACGGCCGGCGTAAGACCCGGCGCCAGCTTGGCGTTGTATTCGTTCATTTCCTCGTAATCGAGCTGTTCGCCGGCGAGTAGGGTGGTGTCGCCGCCGTTGGTGATCTCAACCTTCTGCAGCATCTGGCGAACGATCACCTCGATGTGCTTGTCGTTGATCTTCACGCCCTGCAAGCGATAGACTTCCTGGATTTCCGCGCAGAGATATTCGGCCAGCGCTTCGACGCCGAGCACTTCGAGAATATCGTGCGGGTTGGGCGAGCCTGAAATCAGGTTGTCGCCCTTCTTGACCCAGTCGCCTTCCTGAACGTCGATGACCTTCGACTTCGGGATCAGGTATTCTACCGGTTCGCCTTCCTCAGGGATGATCGCAATCTTGCGCTTCGCCTTGTAGTCGCGGACGAATTCGATCCGGCCCGAGGTCTTGGCAATAACCGCATTGTCCTTGGGAATGCGGGCTTCGAACAGTTCGGCAACACGCGGCAGACCGCCGGTGATGTCGCGCGTCTTCGAAGCTTCGCGGCTGGCACGTGCAAGCACGTCACCGGCTTCAACCTTCTGGCCGTCCTCGACCGAAAGGGTCGTACCGGGAGCGAGCAGATAGCGGGCCGCTTCGCCCGACTGGTCGTCAAGCAGAGTCATGCGCGGACGCAGGTCATCCTTCTTGGACCGGCTGGTCGAACGGTTTTCGGTGACGATGCGGCTGCTCATGCCGGTCGCTTCGTCGCTCCGCTCTTCCATGGTGCGGCCTTCGATGAGGTCCTGGTACTTCACGATACCCGGCTTTTCCGTGATCACCGGCAGGGTGAACGGATCCCACTCGGCCAGACGATCGCCTTCCTTCACCTTGCCGCCATCCTTGTGCAGCAGGTGCGTACCGTAAGGCACGCGGTGGATCGCGCGTTCACGGCCATCGTTGTCGATGACAATGATCTCGCCGTTACGGGCAAGGCTGAGCAGGCGGCCACGCGAATCGACGATCGTCGGGATGTCACGGTACTGGACCGTGCCGTCGCTGATCGCTTCGAGGTGCGAGGTTTCGTTGACCTGCGCCGCGCCGCCGATGTGGAAGGTTCGCATGGTCAGCTGGGTGCCGGGTTCACCGATCGATTGGGCAGCGATAACGCCGACCGCTTCACCGATGTTCACCGGAGTACCACGGGCAAGGTCACGGCCATAGCAGGTCGCGCAGACGCCCTGTTCGGCCTCGCAGATCAGCGGGCTGCGGATCTTCACCGCCTGCACACCGGTCGCTTCGACCGCAGCTGTCGCCGATTCGTCCAGCAGCGTACCGCCGGGCATGATCACCGTACCGTCCTTTTCGACGATGTCTTCGGCCAGGGTACGGCCAAGGATACGCTCGCCAAGCGAGGCAATAACCGAGCCGCCCTGAACGATCGCGCGCATTTCAAGCGCCCGTTCGGTACCGCAATCGTCGATGACGACAACGCAGTCCTGCGACACGTCGACGAGACGGCGGGTCAGATAACCCGAGTTTGCGGTCTTCAACGCGGTATCCGCAAGGCCCTTACGAGCGCCGTGGGTCGAGTTGAAGTATTCAAGAACGGTCAGGCCTTCCTTGAAGTTCGAAATGATCGGCGTCTCGATGATTTCGCCCGACGGCTTGGCCATGAGGCCGCGCATACCGGCGAGCTGCTTCATCTGGGTTGGCGAACCACGCGCGCCCGAGTGGCTCATCATGTAGATCGAATTGATCGGCTTCTGGCGGCCCGTTTCCGGATCGATCGGCGAAGCGCGAATTTCGTCCATCATGGCGTTGGCCACCTGGTCGCCGCAACGGCTCCAGGCGTCGATCACCTTGTTGTACTTTTCCTGCTGGGTGATCAGGCCGTCCTGGTACTGCTGCTCGTAGTCGGCAACCAGTTCCTTGGTGCTGGCGATCAGTTCATCCTTGCTGTCAGGGATGATCATGTCGTCCTTGCCGAACGAGATGCCCGCCTTGAACGCGTGGCGGAAGCCCAGCGTCATGATGGCGTCGGCGAACAGCACCGTGTCCTTCTGGCCGGTGTGGCGATAGACCTGATCGATGACGTCGCCGATGTCCTTCTTGGTCAGCACCTTGTTGACCACGTCGAAGGGAACGGTGTGCGACTTCGGCAGGCATTCGCCGATGAGCATACGGCCCGGGGTGGTTTCATAGCGCACCATGCGCTCCACCTTGTCCTCGCCGGTCTGCGGCACGCGGGCGATGATCTTGGAGTGCAGCGTCACCGCCTTCACTTCCAGCGCCTGGTGCACTTCGGCCATGTCCGACAGCATCATGCCCTGGCCCGGCTCACCTTCGCGGTCGAGCGAGAGGTAGTACAGGCCGAGAACCATGTCCTGCGAAGGAACGATGATCGGCTTGCCGTTGGCGGGCGAGAGGATGTTGTTGGTCGACATCATCAGCACGCGCGCTTCAAGCTGGGCTTCCAGCGAGAGCGGCACGTGGACGGCCATCTGGTCACCGTCGAAGTCGGCGTTGAAGGCCGAGCAGACGAGCGGGTGCAGCTGGATTGCCTTGCCTTCGATCAGCACGGGCTCGAACGCCTGAATACCAAGACGGTGCAGCGTAGGCGCGCGGTTGAGCATCACCGGGTGTTCGCGGATCACTTCGTCAAGGATGTCCCAGACTTCCTTGCGTTCCTTTTCGACCCACTTCTTCGCCTGCTTCAGGGTCATCGACAGACCCTTGGCATCGAGACGTGCGTAGATGAACGGCTTGAACAGTTCGAGCGCCATCTTCTTGGGCAGGCCGCACTGGTGCAGCTTGAGTTCGGGCCCGGTCACGATGACCGAACGGCCCGAATAGTCGACGCGCTTGCCGAGCAGGTTCTGACGGAAGCGGCCCTGCTTGCCCTTGAGCATGTCGGACAGCGACTTCAGCGGGCGCTTGTTGGCACCGGTGATGACGCGGCCGCGACGGCCGTTGTCGAACAGGGCGTCAACGGCTTCCTGCAGCATGCGCTTTTCGTTGCGAACGATGATGTCCGGCGCGCGCAGCTCGATCAGGCGCTTCAGGCGGTTGTTGCGGTTGATCACGCGGCGATAGAGATCGTTGAGATCCGACGTCGCGAAGCGGCCACCGTCAAGCGGCACCAGCGGGCGCAGTTCGGGCGGAATGACCGGGATCACGTCAAGGATCATCCATTCGGGGCGGTTGCCCGAATCGATGAAGCTTTCGACGACCTTGAGCCGCTTGATGATCTTCTTGGGCTTCAGTTCGCTCTTGGTGACGGCGAGCTCGTCAAGCAGGTCCTGACGTTCCTGCACGAGGTCGAGGTCCATGAGCATGAACTTGACCGCTTCGGCGCCGATGCCGGCCGAGAAGGCATCTTCGCCGTACTCGTCCTGGTATTCGTACAGCTCGTCTTCGGTGATCAGCTGGAACTTCTCGAGCGGGGTCAGGCCTGGCTCGGTAACGATGTAGCTTTCGAAGTAGAGTACACGCTCAAGCTGCTTGAGCTGCATGTCGAGCAGCAGGCCGATGCGCGAAGGCAGCGACTTGAGGAACCAGATGTGCGCGACCGGCGCGGCCAGTTCGATGTGGCCCATGCGTTCGCGGCGGACCTTGGTCACGGTGACTTCGACACCGCACTTTTCGCAGACGACGCCCTTGTACTTCATGCGCTTGTACTTGCCGCACAGGCACTCGTAGTCCTTCACCGGGCCGAAGATGCGGGCGCAGAACAGGCCGTCGCGTTCGGGCTTGAAGGTACGATAGTTGATCGTTTCCGGCTTCTTGATTTCGCCGAACGACCACGAGCGGATACGCTCGGGGCTGGCGATGCCGATCTGGATCTGGTCGAAGGTTTCGGGCTTCGCCATCTGGTTCGTGAACTTGGTAAGATCGTTCATGGTTCTTTTCCCTTACGGGTGAAATTCTATGGGCGGTGCAAGGTTGGGGGCGGCGCGGTGGCCGCCCGTGTGCCTTATTCCGCTGCCTCCGCGAGCCCGTCGTCGTCTTCGCTTTCAGCCAGCGAGGACAGGTCCACGTTGAGACCCAGCGAGCGCATTTCCTTGACGAGAACGTTGAAGCTCTCGGGAATGCCCGCCTCGAAGGTATCGTCACCCTTGACGATGGCCTCATAGACCTTGGTGCGTCCGACAACGTCGTCCGACTTAACTGTGAGCATTTCCTGCAAGGTATAGGCGGCGCCATAGGCCTGGAGTGCCCAGACCTCCATTTCGCCGAAGCGCTGACCACCGAACTGCGCCTTGCCGCCCAGCGGCTGCTGGGTGACGAGCGAGTAGGGCCCGATCGAACGTGCGTGGATCTTGTCGTCAACAAGGTGGTGGAGCTTCAGCATGTAGATGTAGCCCACGGTCACCTTGCGGTCGAACGAGTCACCGGTGCGTCCGTCATACAGCGTGACCTGACCGGACGTATCGAGCCCTGCCATTTCCAGCATGGCGGAGACGTCGGCTTCGCGGGCACCGTCGAATACCGGGGTGCCCATCGGCACGCCGTTCTTCAGCAGCTGCGCCATGTCGACGATTTCGTCGACCGAACGTGCGTCGATCTGTTCGTGATAGGTCTCGCCGTAGATTTCCTTGAGCTTGTCGACCAGCGCGGTCGGCGGAGCCATGGCTTCCGGATCCGGGTTGGCATGGCGCCATGCGGCAAGCGCTTCGGTAACCTGCTGACCAAGACCGCGCGCGGCCCAGCCCAGATGGGTTTCGAAGATCTGTCCGACGTTCATGCGGCTCGGCACGCCCAGCGGGTTGAGCACGATGTCGACCGGGGTACCGTCTTCAAGGAAGGGCATGTCTTCCTGCGGCAGGATCCGCGAGATGACACCCTTGTTGCCGTGACGGCCGGCCATCTTGTCACCCGGCTGCAGCTTGCGCTTCACCGCGACGAAGACCTTGACCATCTTGAGCACGCCCGGGGCGAGTTCATCACCGCGTTCGAGCTTTTCCTTGCGGTCCTCGAACTTCTCCTGGATCGCCTTGACCGTCTCGTCGTACTGGGCCTTCACGGCTTCGAGCTGGCCCTGCACGCGGTCGTCAGCGACCGCGAACTTCCACCATTCGTGACGTTCCACTTCGGCGAGGTTTTCCTCGTCGATGGTGTCGCCCTTCTTGAAGCCCTTGGGCGCCGATGCGGCAACCTGGCCGATCAGCATGTCGCGCAGGCGGTTGTAGGTGGCACGGTTGAGAATGCCGCGTTCGTCCTCGCGGTCCTTGGCGAGGCGTTCAATTTCCTCGTTCTGGATCGCGCGGGTACGGTCATCGATCTCGATGCCGTGACGGTTGAACACGCGCACGTCGATGATCGTGCCCGAAACGCCCGGCGGCAGACGCAGCGAGGTGTCGCGCACGTCGCTGGCCTTTTCACCGAAGATGGCGCGCAGAAGCTTTTCTTCCGGCGTCATCGGGCTTTCGCCCTTCGGCGTGATCTTGCCGACGAGGATGTCACCCGGGTGCACTTCGGCGCCGATGTAGACGATGCCCGCTTCGTCGAGGTTGCGCAGGGCTTCCTCGCCGACGTTGGGAATGTCGCGGGTGATGTCTTCAGGCCCAAGCTTGGTGTCGCGGGCCATGACTTCGAAGTCATCGATGTGGATCGAGGTGAACACGTCGTCCTTGACGATGCGCTCGCTGATCAGGATCGAGTCTTCGTAGTTGTAGCCATTCCACGGCATGAAGGCGACGAGGCTGTTGCGGCCCAGTGCGAGTTCGCCCAGCTCGGTCGAGGGACCGTCAGCCAGAATGTCGCCGGCGTCGACCACATCGCCCACCTTCACAAGCGGGCGCTGGTTGATGCAGGTCGACTGGTTGGACCGTTCGAACTTCTGGAGGCGGTAGATGTCGACGCCGGACTGGCCGGGTTCGATATCGCCCGAGGCGCGGATGACGATACGCGTGGCGTCGACCTGATCGACGATGCCGCCGCGGAGCGCTGCGATGGCAGCGCCCGAATCGCGGGCCACGGTTTCTTCCATGCCGGTGCCGACAAACGGGGCTTCGGCCTGAACCAGCGGCACCGCCTGGCGCTGCATGTTCGAACCCATGAGCGCGCGGTTGGCGTCATCGTTTTCCAGGAACGGAATGAGCGAGGCGGCGACCGAAACCAGCTGCTTGGGGCTGACGTCCATCAGCGTCACATGCTCGCGCGGCGCCATGACGAATTCGCCGGCTTCACGGGCCGAGATCAGCTCGTCAACGAAGGAGCCGTCGGCGTTGAGTTCGGCCGAGGCCTGCGCGACGGTGTTCTTCTGCTCTTCCATCGCCGAAAGGTAGACGACTTCCGAGGTCACCTTGCCGTCGATGACCTTGCGGTACGGGGTTTCGATGAAGCCGTACTTGTTGACGCGGGCGAAGGTCGACAGCGAGTTGATCAGACCGATGTTCGGGCCTTCCGGCGTTTCAATCGGGCAGATGCGGCCATAGTGCGTCGGGTGAACGTCGCGGACTTCGAAGCCGGCGCGCTCACGGGTGAGACCACCCGGTCCGAGCGCCGAGACACGGCGCTTGTGGGTGACTTCCGACAGCGGGTTGGTCTGATCCATGAACTGCGAGAGCTGGCTGGAACCGAAGAACTCGCGCACGGCGGCCACGGCCGGCTTGGCGTTGATCAGGTCGTTCGGCATGACAGTCGACACGTCGACCGAGCTCATGCGTTCCTTGACAGCGCGTTCCATGCGCAGCAGGCCGACGCGGTACTGGTTTTCCAGCAGCTCGCCCACCGAACGGACACGGCGGTTGCCGAGGTTGTCGATATCGTCGACTTCGCCCTTGCCGTCCTTCAGGTTCACCAGTTCCTTGACCACGGCGAGGATGTCCTCGGTGCGCAGGGTGGTGACGGTGTCTTCGGCATCAAGCTGCAGACGCATGTTAAGCTTGACGCGGCCCACGGCCGAAAGGTCATAGCGCTCGCCGTCGAAGAACAGGCCTTCGAACAGGGCTTCGGCGGTTTCGCGCGTCGGCGGCTCACCGGGGCGCATGACGCGGTAGATGTCGGCCAGCGCGTGGTCACGGTCGGGCGACTTGTCGGCCAGCAGCGTGTTGCGGATCCACGGGCCGGTCGAAACATGGTCGATGTCGAGCAGTTCGAGGCGGTCAATGCCTGCATTGTCGAGCGCGTCGAGGTTCTCGGGCGAGACTTCCTCGCCGGCTTCGATCCAGATGCGGCCAGTCTTTTCGTCGATCAGGTCATGCGCGGCATAGCGGCCGAACACTTCCTCGGTCGGGATGAGCAGGGTGGCGAGGCCATCCTTTTCCGCCTTGTTGGCAGCGCGCGGGCTGATCTTGGTGCCGGCGGGGAAGATCACTTCGCCCGACTTGGCGTCGACGATGTCAAACTGCGGCTTGGTGCCGCGCCATTGTTCGGCAGAGAAAGGCACGCGCCAGCCGCCTTCGCCGCGCTCCCAGACGATCGTCTGGTAGAAGTGGCTGAGGATTTCCTCGTCGCCCAGGCCCAGCGCGTGGAGCAGCGCGGTGACCGGCAGCTTGCGCTTGCGGTCGATACGGACGTTGACGATGTCCTTGGCGTCGAATTCGAAATCGAGCCACGAACCGCGATACGGGATCACGCGGGCTGCAAACAGGTACTTGCCCGAGGAGTGCGTCTTGCCGCGGTCATGGTCGAACAGCACGCCCGGCGAACGGTGCATCTGCGAAACGATGACGCGTTCGGTACCATTGATGAAGAAGGTGCCGTTCTCCGTCATCAGGGGCATGTCACCCATGTAGACGTCCTGCTCCTTGATATCGAGGACCGAACGGGTTTCCGTTTCGGCGTCCACTTCGAACACGATCAGGCGCAGCGTGACCTTCATCGGCGCCGCATAGGTGATGCCGCGCTGGCGGCATTCGGTGACGTCGTACTTGGGGTCTTCGAGTTCGTAGTGAACGAAGTCCAGTTCGCTGGTGCCGGCGAAGTCGCGGATCGGGAAGACCGACCGCAGCGTCTTTTCCAGGCCCGAAACATAGCCGGTGGCCGGGTTCGAACGCAGGAACTGTTCATAGCTCTCGCGTTGGACCTCGATCAGGTTGGGCATTTGCACGACTTCGTGGATGTCACCGAAGATCTTGCGGATGCGCCGCTTGGACTGGCCGCGGGGTGCTGCGGACTGGGGCTTCTTCGCCATGAGGGTGTCTTGCCTCTTTGCTCTAGTGCTGCCGGAAAAGTCCGGCGGAAAAATCTGCCACACGCAGGTGATGGCACCATCTTTCCTGAATTCAGGCCCGATGCGAGCCCGATCAGAGACGACAAAAGGCCGCACGGCACACGGATTCCCGAATCGGGTATCCACGGCCTGCAGCCTGTCGCGTCAGATGGAAAACCCGCCGCTTCCTTTCTGTGGAGCCTCCCTGCGCATGGAAACTCCTTGCTCGAAGCGAACGAGCGAGGGGCGCGTATAGGCGCGGGGGTCCGCCAGTGTCAACCAAGGCCGGGAGGGCGAAGTGGCGGAAAGCGGCGGTTTCGAGCGCAATTTCGCAAAACGATAAGAAGAATATCGTTTTTCGATATTATCGATTGACAATATGCCCGAATCACCATATTGATTATCGATATTGACCATATCGGAGAACAACAATGACCCGCTTCCAGACCTCGCAAGCCCTTTCGATCCTCGCCTCGCTGGCCGTTGTCGCTGCCATGTGGCTGCCGACGATCCAGATCCCCGGCATCGCCTGACCTCAAGGTTTGAAGGGACAACCATCATGACCACAGAGACGCAAAGCGACCTGCTGCTCAAGTCGGCGCGTCTGCTGGTGATCCTGGGCCAGATCATCATCATGATCGCCAGCATCGGCATAGCCATCGGCATCGGCGCCCTGCTCACGGTAGGCCGCAATGAGGTTTATGAGCGGATCGCCCAGGTCGGTGCGCCCGATGTGGCTTTCCCGCTGACGGTCCTCGCCTTCGCGCTGATCATCGTGATGCTGCAGATCGGCTACCGCTTCCTCAAGAACCTTGGCGGCATCATTGCCACGGTCGGCCAGGGCGATCCCTTCGCCTTGCAGAACGCGGAGCGGCTGAGCCGCATGGGCTGGCTCACGGTGGCCGGTCATGTCCTCGGCATCGGCCTCGGAGCAATGGCGGCATGGTTCATGCCGTACCTCGTCAAGCTCGACGGCGCGAAAGGGCACCATGATTACGACTTGGGCTTCGGCGTCGGCCTTGGCGGCATCCTGCTCACGCTGATCCTGTTCATCCTTGCCCGCGTGTTCCGCGAAGGCGCGAAGATGCGCGAAGAGCTGGAAGGAACCGTGTGATGGCAGACGACACCCAGACGGAAAGGACCCGCATCGTGGTCAAGCTCGACGACCTGCTCCACGCCCGCCGCATGACGCTGACCGAACTGGCCGAACGCGTCGACATTACCCTCGCCAACCTGTCGATCCTCAAGACCGGCAAGGCCAAGGCCATCCGCTTCTCGACGCTGGAATCGATCTGCGAAGTGCTGGACTGCCAGCCGGGCGACCTGCTGGGCTTTGAGGCGGATTAATCGGAATACCGGCTGACCGGGCCATTGGTCCCCCGGCCCGGTCAGACGGAAAAGGGCGGTCCCCACCGGGGCCGCCCTTTTTTTCGTGCGCCTCACGGCGGTGCGGAAAGTCCATCCGTCCTTTCCTTGCGGCACCGGCAAAGACTCTCAGAACACCCCGGGAATCAGCCGCCACTTCACCTTGGTCATATACTCACTATAGGCTGGGTCCTGCGACAGGACGCGCTCTTCGGCCTTGATGCGCAGGATCTGGGCCCACCAGCCGATCGCGTAGATCAGCAGGTTGATCGGCATGAACATCAAAAGCAGCAGCGACACGTGAACGATGCCATAGCCGACGTACATCGGGTGGCGGACATATTTATAGGGGCCCGAAATCTTCACGCCGCGGTTGGCCGGGGCAACCCCGAACGAGCGGCGCAGCACAAGCTTGGCCCACAGCTGGAACAGGTTGCCGCCGATGAACAGCAGCACGCCCACGGTGACCAGCGATTCCGACAGGACATAACCCGGCACGATCAGCAGGCCGGCGCAGGTTGCGGTCATGGCCAGCATCCAGTCGCCAAGCCGCATCGACAGGCGCGTGGTTGGCCGGCGGATCAGCGTGAAGAAGGCAATGGTCGATTCCGAAAGGAGCAACAGCGGCGCCCACGGATTGTCCGAAAGGTCGACGCGCCAGGCCAGGAATGCCCAGAGAATAACGATCGCCACTTGCTCGGCGCGATCGGCAAAAGCGGGGCTCAGCCAGCTCCCGGGTTTGCTTTCTACTGCTGTGCTATCCATAGCGCCCGAATTCCTTGATTGCTGGCACAGGCGGATTTGGCATGACATGGTTAAGAATAGATTGCCGGACGTCGTATAAATACCGGGGAGGCGCGGACTCATGACAACCGAAATGACCTCCAACAAGACCGGCGATACAGCGACCTGGAACAGGCAGGATCACCCCGGAAAGCTGCTGCGTATCGGCGGTTCGCTGATCGACAACGGCCGCGGCGACAAGGCGCGCACCATGGCGATCGAGGCGCTGGGTGACCGGCCGGACGATCCGCTGCTCGCCGCCGTGGCCCGACGCATCTTCCAGTACGAAATGCCCGGCTTCCACCGTGACATGCTGCTCGACCGGGCGCGCAACGCCGCGTACCGCACCGCGATTGAGGCCAGCGCGCGCGGGCGCACCGTGCTCGACATCGGCACCGGATCGGGATTGCTGGCGATCATGGCGGCCAAGGCCGGCGCCGCCCATGTCTATGCCTGCGAGGCGAATGCCATGCTCGCCGCCACGGCGCGCACCATTGTCGAGGCCAACGGCCTGTCGGACCGGATCACGATCTTTACCACGCACTCCTCACGGCTGGACCGCAATCAGGATCTGGGCGGCGGGGTGGACCTCGTCGTCTCCGAAGTCTTTGCCGATGACCTACTTGGCGAATATGTCCTGCCGACGCTTGATCACGCGCGCGCCGAGCTTTGCGCGCCGGGCGCGATCATCCTGCCCGAAAGCGCCGAGATCATGGTCGCGTTGGCTGACTATCCGCAAAAGCCCGCCGACCTTTCCGACATCGAAGGCGTCGACCTCTCGCTGTTCACCCCGCACGCGCGGCTGCATCCCACGGTGCGGAATGGCGATCCCAGCTTCATCGTGCGCAGCGATCCCGCGTCGATGTTCCACTTCGATTTCTCGCAAGGCATAGCCAGCCAGCGCCAGTCGAGCGTCACTCTGCAATCGCACGGCGGCAGCGTGGGCGGCATAGCACAGTGGCTGCGGATTGGCTTCGGCGGCGGCGTGGCTTATGAAAACGCGCCCGGCGGCGACAGCGATGCCCATTGGGGCGTGTGCTGGACCCCGCTGACCGAAGTGCTTGAAACGCGGGCCGGCGAAAGCTTCGACGTGGGCGGCTGGCATGACGAGGTGGCCTTGGTCCTGTGGGACGAAGGCTGAAGTCCAACTCAGGGCCAGACTCACGCTTTCGTTGACTTCGCCGCCCGTGCTGCTATTGGCGCGCTCCTGACCGGCAGGCCAAGAGCAATCCGCACTTGCCGATCATCCGTCCGAGACAGTTGCTGAGGGTTCCCCTCTTAATTTGCAGCCTAGACGGGGAAAAGAGATTCTCCGGCCCTTCGCTCCATGGTGAGTGTGGTGCCAAATCCACGGTTTTCCGTGGCTCCTTCCCCCATCGACGGACTCGCCCGTGCCATTTTTGGCATGGACAAACGTAGCCGGCCGTTCGGGGCCAGTCCTTGTTTGGACAATTCCCGTACGGCCATGTGTGAAGGAGTAAGGCATGGATCGTTCGCAGAAAGCTGATTCGGTCGCTTCGCTCAACGCAACCTTCAACGAGGTCGGCGTGGTGGTCATCACCCGCAACCTTGGCATGACCGTGGCTCAGACCACGGCCCTGCGCGTGAAGATGCGTGAGTCGGGTGCATCGTTCAAGGTTTCCAAGAACTCTCTTGCCAAGCTTGCCATCGTAGACACGAACTATGCAGGGATCAGTGAGCTTCTCACCGGTCCCGTAGCCCTGGCGACTTCGGTCGATCCGGTTGCTGCAGCAAAGATCACGGTCGAATTCGCCAAGACCAACGACAAGTTGGAAATCGTTGGCGGCGCGATGGGTTCGATGATTCTGGATGCTGATGGTGTCAAGGCGCTCGCCTCGATGCCCTCGCTCGACGAACTTCGGGCAAAGCTTGTTGGCCTCGTTCAGGCACCGGCAACGAAGATCGCCCAGCTCGCAACCGCTCCGGCGGCCAAGCTGGCGCGCGTCTTTGGCGCCTACGCCACGAAAGAAGCCGCGTAAGACAGTGCAACGATTTTGCCGGGCAGCCCGCTCTGGGCACCCGGTCCCAACCAATTGGAGTGAAACATCATGGCTGACATCGCCAAGCTTGTAGAAGAACTTTCGAAGCTGACCGTCCTTGAGGCGGCTGACCTTGCCAAGGCACTGGAAGAAGCATGGGGCGTTTCCGCCGCTGCTGCGGTTGCCGTAGCCGGCCCTGCCGCTGCGCCTGCCGAAGCTGCTGAAGAGCAGACCGAATTCGACGTCATCCTGACCGGCGACGGCGGCAACAAGATCGCCGTCATCAAGGAAGTCCGTGCGATCACCGCTCTGGGCCTCACCGAAGCCAAGGCGCTGGTGGAAGCCGCTCCGAAGGCGATCAAGGAAGGCGTCAACAAGGCTGAAGCCGAAGAAATCAAGAACAAGATCGTTGCCGCTGGCGGCACGGTCGAAGTCAAGTAAGCTTCGCTTCTTGCATTCAGGAAAGGGCGGTCCCTCGGGGCCGCCCTTTTTTTGTCCGCCTTCCGGCGGTGCGTAAAAGCCGTCCGGCTTTCCTACTACAAAAATTTCGGACGGCTTTTCCGAACCGCCGTCGGGCCTGATGATCAGCAATGTCAGCTTCAGCCGGCCATTGGCGACCTTTTCGGTGCTCGCGATGATCGCACTGGCCGAGGATTCGCCCCGTCTCGCCCGGGCGCTGAGCGGCGCGCTGGCATCGCTGCGCGAACGCGAACGCAGCCGCCAGTTCACGCCGGTCGGAGTTTACCCGTGGCGCTTCCCCGAAGCGAACCAGGCCGCCGCGAGCAAAGCGCCGGGCCGCTTACTTCAGCGTCTTGAGGAACTCGATCACTTCCTTGCGCTTGGCCGCATCGGCCATGCCCGCATAGGTCATCTTGGTGCCCGGAACGTGCTTCATCGGCGCGGTCAGATAGCTGTCGAGCGTCGCATCATCCCAGGTCAGGCCCGAAGCCTTCATGGCTTCCGAATAGGCATAGGCCGGGCCGGTCGCGGCCTTGCGGCCATAGACGGCGAACAGGCTGGGTCCGACGGCGTTCACGCCGGGCTTGATCGCATGGCACGTGGCGCACTGGGCGAAGGCTGCCGGGGCCAAAGCGAGGCTGGGGCCGGTTGCAGCGGGAGGAGTCCCCGCTTCGGCCTGACCTGCGGGCTCAGCAGGCGCTTCGGTCTTTTCCGCACCGCCACCGCAGGCAGACAGCAGGAGCAGGAGGGCAGGGGCAAAAGTCTGGCGCATCGAAACGTTCCTTCATGGGCGGGACACCCGGCGCCATGCGATGCCAATCCGCCGCCGTCAACGCCCTGACGCGCGCAAAATCCGCCTGTCGGCTTTCCCTTTTTGCAATCAGGCTCTATCTGGGCCCGTCCGATGAGCGAGCCTGCCCCGCCTTCCCTCCTGCGCACCGAGATTGGCGCAACCCTGCGCCTTGCTGCGCCGCTGGCGCTTGCCAATCTGCTGCAGATGGCGGTCTATGCCAGCGATGTGATCTTCGTCGCGCGGCTGGGGCAGGATGCGCTCGCGGCATCCAGCCTTGCCGTGTCGATCTTTATGCTGATCAACTGGGGTCTGCTGGGCCTGACCGGCGCCGCCGCCCCGCTGATCGCAGCCGAACTGGGCCGCAAGCAGCATTCGGTGCGCGAAGTGCGCCGCACGATGCGCATGGCGCTGTGGCTGAGCCTGCTGTGTGCGGTGGTGGGCATGGTGGTCTGCCAGTTCGGCCTGACGGTCATGCTGGCGACCGGGCAGGACCCGAAGATCTCGGCCATGGCGCAGGAATTCCTGACGATCATGAGCCTGGCCCTGCCCTTCATGATCATGAGCAACGTGCTGCGCACCTTCGTTTCGACCATGGGCCGACCGATCTTTGCCACGATGATCACGGCGCTGGCGATTGGCGTCAACGTGCTCGGCAATTTCGCGCTGGTCTTCGGCAATTTCGGCTTCCCCGCGCTCGGCCTGCCGGGGTCAGCCCTGTCGAGCCTTGTCACTGCCATCGTGACCATGATCGCCTATATCGTTGTCATCCAGACCGACCGGCGGATGCGGCGCTGTTATATCTGGGGCCGCCTGTGGCGCCCCGAATGGAAGCGGCTGAAGACCATGGTGCGGCTGGGCATTCCGATCGCGCTGACCATCATGGCCGAAGGCGGGCTATTCGGTTCGGCGGCCTACCTGATGGGCAACATCGGCGCGGCTGAGCTCGCCGCGCACACCATCGCGCTGCAGATCGCCGCCGCCTTTTTCCAAATTCCCTATGGCATCGGCCAAGCTGCCACGATCCGCATCGGCTATCACTATGGCGCGGGCGATCGCCAAGGCGTGGCGCGCGCCGGGATCGCGGTGTTCAGCGTCTGCCTGATCGCGCAGGTCCTGGCCGTCGCGGCAATGGTCGGGGCGCCGCGCCTGATCATCTCGGCCTATGTCGATCCCGACCTGCCCCAGAACGCCGCCGTGGTCGCCTTCGCGCTGCAATTCCTCGTCATTGCTGCAGCCTTCCAGCTGGCCGACGGGATACAGACTGTCGCCTCTGGCGCCCTGCGCGGACTGCAGGACACCAAGTGGCCGATGATCATCGCGCTTTCCGGCTATTGGCTGGTCGGTTTCGTAGTCGCGGCTTGGCTGGGCCTGTGGACCCCGCTGGCCGGGATCGGCGTGTGGATCGGGCTGATGGCGGGCCTCGTCGTGGTGGCGATCCTGCTCACCTGGCGCTGGTGGCTGCGCGAAGCGCTGGGGCTGGTCCGGACCTGATCTCGCTTCACCGCGCGAGCAATTTTTTCAGCCGGAGTCACCTTGACGCTGGATGAACCCCGACCCATATGCGCCTCGCTGGCACTCTCCCATGGTGAGTGCCAAGCCCATGTGAATTTATTGAGAGGAACTCAAGCAATGGCATTCCGTCCCCTGCACGATCGCGTGCTGGTTCGCCGCGTCGAAGCCGAAGGAAAAACGGCTGGCGGCATCATCATCCCCGACGCCGCCAAGGAAAAGCCTGCTGAAGGCGAAGTCGTCTCGGTCGGTTCGGGCGCCCGCGCCGAAAATGGCACCATCACCCCGATGGACGTCAAGGCCGGCGATCGTGTGCTGTTCGGCAAGTGGTCCGGCACCGAGGTCAAGGTCGACGGTGAAGACCTGCTGATCATGAAGGAAAGCGATATCCTCGGCATCATCGGCTGAGCGACATCCACTCCATCCAAAACGAATTTCAAAGGAACTGAATAATGGCTGCCAAGGAAGTACGCTTTTCGCGCGATGCGCGTGAACGCATTCTCGCCGGTGTCGATATCCTCGCCAACGCGGTAAAGGTCACGCTGGGCCCCAAGGGTCGCAACGTTGTGATCGACAAGAGCTTCGGCGCTCCGCGCATCACCAAGGACGGCGTCACCGTCGCCAAGGAAATCGAACTCAAGGACAAGTTCGAGAACATGGGCGCCCAGATGCTGCGCGAAGTCGCCAGCAAGACCAACGACCAGGCCGGTGACGGCACCACCACCGCAACCGTGCTCGCTCAGGCAATCGTTCGCGAAGGCATGACCTGCGTTGCTGCCGGCATGAACCCGATGGACCTCAAGCGTGGCATCGATCAGGCCGTTACCGCCGTTGTTGCAGATCTGGTGAAGCGTTCGAAGCCGGTTTCGGGTTCGGCCGAAATCGCCCAGGTCGGCATCATCTCGGCCAATGGCGACCGTGAAGTCGGCGAGAAGATCGCCGAAGCCATGGAAAAGGTCGGCAAGGAAGGCGTGATCACCGTGGAAGAGGCCAAGGGCCTCGAATTCGAACTCGATGTCGTCGAAGGCATGCAGTTCGACCGTGGTTATCTGTCGCCCTACTTCGTGACCAACGCTGAAAAGATGCTGGTCGAGCTGGATAACCCGTACATCCTTATCCACGAAAAGAAGCTTTCGAACCTGCAGTCGATGCTGCCGATCCTCGAAGCTGTGGTGCAGTCGGGCCGTCCGCTCCTCATCATCGCTGAAGACATCGAAGGCGAAGCGCTTGCCACCCTCGTGGTCAACCGCCTGCGCGGCGGCCTCAAGGTCGCAGCCGTCAAGGCTCCGGGCTTCGGCGATCGTCGCAAGGCCATGCTGGGCGATATCGCCACGCTGACCGCCGGTGAAATGATCTCCGAAGACCTGGGCATCAAGCTGGAGAACGTCACGCTCGCCATGCTCGGCCAGGCCAAGAAGGTCACGATCGACAAGGACAACACGACCATCGTCGACGGCAATGGTTCGGCTGAAGAGATCAAGGCCCGCGTCGAACAGATCCGCGCCCAGATCGAAGTCACCACCAGCGACTACGACCGTGAAAAGCTGCAGGAACGTCTGGCCAAGCTGGCCGGCGGTGTTGCCGTGATCAAGGTTGGCGGCGCTTCGGAAGTCGAAGTGAAGGAACGCAAGGACCGCGTCGACGACGCTCTCCACGCTACCCGCGCTGCGGTTGAAGAAGGCATCGTCCCCGGCGGCGGCACGGCGCTGCTTTATGCCACCAAGGCTCTTGAGGGCATGAAGGGCGTAAACGACGACCAGACCAAGGGCATCGACATCGTCCGCCGGGCGATCCAGGCCCCGGTTCGCCAGATCGCCACCAACGCCGGTCATGACGGCGCCGTGGTTTCGGGCAACCTGCTGCGCGAGAACGATGAGACGCAGGGCTTCAACGCCTCGACCGACGTCTACGAAAACCTCGTGGCTGCCGGCGTGATCGATCCGACCAAGGTCGTTCGCACCGCCCTGCAGGACGCCGCTTCGGTGGCCGGCCTGCTGATCACCACGGAAGCTGCCATTGCGGACAAGCCGGACGACAAGCCGGCAATGCCCCCGATGGGTGGCGGCATGGGCGGTATGGGCGACATGGGCTTTTAAGTCCGTCGTCCCGGGCTTGACCCGGGACCGCTGGCCCAAAAAGCCAGACCAAGCCAAACAAAAGACGGGGCCGGGGGAGCAATCCTCCGGCTCCTCTTCTTCGTGCCGCGCCCGCGAGATTCGTCGGCTGAGGTCCCAAAACGGTCGAAAATTGCGCGTTTACGCATTTTCCCGCGCGTCAGGTGCAACTCGTCGCGCCGGCGTTGTGACAAAATGCGCGCCGCGTACAACATCTGTAAACCATGGCGGGGTTAGTTTAATTTCATGGCTGAGGGACTGGTTTCTCGATTTCTGACGCTCGGCGTCGCTGCGGCAGCACTGCTGGCGGTGCCCGCGCAGGCTGCATCGGGCAGCGCGTTAGCGAGCTCTCTCGAGGGCGAATTCGACACGATGTTCGGCGGCCCGAAGGCCAGGATCGAAACCCCGGCGTCACCCAGCAGTCAGTCCAGTGTTACCATCACACGCGGCCAGAAGGCGCAGTCGACTCAGACTGTCACCGTGCCGGTGCGCGCACCCGTTTCCCTTGCCGCTGTACCGCCAAGCCAGCCCTCCTACGCCTATTCCAGCCCGTTCGAAGCCTCGATCGCGGCCTTGGCAGAAGGCTCGCAGGGCCGCATCGGCGTGGCCGCACTCGATCTGGAAACCGGCCGCTCCGTGGCGATCCTTGGGGACCAGTCGTTTCCGATGGCATCGACCAGCAAGATTGCCATCGTCGCCACCTTCCTGGCGGGCGTCGATGAAGGCCGCTACAAGCTTTACGACCAGTACCCGCTGATCGTGCCGGTGCCGTCCAAGAAGTTCTCCAGCGCGCAGGCCCCGGTCCGGCAGGGCACGATGATGAGCGCGCTCAGCCTTATTGAGGCGACGATTACCCGCAGCGACAATCAGGCGACCGACGCACTGCTCGCCGCCGTTGGCGGTCCGCAAGTCGTGACCCGCTGGGTGCAGAGCCGGACGGGTATCACCGATTTCCGCATCGACCGCACGATCGCCACGCTGGTTCGCGATGATGGCGCGGTCAATCCGGCGACCGCGATCGACAAGCGCGACAGCGTGACCCCGATGGGCATGGTCCGCCTGCTGTCCGGCATCTATCGCCGCGAATGGCTGAGCCCGGCGTCGAACGACGTGCTGCTCGGCGCGATGAGCCGCACGGTCACCGGCAAGCACCGCATCCGCGGACTGCTACCCGAAGGCACGCAGGTTGCCCACAAGACCGGGACCCTGTTCAACACGGCAAGCGACGTCGGTTTCATCAAGACCCCCGATGGCCGCGAACTGGCCGTGGCAATCTATGTCACCGGACAGGGCAGCAAGCCGGCCCGCGATGCCCGCATCGCCGCCATCGCCCGCTCGCTTTACGATGGCTACCTGGCTGAAGCTGCCAGCAATCGCCGCACCGCGCTGCGCTGATCCCGCCCCGCTTTCACCTTCTGACATCAGCGGCACCGCGCCGGATCTGGCGCGCCGCAATGGCGCATGAAAAAAGACGCGCAGGACAGAGTCCCACGCGCCTTTCATAACATCCTCAGATGAGGTGCTTACTTGGCGCCTTCCGAGGCACCAGCCTTTGCACCTTCGACAGCACCGGCAGCTGCGCCAACGACGGCACCAGCAGCCTTGTCGGCGCCTTCCTTCATGGTCGCAGCAGCTTCCGAACCGGCAGCCTTCATATCGGCAGCAGCCTCAGAACCAGCAGCGGCCGCGTCGCCAGCGGCATCGCTCATGCTGGCAGCAGCGGCCGACGCATCGGCTTCAGCGCCTTCCTTGGTGTTCGAGCAGGCGCCGAGGGCGAGCACGGCACCGGCGGCAGCAGCCGCCAGAACGATTTTGCGCATGAATTACAATCCTTTGTAGCGAGTGGACCTGACCTCCGACCTGCCAGAGCGAGTCTTGGGCCGGCGCGAGGCTGCCGAGCGACACATGGAATGTCAATCACGCCCGCCTTCGTTTCGCCGCATTTCCCGCAAGTCCTGCAGGTATCTTCCGGACAAAGAAAAGGGCGCCCGGAGTTTCCCCTGAGCGCCCAAATTCTTCTTTGCCGTTTAGGCGAAGATTACATCTTCGGAGCTTCCGAAGCGTCAGCGGCCGGAGCCGATGCTTCAGCCGAAGCGTCAACAGCCGGAGCCGAAGCGTCAACGGTGGCTTCAGCCGAAGCTTCGGTGGTGGCTTCAGGAGCAGGAGCTTCCGACTTGCAAGCCGAGAGAGCGAAAACGCCAGCAACAGCGGCGACGAGAGCGATCTTGCGCATGTATATAAATCCTTGAGCGAGTGGACCCCGTTCGAACCCTTGGCCCAATGCCGCGGAGTCGCCCGGTAAAGCCAACCTATCCGGTAGACTTCACGGCGACAAATAATGCGAATGTTTGCTGGATGCAAGCGTTAGTCGCCAACCCGCTGGGGGCAGGAAGCGAATCTGGCGGATTACCGCCGATTTTTGTTTTATGGCAGGCAATTGTGGCAAGCTTATGGCCACAGGTTTTTGCCCCTCGCAGGTTCCATGCCCCGGCAATGATGCTAGAGAATCGTCCATGGAATCGCCGCAGCACCTCTATCTCGTCGATGGCTCGGCCTATATTTTCCGCGCCTATCACCGCCTTCCGCCGCTGACCAATCCGCAGGGCACCCCGGTGGGCGCGGTTTATGGCTATACGACCATGCTGTGGAAGCTGGCGGATGACCTGCACAAGGCCGATGGCCCGACCCATCTCGCCGTGATCCTCGACGCATCGAGCAAGAGCTTCCGCAACGAGATTTACGATCAGTACAAGGCCAACCGCCCGCCCCCGCCCGAAGATTTGGTACCCCAGTTCCCGTTGATCCGCGATGCCACCCGCGCCTTCAGCCTGCCCTGCATCGAGGTGCTGGGTTTCGAAGCGGACGACCTGATCGCCTCATATGCCCGCGCCGCGACCGAGCGCGGCTGGGACGTGACTATCGTTTCGTCCGACAAGGACTTGATGCAGCTGGTCGGCAAGTGCAGCGACAAGGCCGACGGTTCGGGTGGCGGCTGCATCGACATGCTCGACACGATGAAGAATGCGCGGATTGACGTGCCCGAAGTGATCGAGAAATTCGGCGTGCCCCCCGAACTGGTCGGCGATGTGCTCGCGCTGATGGGCGATTCGGTTGACAACGTGCCCGGCATTCGCGGCATCGGGCCGAAGACCGCGACCAAGTTGATCCAGGAACACGGCAGCCTCGAAGGCGCCCTTGCCGCCGCGCCGGAGATGAAGGCCGGAAAGCTGCGTGAAAGTCTGATCGAACAGGCCGACATGGCGCGGCTTTCGCGCGTGCTGGTGCAGCTCAAGGAAGACTGCCCGCTGCCTATGCCGCTGGACGATTTCAAGCTGGATCAGATCCCGCCCGATCCGCTTGCCGATTTCCTGAGCGAGCACGGCTTTCACAGCCTGCTCAAGCGGCTGGGCGAAGGGCGAGGTAGCCCTGAGCGGCGCAACGACCTTAATCCCGCCAAACCGGTCACCGCTGCTGCTGCCACCGCACCAGAGGGCAACCGCCAAGCCCTGCCGGTCATGCCGGCAGTCGATCGCAGCAGGTATGAATGCGTGCAGACGCGCGGGCGGTTAGAACACTGGATCGCGCGGGCCCATGCCGCGCGGCTGGTGGCGTTCGACACGGAAACCTCTTCGCTCGATTCGATGGTCGCCGAACTGGTCGGCGTCAGCCTGGCGCTGGGGCCGAACGATGCCTGTTACATTCCGCTGGGCCATGGCGGCACTGACATGTTCTCGGAAAAACCGCAGCAGGTGGACCGCGCCGAGGCGCTAGCGCTGCTGAAGCCGCTGCTCGAAAGCGATGCGGTGCTCAAGGTCGGCCAGAACGCCAAGTACGACATCACCTTGTTCGCCCGCGCCGGCATCAATGTGGCCCCGATCGATGACACGATGGTCATGTCCTTCGATCTCGACGCGGGGCGCTCGCTCGACGGGATTGGGGGAGGGCACGGCATGGACGAACTGTCGCAGCGCCACCTTGGCCACACCACCCTGACCTTCAAGGAGATCTGCGGCACCGGCAAGAAGGCGATCTCCTTTGGCGAAGTGCCATTGGACCGCGCCACCGAATATGCTGCCGAGGATGCTGACATCACCTGGCGCCTGCACCGCGTGCTGAAGCCACGCCTCAGCGAAGAAGGCGGCACCCGCGTTTATGAGCGCGTCGACCGGCCGCTGGTCTCTGTCGTCGCCCAGATGGAGCGCCACGGCATCAAGGTCGACCGCGAGCGGCTGGCCGGCCTCTCCGCCACTTTCGCCACCGAAATCGCCAAGCTGGAGGGCGAGGTCCACGGCATGGCGGGGCAGGAATTCACCATCGGCAGCCCCAAGCAGCTGGGCGAGATCCTGTTCGACAAGATGGGTTTCAAGGGCGGCAAAAAGGGCAAAACCGGTCAGTATTCGACCGACCAGTCCGTGCTGGAAAGCCTCGCCGGGGAAGGATCGGAGATCGCCGGCAAGGTGCTCGAATGGCGGCAGCTCAGCAAGCTGCGCTCGACCTATACCGAGGCGCTGCAAGCGGCAATCAACCCGCGTACGGGGCGCGTGCATACCAGTTACAGTCTGGTCGGCGCACAGACCGGGCGCTTGTCCTCGACCGAGCCGAACCTCCAGAACATCCCGATCCGAACCGAAATCGGCCGCCAGATCCGCGACGCTTTCGTGGCCGAACCCGGCAACGTCCTGCTCGCCGCCGACTACAGCCAGATCGAGCTGCGGCTCGCCGCGCATATGGCCGACGTGCCCGAACTCAAGGAAGCTTTCGCCGCCGGCGAGGACATTCACGCCCGCACCGCGCAGGAAATGTTCGGCACGGTCGACCGTGACACCCGTGCGCGGGCAAAGACTGTGAACTTCGCCATTCTTTATGGTATCAGCCGCTGGGGGCTAGCAGGCCGGTTGGGGATACCGGCGGACGAGGCACAAGCGGTGATCGACCTCTATTTCAAGCGGTTCCCGGGCATCCAGCGCTATATCCACGACACGCTGGAAAGCGTGCGCGGACGCGGTTATTCTGAGACGCTGTTCGGCCGCAAGACGTGGTTCCCGCGCATTTCCTCGTCCAACGGGGCCGAGCGGCAGGGCAGCGAGCGGGCCGCGATCAACGCGCCAATCCAGGGCACCAGCGCCGACATCATCAAACGCGCGATGGTGCGGATGACCCCCGCGCTGGTCGATGCCGGACTTCCGCAGGTCAATATGCTGCTGCAGGTCCACGACGAACTGGTGTTCGAACTGCCTGAGGGCGACGTCGCCGCCGCCAGCAAGGTGATCGAGCGGGTCATGGCCGATGCGGCGGAACCGGCGGTGAAACTCGACGTGCCGCTGGGTGTTGAAATCGGCACCGGGCTGAGCTGGGGGGCAGCGCACTGACCCCACGGGTCAATGCTGCGAATGCCATGGAAACCGGGCGTTATCCCAACTCTTCCAACCCGTACCGTCCCAAGGGGCAGGTGTTGCGCGATGCCAGGATGTGGTGGAATTCCACGCGCAACGACGGCTTCGGCGTGCTCATCGCGTTGGGGTTCCTGCTGCTGCTGGCGATGATCCTCGTCTGGGACACGGTCCGCGCCGAACAGCGCCAGCGCGTGCAGGCCGAACGCACCGACCACGTCATCACGCTCCTGCACGAGATCATCGAGCATACGACCAGCGCCGAATCCGGCCAGCGCGGCTATTTCATCACCACCGACCGCCGCTACCTCGCGCCCTATGAGACGGCGCGGAAGGCCTATCGTACAACGCTGGATCAGTTGAAAACCTTCACGGCCGACGATCCGCAAGCCATCAGCCAGGACCTTGTCGCGCAAATCGGCAAGTTGACCGAGACCAAGTTCGGGGAGCTTGAGGAATCTGTCACCCTGATCGCGCGCGGCGAAGCCGAAGTCGCACGGACCCGCATCCTGACGGGCAAGGGCCTGCAAACCATGGAGCAACTGCGCGCCGCCGTAACGCGCTTTGAGAACATTGAACGTGAGCAATTGCTCTATGCCAGCGAGCGGGCCGCATCGGCAGAGGCGCGTATCGTGCCCGGGCTGGTGCTGATGTTCCTGATGATCCTCGCCGTGCTGGCGCTGGGCATGTGGCAGGTGCGCCGCCTGATCGATGCCGAAGTCCGCGCTGCCCATGCCGATGAGCTGGCCGAAGCGCGCGACCGCGCCGACCTGCTCAGCCGCGAGCTCAACCACCGGATCAAGAACCTGTTCGCCGTGGTACTTGCCATTGTGCGCATGTCGGGCCGAGGCGATCCCGACGCCAAGCCCGCGCTTGACCGGGTGGCAACGCGCATTTCCGCGCTGCTCAACGCCCACGAACTGACCCAGAGCGGCGGGGCTGCGGCGGGCGCACACCTTGGAAAGCTGATCGAAACGGCCGTCGCGCCTTATCGTTCGGATGCGCACAAGTGCGACATCGCCGGACCCGAACTGATCCTGTCAGACGCGCACGCGCTTCCGCTGGGGCTGGTGCTGCACGAGCTGGCGACCAATGCCGTGAAATACGGCGCGTGGTCGCAGCCCGGCGGACTGGTCAAGGTGCAGTGGACCATCGCCGACGATCAAGAGGCCACGGTGACCTGGGAAGAGCATTGCAGCTTCACCCCGCCCGATCATCCGGCTGACGAGCGAGTGGGCTTCGGCACCAAGCTGGCGGAAAGCTCCGCCCGGCAATTGCAGGGTACGATAGAGCGCAGCTACGCCGCACACGGCCTCGTGCTGCGGCTGGTGTTCCCGGCCGGCCAACTGCCGGAGCCCGAAGCGGAAGACTGAATGCCCCCGCTTCGGGATAGGTGTCACCCGTGCTTCTTCGGGCGGATCGGTTCCACCATGCCCGGCGCGAGGAAGCCGATCTGCGGCACGGCCATGGCGCGCATCTTCAGTTCGCCCTTCATCTTGCCGTATTCCGCCTCCATTTCGGCAGTCACGGTCGCGCGGCTGTCCTTCAGCGCAGCGTCGAAGTCTTCCGCCGATACCACCTTCACCTTCGCGCCAGAGCGGCGGATGGCATTCAGGCCGGCGCGGCGGACCACGTCTTCCAGATCGGCACCGGTGAAGCGCTCGGTCTGGGCAGCAATCGCTTTCAGGTCGACATCCTTGGCCAGCGGCATTTTCGCCGTGTGAATGCCAAGGATCTGCACGCGGCCTGCCACGTTTGGCGTGCCGACATAGATCAGCTCGTCAAGCCGGCCGGGGCGCATGATCGCCGGATCGACAAGGCCGGGGCGGTTGGTCGCACCGATCAGGATGACCGACTGCAGTTCCTCCAGCCCATCCATTTCGGCCAGGATCGTGTTGACCACGCGGCCAGTCACTTGCGGCTCGTTCGCGCCTGATCCGCGTGCGGGCACAAGGCTGTCTATCTCGTCGATAAAGATGACGCAGGGCGCGACCTGACGGGCGCGCGCGAACAGTCGGCTGATCTGCTGCTCGCTCTCGCCGTACCATTTCGACAGCAGGTCGGACGACTTGATCGAGATGAAGTTCGCCTCGCTCTCCTTGGCGACCGCCTTGGCAAGCAGGGTCTTGCCCGTCCCCGGAGGGCCATAGAGCAGAAAGCCCTTGGCCGGACGGATGCCGAGCCGGTGGAAAGCATCGGCGTGCTTGAGCGGCAGTTCGATACCTTCGCGCAAGCGCTCCTCTGCCTCGGGCACGCCGCCGACATCGTCCCAGCCGATGTTCGGCACCTGTACCATGACTTCACGCATGGCGCTCGGCTGGACGCGCTTGAGCGCCTCGACAAAGTCATTTCGCGTGACCGAGAGGTTCTCGAGCACTTCGGGCGGGATCGTCTGCGCCTCAAGGTCAAGCTGCGGCATGATCCGGCGCACCGCCTCGATCGCCGCTTCGCGGGCCAGCGCGGCTAGATCGGCACCGACGAAGCCGTGGCTAGTGCGCGAAAGTTCATCGAGATCCACATCCTTTGCCAAAGGCATACCGCGGGTGTGAATGCCGATGATCTCGCGCCGGCCCTTCTCGTCGGGCACGCCGACGATGATTTCGCGGTCGAACCGGCCCGGGCGGCGCAGCGCTTCGTCGATCGCGTCTGGCCGGTTGGTGGCAGCGATAACGACTACATTGGAGCGCGCGTGGAGCCCGTCCATCAGCGTCAACAACTGGGCAACCAGCCGCTTTTCCGCTTCGCCCTGAACGTTCGAGCGCTTGGGCGCGATCGAATCGATCTCGTCGATGAAGATTATAGACGGCGCATTCGCGGCCGCGTCTTCAAACACCTCGCGCAGGCGGCGTTCGCTCTCACCATAGGCGGAGCCCATGATTTCCGGGCCATTGATCGTGATGAAGTGCGCGTCGCTTTCATTGGCAACCGCGCGCGCCAGCCGCGTCTTGCCGGTTCCCGGCGGGCCGTGCAGCAGAACGCCCTTCGGCGGGTCAACGCCAAGCCGGGTGAACAGTTCGGGGTAGCGCAGCGGCAGTTCCACCATCTCGCGCAGCTGGCGGATCGTATCGCCCATCCCGCCAACGTCATCGTAGTTGACGTCGGCGCGGCTGTCGCGCGCCTCTTCATATTCCTCGCGCAGTTCGACTTCGGTGTTCTCGTCGATGTGGACGATGCCCTTCGGCGTCGTGGCGACCACCATCAGGCGGATCTGGGTGAGCGCATAGGCCGGCGCATTGAACATGCGGGCGACCTGCGGCGGCATGTCGCGCACCTGCTGCTGGCCTGCAGTGGCGACGAGATCGCCGGCGAGCAGCGGGCGTTCGAAGAAATTGCGGCGCAGTGCCTCTGCCGGGCCTTGCAACCGCATTTCACGCTGGGCCGGGGCAAAGACTACGCGGGTGGCGGGACGCGATTCGACCGAACGGACCTCAACATGATCGCCCGATCCAACATCGGCATTGGCGCGCTGCAGGCCATCGAGGCGGATCACTTCCAGCCCTTCGTCTTCGGGATAGGCGAGCAGAACGCGCGCCGGGGTCGATCGCTTGCCGACGATCTCGATCACGTCGCCTTCGGTCACGCCGAGGCGGGCAAGCGTGGACTTCGGCACGCGGGCAATGCCGTGGCCGCTTTCCTCCTGCCGCGCCGCCGCAACCTGGAGCTTCACCGTGTTGTCCTGCTTGGCTTTCGCTTGCGCCATCAAATCGTCCCTCTGCAGTCCTGCCCCATCAACCGGGGAACGGCGAAGCTAGGAACTGGTTCCGGCTATTGCAAATGGTGCCTTGGTCAGTCGCGCCGGAAAGCGGGCCGAAAACGCCGGCCTGCCGGGGGCAATCTCAAGACAAAAAAAGGCCCGGTCGTTTCCGACCGGGCCCATGAAGTCTTTGGGAGAGGATGCCTGAAAGGCCTGATCGTTATTCCTCGACTCCATTTATTGTGCAAGTGCGAAATGCGCATTTTCGATTGCAAAGTTTGCAACTACCGCATTTCAGACGTGTGAATTAGCCATAATCGCAAGACAATTCACCCAAGCCTATCGGGTTTCGGATGAAACCACTCTGATTCTGCACAACTTTTTGTTGCGTTGCAGCAGGATCAGTGCGCCAGCAGCAATGCTGGCCCGTGGCGCATTTCCAGCATTGACCGGGTTACCCCGCCGAACAGATATTCGCGCACCCGGCTGTGTCCAAAGGCGCCCATGACCAGAAGTTCCGCCCCGCGCAGGGTGATTTCGCGCAGCAAGGTATCCTCGACAGAGCCGAGTCGCGGCAGCACCACCTGTTCCGCACTGATTCCATGGCGCGACAGATAGGCGAGGGCATCGGTGGCCGGCCATGCCGATGGGACATCCTCAACCGTGATAACCGTCACTTCCGCAGCACCGGTGAGCAATGGCACGGCAGCGCGCAGGGCGTTCGCCGCCTCGGCGCTGCCATCCCAGGCAATGCAGACCCGGTCGACCGGGAAAGTGACCGGCGCTTCGTCGCTGACCGCCAGCACCGGGCAACGCAGCGCCAGCGGCAGATCGCCGGCCAGCGGGTCCCCGCGCGATACAATGGCGAGATCAGCCAGTCGTCCGGCCTCGACCATGGCATCCAGCGCCTCGCTTTCAGCGCGCAGCACGGTGCAGGGCACGTCTTCATGGGCGAGGTGAGCGTCGATCGAGCGGGCATAAGCATCGTCATCGGCGACCGCTTCCTGCAGCGCTTCGGTCACCACGCTGGCGCCGCCCATGGCATCGACGGCAGTGAATCGCATGACCGGCGTATCGACCAGCAGGGTGACATGGCCGCCGGTCATGCGGGCAATCGAAAGACCGGCCTCGATCCGGTCCGTGGCAGCGGGGCTGCGATCGGCGAGAATGAGAAGGGAGCGCATCGGCGAAACTCCTTTAAGAGTGAATGACCCTGCTGAGTTTCCGACCATATCCGTGGCCTTTGCGCCATGATCCACGTCAAATCGGTCCATTCACGCAACAAATGGTACCCGGCGGCCCCTCGGCGCAATTGCCCGTCCCACAGCGTTCGGCTAGGCACAGCGCAAAGCGAACCCGGAGTGACAATGAACAAGCTCTATCCCGATGCAGCCTCCGCCCTTGATGGCCTGCTGCGCGATGGCCTGCTGATCGCCAGCGGCGGCTTTGGCCTTTGCGGCATCCCCGAACGGCTGATTGACGCCATTGCAGCTTCGGGCGTCAAGGACCTGACCTTTGCCAGCAACAATGCCGGGATTGACAACGAAGGTATCGGCAAGCTGCTGCGCACCCGGCAGGTGAAGAAG
This sequence comes from Novosphingobium aquae, assembly GCF_037572715.1. Classification (NCBI taxonomy): domain Bacteria; kingdom Pseudomonadati; phylum Pseudomonadota; class Alphaproteobacteria; order Sphingomonadales; family Sphingomonadaceae; genus Novosphingobium; species Novosphingobium aquae. The sequence goes on along the minus strand of NZ_JBBHJY010000008.1, from coordinate 74,641 downwards.
ATGATCGCCTCCTACGTGGGCGAGAACAAGGAGTTCGAGCGCCAGTATCTCGCCGGAGAGCTTGAGGTCGAATTCTGCCCGCAAGGCACCCTGGCTGAGCGCATGCGCGCCGGCGGCGCGGGCATTCCCGGGTTCTACACTAAGACCGGCGTCGGCACCCTCGTGGCCGAAGGCAAGGAATCAAAGCACTTCGCCGATTCGAGCGGCACCGATCAGGAATACATCCTCGAACGCGGCATCTTTGCCGACCTTGCCATCGTCAAGGCGTGGAAGGCCGACACGACCGGCAATGTCGTGTTCCGCAAGACCGCGCGCAATTTCAACGTGCCTGCCGCCACCTGCGGCAAGATCACCGTGGTCGAGGTGGAAGAGATCGTCGAGGTCGGCACGCTTGATCCCGACGCGATCCACTTGCCCGGCGTTTACGTCCAGCGGCTGGTGCTCGGCGCGCCCTACGACAAGAAGATCGAGTTCCGCACGGTACGCGATCAGGAGATGGGTTGATGACCACAGCGGGGGCGCTGAAAGCAGGATTGACGCTGGGCGCGCTGCTGGCTTTGCAGGGCTGCGTGGCGGCCGCGATTCCGGTCCTCGCGGGTGCGACCATCGCCAAGAAGCAGAACGAAGGCCCGAAGGGTGGCAGCCGCCAGTCGGACGCATCCGCGCCGGCCAAGGAAGTGCGCAAGGCGGTCTTCGTGGGTGAGGAAGCTCCCAAGGCGACACTCGCGCCGACCGTGGTGACCGAAACCCTTGCCGTGCCCACAGGTCCGGCCCAGCCCCGGATGTACACCGTGGTTGACCTGCCCGCCTCTTCGCTGCCCGCGCCGCAACCGACTCTCGTCACCAAAGGCGCGCTCGCCGCCGCGCCGCAGCAGGCCGCTCCTGCTCTGGCCCCCGCTCCCGAACCCGCCGCGCTCGCACTTGCGCCGGTCGAAGCGAAGATCGAGCTGGCACGGGCACCTGCACCCGAGCCGCTTCCAGCCGCCGCGCCGCCCGCCGAACTCTTCGCCGCCCCTGCCCCGCGCCCGGCAGCCGGCGCGCGAATCGCCATGCCCGCCGCACCGATTCCGGTTGCGGCCCGCAGCGCGGGCTATCTTGGCCTCACGTCCTACGCCCTGTCGCGCGCCTCCTCGCCGCTGGCCGACGCCGTGCTTGACGTGATCGACCCCAACGACCCGCTCAGCGCCCCGCGCCGCGCCCAGTGCGGCAAGCTGCAGCCCGCCGTGCTGATCGACCTCGATCCCGAGCTTGAGGTATTCAACCCCGCCGCCGCCGCCCCGCAGCCCGGCCTCGCCGAAGCGCTTTCCGCGCTGCGCGCCGCCGGGATCACCGTGATGTGGACCAGCGCGCTGCAGGTCGAACAGGCCGAAAAGGTCGCCGCGGCCTTGGCGCGCACCGGTCTCGACCCTAGCAAGACCGACCGGCTGCTGCTGCTTAAGGGCCCCGGTGACCGCAAGCAGGCGCGCCGGCTTTCGGCAGCACGCAACTGGTGCGTCGTTGCCATGGCTGGCGACCGGCGCGGCGATTTTGACGAAGCCTTCGATTACCTCAAGGACCCGGACACCCAGATCCCAGCCGACCGCCTGTTCGGCAACGGCTGGTTCCTCGCCCCGGCTCCACTCCCATAGGACTATCTGACATGACCACTCACGACGGCCTGACCAAGGGCTGGACCCGCGACCAGATGGCTGCCCGCGCCGCGCAGGAATTGCAGGACGGCTATTACGTCAACCTCGGCATCGGCATCCCGACGCTGGTGGCGAATCACGTGCCGCAGGACATTACCGTCACGCTGCAGAGCGAGAACGGCATGCTCGGCATCGGGCCCTTCCCCCTTGCGGGCGAAGAAGACGCCGACCTGATCAACGCCGGCAAGCAGACGATCAGCGAACTGCCGCACTCGGCCTATTTCGATAGCGCGCAAAGCTTCGCGATGATCCGCGGCGGGCATATCGACCTCACCGTGCTCGGCGCGATGGAAGTGGCCGAGAACGGCGACATCGCCAATTGGATGATCCCGGGCAAGATGATCAAGGGCATGGGCGGCGCGATGGACCTCGTCGCCGGGGTCAAGAAGATCATCGTCGTCATGGAGCACTGCGCCAAGGATGGCAGCGCCAAGTTCATCCCGGCCTGCACCCTGCCGCTAACGGGGCGCAACGTGGTCGACATGATCGTCACCGACCTCGCCGTGTTCCAGCGCCCCGATCATGCATCGCCCTTCCGCCTGATCGAATGCGCCCCAGGCGTGACGCCGCAGGAAGTCCGCGAGAAGACCACCGCGCACTACATCGATTGAAGGAGCCAGCCTTGGGCTACACCCTGATCACCGCGAACCGCAATTATTCGAGCTGGTCGCTGCGGCCATGGGTGCTGCTCAAGGTGCTCGGCCTGCCGTTCGAGGACCGGATCGAGCCGTTCACAAAGCCGTCGAACTACGAGGAATTCCGCAGCTTTTCGCCGACAGGACAAGTCCCGGTGCTGATCGACGGCGAGCGGCGGGTGCACGATTCGCTGGGCATTACGCTCTATCTGGCGGACCGGCACGAAGGCGTCTGGCCCGCCGATCCCGATGCGCGGGCATGGGCGCAGGGCGTGGTCGCGGAAATGCACACGGGCTTTTCGGCGCTGCGCAACGACTGCACGATGAATGTCGGTGTGCGGGTTAAGCCAAAGCCGATGTCACCCGCCCTCACCGCCAATGTCGCGCGCATCGCCGAGATCTTCAGCGAAGGCCTGTCGCGCTTCGGCGGAGCGTGGCTGGCAGGCGCGGAGTTCACCGCCGCCGATGCCTTCTTCGCCCCTGTCGCTTTCCGCATCCGCACCTACGGTCTCGATGTTGGCGCGGGACTGTCCTGGGTCGACCAAGTCCTTGCCCACCCGGCCATGCGCGATTGGGAAGCCCAGGCGCTGGCCGAGACCTGGCGCGAGGCGAGCCATGAGGCGGAACTGGCCGAGGCCGGCGAAATCACCGCCGATTATCGCGCGCACGCGTGACATTCTCTTCCTGAGCTGCCGCTGGGCATTGCCCATCCCCGGACGGAAGACTACCTTCAGGCGGTAACGCGCACAGGAGGTGCCGCCCATGTCTCAGATTCAGGATATACCCCTTTCCCGCATCGACGGTTCGTACGACACGCTCGGCGATCATCGCGGCAAGGTGCTGCTGGTGGTCAACACCGCGTCGAAATGCGGCCTGACCCCGCAGTACGAAGGGCTTGAGGCGCTATATCAGCGCTTCAAGGATCAGGGCTTCGAAGTGCTCGGCTTCCCGGCGAATGATTTTGCCGGTCAGGAACCCGGAACCAATTCGGAAATCGCGGATTTCTGCTCTGTGAACTACAACGTCTCCTTCCCGATGTACGCCAAGGGCGATGTCACCGGGCCGGCCAAGCAGCCGCTCTATGCCGCGCTTACCGCCGAAATGCCGATGAAGCAGGGCAATGCCGATGAATGGCGCGAAAAGCTGCGCGGGCATGGCCTTAGCCCCACCGAAGACCCCGAAGTGCTGTGGAATTTCGAGAAATTCCTGATCGGCCGCGACGGCAATGTTGCCGCGCGATTCTCTCCCGCGGTCCCGCCGGAGGACATTTCGCTTGTCGGCGCGATCGAGGTGGAGCTGGCCAAGGCCGGTTGATCGGCATGGGCCAATCCAACCCCGCCAAATCGAGCTGGAGCTTTCGTGACCGCTATCTCGACGTCCTCGCCTCGGTGTACATCTACAACGAGCACCGGGGCTATACCGCGCTGGACCGCGTGCTCGAGGCCGTGCGGGCCTGCCACCCGGACGATCACGATTTCATCGCCCAGATCGAGAAGCACCGGGCGGACGAGCACAAGCATTATATGATGTTCAAGCGCTGGTTCGAGCGGCAGGGAAAGATGCCTCTCGCGCTCGATCGGCGGGTCGGCCACATCGACCGCTTCATCCTCAAGGCCTTTGGCTGCGAGATCGACGAGCTTGATACCGGCAGCATCATCGCCCGCAAGCAGGATTTCGAGAAGCTGTGCCGGGTGATCATCCTCACTGAACAGCGCGGGCTGCGGCAGGTCGAGATCCTGCTCGAAAACGCCCACGTCCTCGCCGATCCGGTCATGGCCCGTATCTTCCGCATCGTTCACAAGGACGAGCCCGACCACTTCGAACCCTATGCCCAATGGCTCGAACACACAGGCCGCGAAGGCCCGCGCTGGATCGAGAAATGGACCGACTTCTGGATCCACCGCGCGCTGCTGTTCGGCCACATCCCGGCGATCTTCCTCGATCCCGGCATGGCCCGGATGGACCACTGGCCGCACGATGCGAGCAATGAAGTTGCGGCGCGTGAGGCGCGGACGGGCGACGCCTGAACTGACAGGCAGAACTCGAATAAAGGGGGAAGCAATGCCCCCTTTTTCGTGCGCTCAGTAAACGCCGAAAAGCTTCGCGCTGGCCACCAGCAAGACCGCACCCAACGCGCGCACCACCCACGGGATCGACAGGCGGATGCCCAGTGTCGTTCCGGCAATTGCGCCCAGCAGTACGGCGCCGGCATAGAGCGGCAATTCCGCCGGCAGCGCCTTTACTTGGCTGAGGTTGCCGAGCAGGCCCGATGCGGAGTTGAACAGGATGAACAGGGCGGCAGCGGCGCTGGCGGGCTTGGGCAGCGACCATGCCATGAACAGCAGCAATGGCGAGAGGAAGATACCGCCGCCGGTGCCGGTAATGCCCGACAGCAGCCCGATACCTGCGCCGCACAAAATCGCCAGCCAGACGGGCGGATCGTGCCATTCCGCCTGCGCCGCGATCGGTTTTGGCCAGAGCAGGCGCAGCCCCGAATAGAGCAGCACCGCGCCCAGCAGCGGACGGTAATATTCGCCCGGAATCTTGAGCGCGCCGCCGATGAAGGCGAAGGGCAGCGACCCCAGCAGGAACGGCCAGAGCGTCCGCCAGCGCAGCAGTCCCGCGCGGGCGAAGCGGACCGAGCCGAGCCCGGCGACGATCAGGTTGAGCACCAGCGCCGTCGGCCGCATCGTCGCGGCCGGTACGCCAAACAGCGCCATGAGTGCGATATAGGCCGAGGCACCGCCGTGGCCGACGCTTGAATAAAGCGCCGCGCCAATCATCATGGCGAGAGCAAGAAGATAGTGGGTCTGGCTGTAATCCATTCCCACTCTCCTTCAGTCGACGACCAGGCCGGCCGGGTTCAGCCCAGCGCCGCCTTCAGGTCCTCGATCAGATCGGTGCGTTCCCACGGGAAAAGGTCGCCCTCGGCCTTCTGGCCGAAGTGGCCATAGGCGGCCGTCTTGCGGTAGATCGGCTTGTTGAGCCCAAGGTGCGTGCGGATGGCGCGCGGGGTCAGGCCGCCGAGCTTTTCGATGCCCATGATCGCGGCTTCGATCCGGTCGTCGCCGGCAGTACCGGTGTCGTGCGTGTCGACATAGAGCGATAGCGGCTTTGACACGCCGATGGCATAGGCCAGCTGGATCGTGCAGCGCGTGGCAAGGCCGGCAGCAACGATGTTCTTGGCGAGGTAGCGGGTGATGTAGGCGGCCGAACGGTCGACCTTCGTGGGGTCCTTGCCCGAAAATGCACCGCCGCCGTGCGGAGCCGCGCCGCCGTACGTATCGACGATGATCTTGCGGCCGGTCAGGCCGGCATCGCCGTCAGGTCCGCCGATTTCGAATGAGCCGGTCGGGTTGATGAAGTATTCGGTCTCACGCAGTAGCACCGGCGGGATCACATCGGCGATCACGCGCTTAACATAGGCGTGAAGCTCCGCTTCGTTGTCGCCCTGATCGTAGCCGGCGGCGTGCTGGGTCGATACGACCACGGCAGTCGCGGCGACCGGCAGGCTGCCTTCATAGCGCAGCGTGACCTGGCTCTTGGCGTCAGGTTCAAGGAACGGCGCTGCGCCAGAATGGCGATCATCTGCCATGCGCTGCAGGATCTTGTGGCTGTAATAGAGCGTGGCCGGCATCAGATCGGGCGTTTCGTCGGTCGCGTAACCGAACATGATGCCCTGGTCGCCCGCGCCTTCATCCTTGTTGGAGCCAGCATCGACGCCCTGCGCGATGTGTTCCGACTGGCCGTGAAGGCGGTTGATGAATTCGAACTTTTCCCAGTGGAAGCCGTCCTGTTCATAGCCGATCTCACGCACGGTCTTGCGCACCGTGGCTTCGATTTCTTCCTTGGCACCGGCAGCCCATTCGCCATTCTCGTAAACGCCCTTGCAGCGGATTTCGCCGGCGAGGACGACCAGCTGAGTCGTGGTCAGCGTTTCGCAGGCGATGCGCGCTTCGGGGTCCTTCGAGAGGAACAGATCGACGATCGAATCGCTGATCTGGTCGGAAACCTTGTCGGGATGGCCTTCGGAGACGGATTCGGAAGTGAACAAGTACGATGAGCGCATGGTCGATCCTGATATAAAGATATCGTTATATGACCCTCTCCCTAGCGGCGCGCGCGGCGCAAGACAAGCAGGGACAGGCCAAGAAGAATTGTCGCGAGCCCAAGCGGGAGCATATTGCCGAAACGCGCGAACAGCGTCGGCGCATGGGCGGGCGGGATCCTGCCGTCGAGCCGCGCAGAGACGAAGCGCGGGATCTGTGCGCGGACGATCCCGTCCGCGTCGATCACCGCGGATATCCCGCTGGTCGTCGAGCGCAGGACCGGCAGCCCTTCCTCGATGGCGCGCAGACGCGCCTGCGCCAGATGCTGCGGGGGGCCCCAGGCACCGAACCAGCCGTCGTTCGAGGGATTGAAAATATAGTCGGGGCGGTTGGCGCGGTCGACAACCTGGCCGGAAAAGACGATCTCGTAGCAGATCTGGAAGCCCGCCTTGCCATAGGGCCCGAAGTCCAGCGAGCGCGGCCCCGGTCCGGGCAGGAAGTCAAGACTGCCCGCCACCAGCCGCGACAGGCCCAGCGGTTGGAGCAGGCGGCGCATCGGCAGATATTCGCCATAAGGCACGAGGTGCGCTTTGGCATAGGAGCCGCGCAAAGCGCCGTCAGGCCCGAGCGCGGTTACCGTATTGCGTGCACCGAGCACGTCATCGCCCTGCATTTCGAGATCCACCGCGCCAGTCAGCAGCAACGCCCCCGGCCCGATCACCGCGCCGATCCGCCGCCGCGCGAGCACCGGATCGGCAGCATAGGTCGTGTCTTCGTAGTAATACCGCGGATAGCCTTCGCGCAGGTAATCCGGCAGGCCGCTTTCCGGCCACAGCACCAACCGCTGTTCGCCGCGCGTCCGTGGCAGCGTATTGCGCGCAAGACGCTGGAACTGGTCCTCATAGGTCGCGGGATTGTCGATATCCTGCTGGGCGATATTCGGCTGGACGAGGGTATAGGCGACCTTGCCCTGCGGCGCAGGAATCAGCCCGGTGAGCCCCATCGGCACCAGCACCGCGACCAACACCAAAGCAGCGAACATTCCGCGCCGGCCACGCCCGATGGCGAGCAGCAGGCCGGCGATCAGCACGAGTACGCCTGACAGGCCATAGGTGCCGATCCCGCGCGTCAGCGGGGCGAGGCCTTGTCCATCGAACGGACCGAGCAGCGCCGCGCCCAGCGGATTCCACGCGAAACCGGTGAACACCCAGCTGCGGAGCCATTCGGTGACGATCCATGCCCCGGCAAAGGCGAGCACCAGCGCCAGCGGCCGGCGCCGCACGTGCCAGGCGGCCAGTGTCGCCAGCGCGGGATAGACCGCGATGTAGACTGACACGAAGAAGACCCCGACGAAGCCCAGCCACGCCGGCATTTCCGCCTGATAGGTGAACGAAGTCGCGATCCAGAAATTGCCGGTGCAGAAATGCCCGAGCGCCCAGAGCCAGCCGGTAAGGAAGGCACGCTTGCGACTTGCGGCTGTCGCCATGGCCACGGTCAGCCAGGCAATGCCCAGCAGCGTCAGCGGCCAGAGGTGAAGCGGTTCAAAGCCCAGCGCCGCTAGTGCACCGATCGCGGGAGCGAGCAGCAGCGGGCGGGCAAGCAGACGTTCAGCGATACGGGTCAGCGCAGCCATGGTCGCCGCTTGTGGCGGGCTTGCTGGCCTGAGGCAAGGTACCGGCCCCCGCTATGCGCAGGAGCCGGACGTCACTTGCAATTATTCGGCAGCTTCCTCGGCGGCTTCCGCCTTGGGCTTGCGGGGAGCGCGCTTGCGCGGGGCCGGAGCTTCCTCGGCAGCAGGGGCTTCCTGTGCAGGTTCATCGCGCGAGAGATTGATCGCCGGGGGCAGGATCGACGCGTCGAGGCCCGAGGGGGCGTCGCCGTCAGCATCATCACGGCCCCCTTCACTGTCACGACGGGGACGACGATCGTCACGGCGCGGGCGAAGGCCACGCGTTCCGCGATTTTCGCGCACGAAGGGGTTTTCCGCCGGCTCGTAAACCTGGCCGGCCTGTTCGTCCGAAGTGCCGGCAGCAGTTGCCTGATCGTCAGTTTCGGGAGCGGTTTCCTGCGCAGCGACACGCGGCTCGCGGTCTTCGCGGGGTCGATCCTGACGGGGAGCACGCTCTGCCCGCTGGGGACGATCTTCACGCTGCGGGCGATCTTCACGCGAGGCGCGTTCCTCACGAGGAGCACGCTCTTCGCGGGGGCGATCTTCGCGGGGAGCACGCTCCTCACGGGGGCGATCTTCACGGCGGTTGTAGACCGGCTGATCGAAGGCCGGGAAATCGCTGACCGGAGCGTAATCGCCCGTATCCTCGGTATTTTCCTCGCCACCTTCCTGCCAGCGTTCCTGGCGGGGCGCGCGCTGTTCTTCCTGACGGACCCGCTGGTCAGCGATCACGCGGAAATAGTGGTCGGCGAATTGCAGGAAGTATTCCGCCTGCACCCGGTCGCCGTTAAGGTGGGCATCCGACGCCAGCTTGCGATACTTTTCCAGCATCTGCGGCGCATTGCCGCGCGCCCGGCTGTCAATCCGGTTGAGCTGCTGGCCACCGCCACCACCGCCACCGTTGTTCGGGCGATTGCCGCGGCCGCGCCGGCGGTTATTGTTGTTCCCACGAGTATTGTTCAAGGGTGAGTTCCTTCACCGGTTCCCGCCGTGTCTATGCCCGGCAGGGAATCGCATTGGTTGCACCACGTGCCCCTCCGACAGGCGTGGTGTCCCGACATCTGCCCTGTGCGAGGCCTTATTGCCTTGCCTTTGCAAATGCTGGAGTTTGGGCCTGCGGGACGGAAACCTGTTTCCATCTGACCGCTGACCTGCACCGGGTCTAGGCCTGCGCGCCCGCCTTGCCAAGTGAAATCGTCTCGCAATGCACCATTTCCAGCACGCGCGGTCGCCCGGCCAGATCGCGGTGCAGCGTGACGGAGAGCCCGGCGGCCTGCGCAATGGCGCTGACGGGCTCGGCCTGTTGGTGGCCGATCTCGACCAGAGCGGCCCCTCCGGGCACGAGAAGTCCGGGCAATTGCGGCACCAAAACGCGGTAATCGTCGAGCCCTTCAGGACCGGAAAACAGCGCACTGGCAGGCTCATAATCGCGCACCGATGCGTCCAGTTCCGCCGTTTCCTCAACGTAGGGCGGGTTGGCCAAGATCAGGTCGAACTGGCCCAATTCAGCCGCCCAGCCCGGCTGGTGCCAGTCGGCAAGCGTCATGGTCACGCGGCCGGCCGATCCCAGCGCATCAGCATTGCCTTGTGCCACGGCCAGTGCTCCGGGCGAACTGTCGATGCCCACGCCTTCCGCCCCCGGCAGGTCCGCAAGCACGGCAAGCAGCAGGGCGCCCGATCCGGTGCCGCAATCGAGCACGCGGCGGGCGGCCGGGCGGGCCGCCAGCGCCGCGACGACCAGCGCCTCGCTGTCCCCGCGCGGGATCAGCACATCGGGCGTAACCCGCAGGGTGTGGCCGAAGAAGTCCTGTGTCCCGATGATATAGGCCACCGGCTCACCGCGCATCCGGCGCACGATCAGCCGGGCATAGCCCTCGCTGACCTCGTCGAGCATGTGGCGCATCAGCAGGTCTGAACGCGAGACGCCCAGCAAGTGCGCCATCAGCAGTTCGGCGTCGAGCCGGGCAGTGTCCGACTTGCCATCAAGCGCCTCGGCTGCCTCGCGGATGGCGAGCCCGACGCTCAATTATTCCCCCAACGCCGCAAGCCGAGCGGCCTGATCCTCGGCGATCAATGCGTCGATCAGTTCGCCCAGCCCCGGTCCTTCGAGGATTTCGGGCAAGCGGTGCAGCGTCAGGTTGATGCGGTGATCGGTGACGCGGCCTTGCGGGAAATTGTAGGTGCGGATGCGTTCCGAGCGGTCGCCTGAGCCGACCATCGCCTTGCGCGCCTCGGCCTCTTCGCCCTGCGCGGCATCGCGCTGTGCTTCGAACAGGCGGGCGCGCAGGACCTGCATCGCCTTTTCCTTGTTCTTGTGCTGGCTGCGCCCGTCCTGGCAGGTGACGACCACGCCGGTCGGCAAGTGGGTGATGCGCACGGCCGAATCAGTAGTGTTGACGTGCTGACCACCGGCGCCAGATGCGCGGTAAACGTCGATCTTGAGGTCCTTGTCCTCGATCGTCACGTCGACTTCGTCGGGTTCGGGCAGGACCGCGACCGTCGCGGCAGAGGTGTGGATGCGCCCGCCGCTTTCGGTCACCGGCACGCGCTGCACGCGGTGGACGCCAGATTCGAACTTCAGTTTGGCGAACACGCCATTGCCGGTAATGTTCGCCACGACTTCCTTATAGCCGCCGATGTCGCTCACGTTGGCCGAGACGACCTCGACCCTCCAGCCCTGTTCGGCGGCATAGCGTTCGTACATGCGGAACAGGTCGGCAGCGAACAGCGCGGCCTCGTCGCCGCCGGTGCCGCCGCGGATTTCGAGCATGGCCGGGCGGCTGTCCGCCGAATCACGCGGTAGCATGGCGACCGAAAGGTTGTGTTCGGCATCGGGCAGCTCTGCCTTGATCCGGGCGAGTTCCTCCTCTGCCAGTTCGCGCATTTCGGGATCGTCCAACTGGGCGAGGGATTCGAGTTCACCGCGCATTGATGCGACTTCGGCGGCGGCCTTGGCGACCGGCTCAAGCTCGGCATAGTCGCGGCTGGCGGCGATGAAGTCCTTGCCCTCCAGCGTGCCAGAAGCCAGCCGCGCTTCCAGTTCAGAGAAGCGGGCAGCGATCTGGCGAAGGCGGGCGTCGGTTACGGACATCGCTTTTATGCGTCGTCCGTGGGAATGCCGGAATCCCGCAACCACTGCGCATTTTGCGCCTGCGACATGGCATCGGCGAGGCCGTCGAGCGACACGCGCACCTGTTCGCCGCCGTGCAGGTCCTTCACTGTCACATCACCGCTTGCCAGTTCGTCCTCACCGATGATGATCGCCAGCAGGGCCCCACCTTCGTTGGCGCGGCTGAGCCGCTTCTTGAACTTGCCCGTGGCGAAGATCTCGACGCTGTTCCACTGGTCGCGCAGCAGGCGCGCGGCACGGTTGGCCAGTGGCAGGCCGGCCTCGTCCATCGGAATGATCGCCGCATCGAAGCGAGCGGCCTGCGCCGTACCCGCATCGGCGACCAGCATCGCCAGCCGCTCGATCCCCGCCGCCCAGCCGACCGCGGGCGTCGGCGCGCCGCCGAGGCTTTCCATCAGGCCGTCATAGCGCCCGCCGCCCAGCACAGTGCCTTGCGCACCCAGCCGGTCGGTAACGAATTCAAACGCGGTGTGGCGATAGTAATCGAGTCCGCGCACCAGTGACGGCGCGCGGGTCCATTCCACGCCAGCCGCGTCCAGCCCGCTGGTCACCTTGCCGAAGAAATCCTGTGCCTCGGTGGAAAGGAAATCATCGATCTTCGGCGCATCGCCGACGAAGGCCTTGTCGCGCGGGTCCTTGGAATCGAGGATGCGCAGCGGGTTCTTTTCGAGCCGCTCCTGCGAATCCTCGCTCAGTTGATCTTTCACCGCGCGGAAGTACTCGACCAGCGCCGCGCGCCATGCCTCGCGACTTTCGCCGTCGCCGAGAGTGTTGAGCATCAGCGTCACGCCATCGGAAATGCCCAGTTCTTTCAGTAGCTGATCGGCCATGACCAGCAGTTCGACGTCTGCTTGTGGTTCCCCTGCACCGATGATCTCGGCGTCGATCTGGTGGAACTGGCGGTAGCGGCCCTTCTGCGGGCGCTCATAACGGAACAGCGGCCCGTGCGTGGCGACCTTCAGCGGCGCGTGCTGCTGCCAACCGTTGGTCAGGAAGGCCCGGGCAATGCCGGCGGTGAATTCCGGCCGCAGGGTGAGCGAATCCCCGCCGCGATCCTCAAAACTGTACATTTCCTTGGACACGACATCGGTCGTCTCGCCGATCGAGCGGCTGAACACCTCGGTCTTTTCGAAGACCGGCATCTCCACCCGGCGGAACCGGTAGAGCTTGCGCACGCGCTCGAAGGTTTCGACGACATGGGCGAAAGCCTCGGCCTCGGCGCCGAAAATGTCCTGGGTGCCGCGGATGGCTTGCGGGGTCTTGGTGCTCATCGGCGGGCGCTTATACTTTTTTGTGCTTGCGTGGAAGCGGGGCCGCACGGCAAACAGTTCCGCATGAAACCAACCTTCGCTATCGCCCCGCTTACAGCCCTGCTGCTCTCCACCGTTCTTGCCTCCCCCCTTGCCGCGCAGACCATGCAAAGGTCCGCGCCGGTGGCCGTGCCGATCAGCCCGAGCGTGCCAGATGCCCGCGATGTGCCCTATCCCGGTGGGACCATGCTGCTCGACATCGACGCGAGCGATACTGTGCGCGCCGCCTATCGCGTGACGCAGACGATCCCGGTTGCGCCGGGCACCACGCGCCTCACCCTGCTGTTCCCGCAGTGGCTGCCCGGCACCCACGGCACGCGCGGGCCGCTGGCAGAGTTGGTCGACGTCAAGTTCTTTGCCGGCTCTACCCCTCTGAAATGGAAGCGCGATCCGGTCGAGGTCTTTGCATTCCATGTCGACATTCCCGCCGGCGCGAGCGCCGTGACCGCCAAGTTCATCCACACCAGCCCGCTGCAGGCCAGCGAGGGCCGCATCACCGTGACGCAGGAAATGCTCAACCTGCAGTGGGAGAAGATGAGCCTCTATCCCGCTGGGCATTACGTGCGCCAGATCCGCGTGAAGCCCAGCGTCACCTTCCCCGCCGGCTGGTCCGTCGCCACCGCGCTTGACAGCATGAGCGCAGCGGGCAACCGCGTGACATGGGCGGAAACCGACTACGAAACGCTGGTCGATTCGCCGATATTCGCGGGCAAGTATTACAAATCCTATGACCTAGGCCAGAAGGTCACGCTCCACGTCGTTGCCGACAAGCCCGAGCAGATCGCGGCGAAGCCCGAACAGATTGCGCTGCATCGCAACCTGGTCACCGAGGCGCGGTTGGCCTTTGGCGCGAACCATTTCAACCACTACGAAATGCTGCTGGCGCTGACCGACCGCATGGGCAGCATCGGGCTGGAGCATCACCGCTCGTCCGAAAACCAGCTTGAGCCCAATGCCTTCACCGAGTGGGACAAGAACGAGCACGACCGCAACCTGCTGCCGCACGAATACAGCCATTCGTGGTCGGGCAAGTTCCGCCGTCCGGCGCGGCTGTGGACGCCCGATTATCGCCAGCCGATGCAAGGCGACCTGCTGTGGGCCTATGAAGGGCAGGACCAATTCTGGGGCACCGTGCTCGCCGCGCGGTCGGGCCTGCAGGGCAAGGCGGTAATCCTTGGCATGCTGGCCAACTGGGCGGGCGGCTATACCGACTATCCGGGCCGCGAATGGCGTTCGGTCGAGGATACCGGGCTCGATCCGGTATTCGGCGCGCGCAAGCCCAAGCCGTTTGCCAGCCTGGCGCGCGGCGAGGACTATTACCGCGAAGGCGCGCTGGTCTGGCTGGAAGCGGACCAGATCATCCGCGCCGGCACCGACGGGCGCAAGTCGATCGACGATTTCGCGCGGTCCTTCTTCGGTATGCGCGACGGCGACTGGGGGCAGCTGCCCTTCGAGGTCGACGAGATCATCACCCGGCTGAACGCGGTCCATCCTTACGACTGGAAGACATTCTTCGACACCCGGATCAACCAGCCGGGCCAGCCAGCGCCCTTGGGCGGTATCGAAAAGGGCGGATACAAGCTTGTCTGGAAGGACGAGCCAAACCCCTATGACAAGGGCCTGATGACCGAGGCGAAGAACCTCAGCCTCACCCATTCGCTGGGCATTGTCATCGACAAGGACGGCAAGGTCACCTCTACCCGGTGGGACAGCCCGGCCTTCAACGCCGGGATCGTCAGCGGCTCGAAAATCGTCGCGGTGGGCGGCAATGCCTATGACGCTGACGGGATGAAGGCGGCGATCAAGGCGGCGAAAAATGGCACGCCGATCGACCTGCTGGTCCAGCGCGGCAGTCGTTTCCAGACGATCAGTGTCGACTGGAAGGGCGGCCTGCGCTGGCCGTGGCTTGAACGCACGGTGCCCGAAGGGACAGCGCGGCTTGATCAGTTGATGATGCCGCTGCGCCCGATGCCGAAAGCTGTTCCGGCGAAGAAGAAGTAAGCCTCTGGTGAGAACGCTCGGAAACCGCATCGCGCCGCCGCGCTTCATCGGTTTTCTGGTGCTTCTTGTGCTGAGCGGGCTTGGTTGGCACTGGCTGGCCCCGGATCCGACGTGGCAAGACAGCGTGGTGATGGGCTTCGACCTTGCCGCGCTGCTGTTTCTACTGTCGCTGATCCCGCTGCTGAAAAGCAGCAGCGCCGCCGTGATGCGCCGCCATGCGGAGGAAAACGACGCCAACCGGGTGATGGTGCTGGTCCTCTCCACGCTCGTAGGGCTGGCGGTGATGGCGGCGATCACTGGCGAACTTGGGCCGGCCAAGAACGGCGAGCCATGGGCCATGACCAAGCTGGTCGGTACGCTCGCGCTGATCTGGCTGTTCGCCAATTCGGTTTATGCGCTGCACTATGCCCATGCCTTCTACCTGTCGGACAAGGACACCGGCAAGGACGCCGCCGGGATCGACTTTCCCGGCACAAAGACGCCCGGTTATTGGGATTTCGCCTATTTCGCCTTCACGCTGGGCATGACCTTCCAGACGTCCGACGTTGCCGCGCGCGCGCCGGGGGTTCGGCGGATCATGCTGGTCCACAGCCTTGCCGCCTTCGTCTTCAACATCGGCGTCATCGCCTTCGTGATCAACGCGCTCGGCTGATCCGAATTTCGCGAGTTTTTCAACGCAAACCGTGTTGCAGTGCAGCACGGATCGCCCTAGAGGCGCGGGCTATGAACATCGATCTCATCCCCGTCGGCGATAATCCGCCCGAAAGCCTCAACGTCATCATCGAAGTGCCTGTCGGCGGCGAACCGGTGAAGTACGAATTCGACAAGAAGTCAGGCGCGCTGTTCGTCGACCGCATCCTGCACACGCCGATGCGCTATCCGGCGAACTACGGCTTCGTGCCGCACACCCTGTCTGACGATGGCGATCCGATCGATGCGCTCGTCGTGGCGCGCTCCCCCTTCGTCCCGGGCTGCGTTGTCCGGGCCCGCCCGATTGGCGTGCTCCACCTTGAGGACGAGCATGGCGGCGATGAAAAGCTGATCTGCGTTCCGGTCGATTCGACCTTCCCGTACTATTCCGACATCGGCGAGCAGAAGGACCTGCCTTCGATCGTGCTGCAGCAGATCGAGCACTTCTTCACCCACTACAAGGACCTTGAGGCCGAGAAGTGGGTCCGCGTCGGCAAGTGGGGCGATGCCGAAGAGGCGCGCCGCCTGATTGTGGAAGCCATCGCGCGCCACGACGCCGCGCCAAAGGACTGATCGTGCCTTAGCCCTTCGCCGGCCGGCGGGGGCGCTGCACTTCAGAAATAGCCTTGATCACCAGCGCGCCTTTGCGCGCTGGATCATGTTTCACGTCCGCTGCGTCAAGCGCCCGGTCGATCAAGTCACGCACTGACGGCAGGTCAAGGTCATCAGCGCTGCCCAGCACGATGTGGCGCACCGCCGGTCCATCGCCTTTGAGCAAGTGATCGGGATCTTCCAGCCGCGCACCGTGCAGGAAAAACAGGCTCACCCAGCGCGGATAAAGCGCGATCGAGACAATGCCTGACCGGGTGGTGCCGTCGGGGGAAAAGCTTACCGCCAGCGCGTTGTAATTGTCATAGACCAGCGCATTGCAGCCCGGCAGCCGTGCACGCATACGCTTGATCGCAGCACGGCCCGTTCCGGCCACTCCGGGCAGGTAACGGGCCATGAAGGTTTCGAGCTGGGCTTCGGCCGAGTCCATGATCGCAAAGCTGCGCGCTGAGCCAGCGAATCGCAATTGCCCGACAAGGCCTTCGTCGCTTTCGTACCCCGGCCTGGCTTGTTAGCCTGCGCCGATGCCTGCCGCCTTGCCTTTTCCCGCCGCTTCCCCGCGCGCGAAAGGCGCGCCGGACATTTCCTTCAGTACTGTGTCCGGTGTGTCCACCCGACAAGGATTTCTGCGGGGCTTGGTGTCACCTTTTGGCGAATCAGTCCCCGGCGATCATCATCCCGTCAATGCGGAGCGTCGGTGCATTGACCGCGCGGTACATCTCGAGATCGTTCGCCGGGACCAGCGACGCGAACATGGCGATGAGGTTGCCCGCCACGGTGAATTCCGCGACCGGTCCGGCGATCTCGCCATTCACGATGCGATATCCCGACGCGCCCCGGCTGTAATCGCCGGTGACCGGATTGACGCCCTGCCCGATCAGCTCGGTCACCAGAACACCTTCGCGAATGTCGGCGATCAGCTCGGCGGGCGAGAGCGTCCCCGCCGCCATGTGGACATTGCTCGCCGAAACACCCGGCGCGCCGCTGGCCCCGCGCGAGGCGTGGCCGGTGGGCTCCTTGCCAAGCTGCCGGGCCGAGGCGCTGTCCATCAGCCAGCCGGTCAGCCGCCCGCCCTCAACCAGCGCGCGCGGTGCGGTGGGCAGGCCTTCGCCGTCAAAGGGCCGCGAACGCAGCGCACGGGGGCGAAGCGGATCGTCGTGGATCGAGATCACGGGATCGAACAATTGCTCGTCTTCCTTGCCAAGCAGGAAGCTGGAGCGCCGCGCGATCGAGCTGCCGGCAATCGCGCCGAGCAGGTGGCCGATCAGCGTGCCGCTGACGCGCGGATCGAACACCACCGGCATCGATCCGCTGCCAAGCTTGCCGGGGTTCAGCCGCGTAACGGCGCGCTCCCCGGCCAGCGTGCCGATCTCTTCGGGCGAAAGCAGGTCCGAAAGGTGCCGCGCCGAGCGCCAGGCATAGTCGCGTTGCATGTCGGCACCTTCGCCGGCGATGACGCTGGCGGACAGGCCGTGGCTTGTCGTCTCGTAACCGCCGGAAAAACCGTGGCTGGTGGTCAGCGCAAAGACCCCGCGCCCGCTGCTTGCGCCGCCGCCTTCGCTGTTGGTCACGCCGGCAACGGCGCGCGCCGCATCTTCGGCGGCCAGCGCCATGGCGCGCAGGGTAACGGGATCGGGCTCGCCGTCATCGACAAGATCGAGGTTTTCAGGGACCGCGCGGGCCAGCCGGTCTTCGGGTGCGAGACCGGCATATTGATCGTCCGGCGCGGCGCGGGCCATGGCGACGGCGCGGGCGGCGAGTTCATCGAGCGCGGCATCGGCAAGGTCGCTCGATCCGATCGAGGCCGAGCCCTTGCCGACGAAAACCCGCAGGCCGATGTGTTCGTTTTCGCTGCGCTCGACATCCTCGAGCTTGCCCAGCCGCACTGAAATGCTTGTCGAGCCATCGCCGACATAGACGGCATCGGCGGCATCGGCGCCGGCCTTGCGGGCGCGGTCGATCAGGGCGGAGGCGCGTTCCTGCGCTGCGGTAACGGAAAGCATGGGCGCGGCTTAGCCGGGCATGGGCCTACGATCAATCACGGCTTGGGCAATCGCAGCGTCTGCGAAGTATCAGCCGGTGACGAAGCGGGTCAGCCCCATGAAAAGCGCGGTCAGCGCGAAGGGCAAGCCGATGGCCAGCGCCCACAGCCACAGGCGGTCACGGCGATAGGCGGGGCCATAGGAGGGATCGGCGGCCTGCTCATTGGTCAGGCGGTTCCAGCGGCGTTCGAAGCGGCGGCAGGCCGGGATGATCGCGACGACGAGAATCACCAGCGCGAAATAGGGGATGATCGAGCTCTTCTGCCCCTTGAGCGCGCCAAGGGTCACGAAGATCTGCAGGCCGGTGTAAACCAGCAAGGCATAAGCGATATTGTCGCTCATGCTCTTGCGCCAGTCCAGCACTCGCTCCGTAGCTATGCGTACCCGCCGGGTGACTTCGACCATTCGGCCGGTCCTTTCCTCTGCCCTTATTGGAGCCAGTAGACCAAAGTTTGAACAGATGATCAAGCGCCGTTAACCAGCATATTTTCCGTGGACCATGCAGGAATCCTGCCAGTTTGCTCCATCTTAGTCGGATCGCGGCTTGAAGTGCGCGATTACGCTGCCTAAACCGGGGAACAATGACCCAGACACAGACTACATCACCGACCACAGGCGAAACCGGCTCCGGCAACGGGCTCGAGGTGATCTCGATCGCCAAAAGCTATGACAAGCGCGCCGTCCTGTCCGACATTTCGCTGTCGGTCGCCAAGGGCGAAGTGCTCGGCCTGCTCGGCCCCAATGGCGCGGGCAAGACCACGTGCTTCTATTCGATCATGGGGCTGGTGAAGCCGGATTCGGGCCGCATCCTGATGGACGGCATCGATGTCACCACCCTGCCGATGTACCGCCGCGCGATTCTCGGCCTTGGCTACCTGCCGCAGGAAACCTCGATATTCCGCGGGCTGACGGTGGAGCAGAACATCGCCGCCGTGCTCGAACTGAGCGAGCCTGATGCTGCCACCCGGGCCGAGGAACTGGAGCGCCTACTCGACGAATTCGGCCTGGCCCGCTTGCGCTCGAGCGCGGCCATGGCGCTGTCGGGCGGCGAACGCCGCCGCTGCGAAATTGCCCGCGCGCTGGCGGCCAAGCCCTCGATCATGCTGCTCGACGAACCTTTCGCCGGCATCGATCCGCTGTCGATCAGCGACATCCGCGATCTGGTGAAGGACCTGAAAACGCGCGGCATTGGCGTGCTGATCACCGATCACAACGTCCGCGAAACGCTCGACATCGTTGACAAGACCTGCGTGATCTATGGCGGGCAGGTGCTGTTCGCTGGCACGCCCGAAGGCATGGTCAATGACGAGAACGTGAAGCTGCTTTATCTCGGCAGCGACTTCACGTTGTGACAGGCAACCGATCGGCGGATTGATCCATGGCACTGGGGCCGCGTCTCGATTTACGGCAAAGCCAGTCGCTGGTGATGACGCCGCAGTTGCAGCAGGCGATCAAGCTGCTGGCGCTGTCGAACCTTGAGGTCGAGACCTTCATCGGCGAGGCGCTTGAGGCCAATCCGCTGCTGGAAATCGGCGCCCCTGCGCCCGCCGATGCCCCTGCCGAACCGATCGATGAAGCTCGCCGCACCAGCCTCGAAAGCTCACCAGTCGACCAGCTAATCGGCGAGGCACGCGGCAGCGAGGACAAGCCGCTCGACATCGATACCGCCACGCTCGACATTGACCGCGACACCGGGGACTGGGGCGCCGCCGTCTCCAGCTATGGCGGCGAGGACCTGCCTGGCATCGATGAGCGCGGCGAAGGTGGACCAACGCTCGCCGAACACCTCGACCGGCAGATCGGCCTGTCCTGCGCCACCCCGCGCGAACGCCTGATTGCCCGCGCTCTGGTCGACCGGATCGACGATGCCGGTTACCTCTCCAGCCCCTTGCGCGAGATTGCTGACGACCTGGGTATAGCGCTGGCGGCTGCGGAATCGGCGCTGGTGCTGGTTCAGTCGCTCGATCCCACCGGTGTCGGCGCTCGCAATCTGGGCGAATGCCTCGCGCTGCAGGCCCGCGAGGTTGACCGCTACGATCCCTGCATGGCGCGGCTGCTCGACAATCTCGATCTGCTGGCGCGCGGCGAACTGGCGCGGCTGAAGCGCATGTGCGGCGTCGATGACGAGGATTTCGCCGACATGATGTCGGAACTGCGCTCCTACGACCCCAAACCCGGGCTGCGCTTTGCCTCGGGCGGGGGTGAGCCGGTGACGCCCGACGTGCTCGTCACCCCGCGCGCCGATGGCGGCTGGGACGTGGCGATCAACCAGGACACCCTGCCGCGCCTGATCGTCAACCGCAGCTACTATGTCGAAATGAAAGGGGCTTGCGACGGCAAGGATGCACGCGGCTGGCTGTCTGAAAAGCTGGCCGATGCCAACTGGCTGGTGAAGGCGCTCGACCAGCGGCAGAAGACGATCCTCAAGGTGGCGAGCGAGATCGTCAAGCAGCAGGACGGCTTCTTCAGGCAAGGTGTTTCGCAGCTCAAACCGCTGACCCTCCGCGCGATTGCCGAGACGATCGAAATGCACGAATCGACCGTAAGCCGCGTGACCTCGAACAAATACCTGATGTGCCCGCGAGGCACCTTTGAGCTGAAGTACTTCTTCACCTCGGGCGTCGGTGCGGTCGATGGCGAGGGCGGCGCTTCCGCCGAAGCGGTAAAGGCGGCGATCCGCCAGCTGATCGACGCCGAAGACCCGAAGGCGATCCTGTCCGACGACACGCTGGTCGACTTGCTCAAGGGAAAGGGCTTCGACCTCGCCCGCCGCACCGTGGCCAAGTACCGCGAGGCAATCGGGCTCGGATCATCGGTGCAGCGCCGGCGGCAGAAGACTCTCACCGCCATTCGATGAAACGCTCCACAGTTGCGACGATCGGGAAACCGGGCGGCAACCCCGCCCGCTTCGGCGCATTTCATTCCTCGCGGGACCCATGATCCCGGGTAGGGCGCCGGCTCTCTTGCGATGCGCGGCGTAATGCAAAGGAGTCGCTCATGACCAAAAAGATGCTCATTCTCCTCACCACGATGACCATGCCGCTGGCGGCGTGCAATTCGATGTCCGATGACCGTACGCTGGCGACGGTCGGCACGGGCGCTGCGATTGGCGCGGCGGCCGGAACCGGAGTTTCCGCCATTGCCGGGGGCGATCTGCTGACCGGCGCGGCAATCGGCGCGGCGGTTGGCGGCATTGCCGGTGCCGTCTGGGCCGACCGCGACGGTGATGGCCGTGCCGATGGTTACACCCGCAACGGACAATACTATTCCGGCGCGCCCTCGTCGGACATGGCCTATTCGGAACCGCGCCGCTGCCGCTCGGTGGGCGGAAGCGCAGCAACGGGCGCTGCCGTTGGCGGCGCCGCCGGCCTTGGCGTTGGCGCAGTGACCGATCTCTCGCTGCTTGAAGGTGCAGCAATCGGTGCCGTAGTTGGCGGGCTTGCTGGCGCGATCTGGGCCGATTCGAACAACGACGGCTGCGTTGACGGCTATATGCGCGACGGGCGCTATTATCCGGGTGCTCCAGCGGTTCAGCCGGGCGGTTACCGCGCGGGTGAGCGCGGCTGATCTCTACGGGACGGCGAGGCGAGATGCCGGATAAGCACAGGCAGCCTTGGCTGCTCGCATTTGGCGTGTTCCTGCTGGCGGTGCCCCTTTCGGCACCGCTACTCGCTGCTGCACCGGCCGCCGCGTGGGAAGACTCACTCGAACGTGAGATTGGCGAGCGTGTGCCAAAGGACTTGCGCGGGTTCTATGCGGCACGCGGCAACCGGGCGCTGTGGCTCGATGGACTGGGACGACCCACGCCGGCCGCTCTGCGCCTGCTCGGCGTGATGCGTGATGCGGAAGTTGACGGCGTCGATCCCCGCAAGTTCAAGCCGGACAACATTGCCAAGGCTTTTAACAAGGCAGTCGGCGGATCGGTGAATGACCGCGCCAAGGCGGAACTTGCCCTGTCGTCCGGCTTTTCGCGCTATGTCCAGGAAATCCGCGAGGCCCCGCGCAGCGACATGATATACGAGACGCAGGCGCTTGGCCCGGCGGTACCAACTGCCGCCGCTGCCCTCGGCGCGGTGGCCGGAGCACCTTCAATCGATGCCTATGTCCGCGACATGGGCTGGATGACGCCATTCTATGCGCCGCTTCGGGCCGCCGTGGTCTCGGGCAGGCTGGTGGGAACGCGGGCCGAGAGTGCAGAGATCAACCTGGCCCGGCTACGCGCCCTGCCGCCGATTCCCAGCGGAAAATGGGTACTGGTCGACGCAGCCAGCGCCCGGCTGTGGATGTTCGAGGGTCATACGATTGCCGGCTCGATGAAGGTCGTGGTCGGCACGCAAAAGACACAGACGCCCGAGATGGCGGGCTTCCTTCGGTATGCCATCGTCAATCCGTATTGGAACCTGCCGGACAACCTGATGCCCAGCCGGATCACCGACAAGGTTCTTGCTAAGGGCCCCGGCTATCTCGCGGCGGCGCGATATGAGGTCCTTTCTGGCTGGGACGACGACGCCGAAGTAATCGATCCGACCGAGGTCGACTGGGAGGCCGTGGCCTCGGGAGAGACTACCTTGCGCGCCCGTCAGTTGCCCGGCGCGGGCAATTTCATGGGCTCGGTCAAGTTCATGTTCCCGAACGCCCAGGGCATCTACCTCCATGACACGCCGGAGCGCGCTTTGCTCGCCAAGCCGGCGCGCCAGTTCAGCAACGGTTGCGTGCGGCTGGAAGATGCACAGGCGTTCGGCAAGTGGCTGATCGGCAAGCCGCTACCCCGCTCGCGCAAACCGGAAACGCGGGTCGAACTGCCAGTAATGGTGCCGATCTACATCACTTATCTGACGGCGCGGCCCGAGAAAGGACGGGTTGCTTTCCAGCCCGACGTCTATGGCCGAGATGTCGAAAAAGGTGGCTGATGCAGCGCCAGGCTTGAATGATCCCCCTGATTTAATAACGAAATATGCTGACCGAGGTTAGCTATGTGATAAAATATCATTGCGTGTGATGTAATACTATGACATGAATTGATCGTCCGGACACGACTCAACACAGCCGCCGCAACAAAGCCGGCGGGGAAGAGGAAGAGGTGTGTCATGGCCTATGTTTCCAGCCAGTCATCCGCCAGCCGGGCCAGAACCGGAATTGCCGTCGCCGTGGTCCAGGCTGCGGGCATCTATGCGATCATCGCCAGTCTGAGCTACGTCGTCGGTCCGCGTCCAGAAGAAGAGCGCACCGATACCTACTTCATTCCGAAGGCCACTGAAAAGCCGGCCGACAAGCCGAAGACCGAAGACCGGACGATCTACGATCCGATCCCGCAGCCTAGTCCGCTCCCCACGCCGCAAGTGACACCATCGGCCGAGCCGACGGGAATGATCGGTCCATTCGAGAAAACCGAAACTGGCACGGGTACCGGCCCCGGCACGGGCACTGCATCCCCCAGCCCGACCAGCGAACCCACCCGCGCCGCCTTCACGCCCACCCCCCCGAAACCCAAGGGCCGCCCCGGCGAATGGGTCAGCCGCAATGACTACCCGGCGCAAGACCTGCGCGAAGGCAATGAAGGCACCGTGCGCTTCCGGCTGGGCGTTAGCGCCGATGGCAAAGTGACCAGTTGCACGGTCACCGGATCAAGCGGGTTCCCCCGGCTCGACGCGGCGGCCTGCGCCAAGCTTTCCCAGCGCGGCCGCTTCGATCCCGGCACCGACGAGAACGGCGCGAAGACCGCCGGCACCTGGTACTCTTCGGTGCGCTGGTCGATCGAGAAATAGGCCGACCTGCGCCCCCGCGGACATCAAAAAGCTCCACCCTGCCTCGCCCCGCATCCTGTCCGGACGCGGGGCGCTTTTTTTCGCTTTGCCTGACCAAAGTTCCCGCTAGTGTCGCGAACTCGTTTCCGGAGAAACCGCCTTGAAAACCCGCTTCCTGCTCGCCGCTGCCCTTTCCGCGCTGGCCACCCCCGCGATTGCTGACACGGCCGAATACCGCGTGCTGATGCAGGGCCGCGACATCGGCCACTTCAAGGTCGACCAACAGGGCGAAGCGGTGACCGTCGATTACGACTTCAAGCAGAACGGACGCGGGCCAACGATCAAGGAAGTGCTCAAACTGGGCGAGGACGGCGCTCCGGTCTCTTATCAGGGCACGGGCCGCACCACCTTCGGCAATGCCGTGAACGAGAGCTTCCGCCGCACTTCGGGCGGGGTG
Source organism: Novosphingobium aquae (assembly GCF_037572715.1). NCBI lineage: Bacteria > Pseudomonadati > Pseudomonadota > Alphaproteobacteria > Sphingomonadales > Sphingomonadaceae > Novosphingobium > Novosphingobium aquae. The sequence goes on along the minus strand of NZ_JBBHJY010000008.1, from coordinate 50,617 downwards.
ACATGGCGCGACGCTGCGGGCGGCGGCACGATCAAGGGCAAGGACGCGCCGCGCTATTACGTGACGCAAAGCGGCTCCCCGCTCGATTCAGCACTACTGGCAAAGGCGCTGCTTGCCGCGCCGGGCCGCACACTGAAGGTCGCGCCCGGTGGTTCGGCCACGCTCACCGAAAAGGACCGCCGCACGCTTGATGGCACCGGCGGGCCTCTGGAAGTGGTGACTTACGAGCTTTCAGGTCTGTCAATTTCGCCGGGCTACATCACGCTCGACAGCAAGGGCGAGCTCTTCGCCATGCCGAGTTCGAACTTCATCATCGCCCGCGCCGGCTATGAAAAGGGCGCGGACGCGACCCTGCGCGGAGTAGCCGAAAAGCTCGCCTCCGAACGCCTGCGCGACATCCAGAAGGACGGCGCGCGCAACTGGACGGGTCCGGTGCGGCTGCGCAACGTCAAGCTGTTCGATCCAGTCGCCAAGAAGCTGACCAGCCCCAGCGACGTTGTCTGGTTCGAAGGCAAAATCAGCGAAGTCGTCCCCGCCGGGTCACTGGCGACGCCGGGCGAGACAGTGATCGAGGGCAATCTCGGCACGCTGATCCCCGGCCTCACCGATATGCACGGGCATCTGGGGCAGGAGGACGGCCTGCTCAACGTGCTCGCCGGGGTCACTTCGGTCCGCGATCTGGGCAACAACAATGCCCTGCTCACCCAGCTGATCGACCGCATTGAAAAGGGCGAAATCGCCGGCCCGCGTGTGGTGCGCAGCGGCTTTGTCGAGGGCAAGAGCCCGTTCTCCTCGGCCACCGGCCTGCTCGCCTCAACCGAGACCGAGGCGCTGAACCACGTGCGCTGGTATGCCGCGCGCGGGTACAACCAGCTCAAGATCTACAATTCGATCGACCCCAAGTGGGCACCGCTGATGGCAGCCGAGGCGCACAAGCTGGGCATGCGCGTTGCCGGTCACGTGCCGGCCTTTTCCAGCGCCGATGCCATGATCGCTGCCGGCTATGACGAGATTACCCACGTCAACCAGCTGATGCTCGGCTGGGTGCTTAATCCCGGCGAGGATACGCGCACCCTGTTCCGCTTCACCGCGATGCGCCGCTTCCCGGCGATCGACGTGCAAGGCGCCAAGGTGAAGGCTACGCTCGACGCCATGGTGGCGAAAAGCGTGTCGCATGAGCCGACCATCGGCATCCACGAACTGGGCATGACCGCGATTGACGGCACGGCCAACCCCGGCGCCGTCGACTATATCGATCACATGCCGCCGGCCGAACAGCGGGCGCTGAAGCAGGCGCTGTTCGGCGCCGACACCCCGCAGCAGCGCGCCGAATATGTCGCCGCCTATGGCAAGGTGATCGAAACGCTGGCCGAAATGCACCGGCGCGGCATCTTCCTGATTCCCGGCACTGACACCGGCGGCGCCTTCACGCTCCACCGCGAGCTGGACTTGTTCGCCAAGCTGGGCATGACCCCCGCAGAAGTGCTGGCCCGCGATACCATCGAAGTCGCCCGCTACATGGGGCTGGACCAGCAGCTTGGCTCGATCGAGCGCGGCAAGTTCGCGGATTTCTTCCTGGTACCGGGCGATCCGACCAAGGACCTGAAAGCGATCAAGTCCATCGCCATGGTAGTCAAGGGCGGCACGGCCTATTTCCCGAGCGAGATCTATCCGAAGCTGGGAATCAAGCCCTTTGCCGATGCGCCGAAGGTGACGGCGGCGAAGTAGGCCTCAGGCCTCCAGCTCGACGTCCCAGTAAAGCCAGTCGCGCCACGTTTCATGCAAGTGGCCCGGCGGAAAGCTACGGCCGCGTTCCTGCAATTGCCAGCTGGTCGGCCGGATCGGTTCGACGAGTAGCGGCATGTGCGCCTGCTTCGGCGTGCGCCCGCCCTTGCGCATGTTGCAGGGCGCGCAGGCGGTGGCGACGTTTTCCCAGCTGGTCCGACCGCCCAGCCGGCGCGGGACGACATGGTCGAAGGTCAGGTTCTGCGGGCTGCCGCAGTACTGGCAGGAAAACCGGTCGCGCAGAAACAGGTTGAAGCGGGTGAAGGCGGGAAATTCGTTGGGCCGCACATATTGGCGCAGCGCGATGACCGATGGCACGGCCATGTCCCAGGTCGGCGAATGGACATGGCGGTCGTAAGTGGCGACGATGTCCACGCGTTCGAGGAAGATCGCCTTGATCGCCGTCTGCCACGGCCACAAGCTGAGCGGGTAATAGGAGAGCGGGGTATAATCCGCATTGAGCACGAGCGCGGGACAATCGGACAGATGACGGGAGGGATCCCCCTCGGCGCTGCGGAACCGGGCCGCGCGCTCTATCAGCTCCGACTTGAGCATGGCCTTTCCATGGGCATGTGATGTTGCAGCTGCATGACGGCAATGAACATTGCTGCGGCCCGCCCGTCAAGGCTTGCACCAAGGCGAAATCCACAGGACAAGCCGACCAAGAGTAACCTGACATGTTTCGCACCCGTTTCGCCCCCAGCCCGAATGGCTCACTCCACCTTGGCCACGCCTGGGCGGCAATCGTCGCGCATGACCTGGCGCGGAAACGCGGCGGGGAGTTCCTCGTGCGGGTCGAGGACATCGACGGCGCACGCAGCCGGGCGGAACTGGCAGACGAGCATCTGGCCGACCTTGATTGGTTGGGGCTTCACTGGGACGGCCCAGTGGTGCGCCAGTCGGAACGGCTGGAAAGCTACGCCGCCGCTGCAGATCGGCTGCGCCACATGGGCCTGCTCTATCCCTGCCAGTGCACCCGCGCGGATGTTCTGGCCGCTGCCCACGCCGATGGGCCTGACGGGCCGCTCTATCCCGGAACCTGTCGGGGCCGAGACATGGACTCGCACGGGGCGGCGTGGCGGCTCGACATGGCCAAGTCCGCGGCGCTGGTTGGCCCGCTTATCTGGCACGACGAAATCGCGGGTGAGCAAACAGCGCGGCCCGAACTGTTCGGCGACGTGGTTCTGGTGCGCAAGGATGCCCCGGCAAGCTACCACCTCGCCGCGACGATCGATGATGCGGCAGACAGCATCACGCTGGTAACGCGCGGCGCGGACCTGTTCGCAGCGACCCACGTTCACCGGCTGCTACAGGCCCTGCTCGGCCTGCCGGTGCCGGTATGGCATCATCATGCACTGCTGGTCGAGGCGGACGGAAAGAAGCTCGCTAAGCGGCGCGGATCGCCTTCCCTCGCCGACCGCCGCCGCGCCGGGGAGGACGGGCGAGCCCTCGCCGATGCATTGCGCGCCGGCCACTTCCCCGCTGGCATTTCACTTGGCACAGGCGTAGGAGGCGGGACATGAAATGGCTTCTCGTTCCCGTCCTGCTCGTCCTCATGGGCCTTGTTGTCTACAGTCTGGTGCGCGGCATCGGTGCCTTCCTGCACAGCACGCGCATGGATCTGGAGCATGATCCGGCCAGCGGGCCTTCGCCCTCGCAGCTCAAGCAGAACAAGATGATGTTCAACCGCATCCTGTTTCAGGGGCTGGCGGTGCTCGTCGTCGCGCTGCTGCTGGCCGCCGGCAGCAGCTCCTGACGCCAAGGCATTCGCCACTTGGTCAAGCTCAACAAGATCTACACGCGCACCGGCGATGGCGGCACTTCGGGCCTCGTCGATGGCTCGCGCCTGCCCAAGCACGACCAGCGCTTCGAGGCGATCGGCACGGTTGACGAGGCGAACAGCGCGATAGGCCTGGCGCTCGTAGTGCTCGCCGGGACCGAGCCGGGCCGCGAACTGCAGCGTGTGCAGAATGACCTGTTCGATCTCGGCGCCGACCTTGCCACTCCGGGCGAGGATTTTGCGCCGTCCGAGATGGTCCTGCGCATGGTCCCGGCGCAGAGCGAATGGCTCGAAACCGCGATCGATACGATCACTGCCTGGATCAACCCTCTGACCAGCTTCATCCTGCCCGGCGGCAGCGAAGCTTCGGCCCGCGTCCACATCGCCCGCGCTGCCGTGCGCCGTGCGGAACGGGCGATGGCGGCGCTGGCCACGGAAGTGCCAGTGAACCCGGCGGCGCTCAGCTATATCAACCGGCTGTCCGACTACCTCTTCGTCCTCGCCCGCGCAGTTAACGATGGCGGCAAGAATGACGTGCTCTGGGTGCCCGGCGGGAATCGCTGAGGGAACAGGCAGCTCTGCCCGGCGTTCTACCTTCAAGGAGAACCCCGATGAACCCGAACGACCGCGATCTCGCCCCCGAAACCCACAATTCCGAGCAGGACGACGAAGCCGCGCAGGCCCAGCAAGTCGCCGAAGAAGCGGGTAATCCCGACGATCCGAGCCCGCTCGACAGCGAGAAGGTCAGCGCGGGTGTCGAAAGTGTCGACGAGCAGGATCTTATCGACCACATGCGCGACATGGAAGCATCAGGCCGGATCGACATGGACGCCTTCGCTGGCGAACCCAACATGGATGATGAAGACGAAACTTATGGCGAGGGTCACGACCCCGACAAGGTCTAGGTCGCTGCGTCTCGTTTAAGCTCATACAACAGGTCGAGCGCCTCACGCGGGCTGAGGGAATCGATATCGAGCCCCTCGAGCTTTTCGCGCAGGCGGTCGACCTTTTCCTCTGCTGCGTCGAGCGCTGCGGCGAACAGCGGCAGATCGCCAAGCCCGGCAGCCAGCCCGCCCGTTTCCGCGCGGCCCTTTTCCAGCTTTTCGAGTACGGTCTTGGCGCGCGCTACGACTGGCGCGGGAACACCGGCCAGCTTGGCAACCGCGAGGCCATAGGAGCGATCCGCCGGGCCTTCCGCAACTTCATGCAGCAGGACGAGATCGCCCTTCCATTCGCGTGCGCGAACATGGTGAAGCGACAAGGCCTCGCAGGTGTCCGCCAGCCGCGCCAACTCATGGTAATGCGTGGCGAACAGGCAGCGCGAGCGGTTGTTCGAATGCACAGCTTCGGCGACGGCCCATGCCAACGCGAGGCCGTCATAAGTTGACGTACCGCGCCCGACTTCATCAAGAATGACGAAGCTGCGCTCGCCCGCTTGGCTCAGAATCGCGGCGGTCTCGACCATTTCGACCATGAAGGTCGAGCGGCCACGCGCAAGGTTGTCCGATGCGCCGACACGGCTGAACAGGCGGTCGACAAGGCCCAGCTTCGCGGCTTCGGCAGGCACGAAACCGCCAGCCTGAGCCAGCAGCACGATCAGCGCGTTCTGCCGCAGGAAGGTGGACTTACCGCCCATGTTCGGCCCGCCGACCAGCCACAGCCGGTCCGCCTGCGACAAGCGGCAATCGTTGGCGACAAACCGCTCGCCCTTCGCCCCGAGCGCGGCTTCAACCACCGGGTGGCGGCCGCCGGTGATTTCGAGGCAGGGGTCTTCGAGCAGTTCGGGGCGGCACCATCCGCTCTCTGCCGCGCGTTCCGCCTGCCCTGCCGCCACATCAACGCGCGCCAAGGCTGCAGCCGTGCGTGCGATCGCTTCTGCCTGCGACACAGCAGCCGCGACCAGTTCCTCGAAATGCGCTTCCTCGGCAGCAAGCGAATGCCCCCCCGCCTCGCCGATGCGGCTCGCCTCTTCATGCAGCGCGAGCGCGTTGAAGCGCACCGCGCCGGCCATTGTCTGGCGGTGGGTGAAGCCGCTGTCGGGCGCCATCAGGCGATCGGCGTGCTTCGCCGGGACCTCTATGAAATAGCCCAGCACGCCGTTGTGCCGGATCTTAAGCGCGGCCACGCCGGTCTCGTCGCGGTACTTCGCTTCAAGCGCGGCAATGGCGCGGCGGGCATTGCCGGCAGTGGCGCGCAGGGCATCGAGCGCGTGGTCATAGCCCTCGGCGATGAAACCGCCCTGGCTGCGTTCAGTCGGCGGCGCTGGCACCAGCGCGCGGGCGTAGAGATCGACCAGCGCACCGTGTCCGCCCAGCAAGGGGAGCAGTTCATCGAGCAGCGCGGGCCTGTCGGCCCGGCGCAGCAAGTGGTCGCGCAGGCGGCGCGCTTCGGACAAGCCATCGCGCAATTGCCCCAGATCGCGCGGACTGCCGCGTCCCGCGACCACGCGCCCGAGCGCACGGCCCACGTCGGGCAGCGCGCGCAAAACGGCGCGCAGGTCATCGCGCAGCAGCGGATCGTCGTGCAGCCATTGGACCAGCGCCAGCCGCGCCTCGATCGCGGCGATGTCGGTCAGCGGGGCGGAAAGGTCCTCGGCCAGCTGGCGCGCGCCCGCGCCGGTGACGCAGCGATCGACCGCATCGATCAGGCTGCCGCGCCGCCCGCCTGAACTGGATTCAAGCACCTCAAGGCTCGCCCGCGTCGCCTCGTCCATCGCCAGATGCGCCGCGCCGTCGCGCACCACCGGCGGCAGCAGCAAGGGCAGGTTGCCGCGCCCGACATGGTCGAGATAGGCGATCAGGCCGCCTGCCGCCCCCAGCATCGCCCGGCTGAACTGGCCGAAACCGTCCAGCGTCGCAACGCCGTGAACGCCGCGCAGCCGCACCTCGCCAGAATCGCTGCTGAAATCGCGCGTTGGACGGCCAATGGCATCGAGTGGCGCTTCGTCCCAGCCTTCCGGGCATACCAGCTCGCTCGCCCCAAGCCGCGCCAGCGCCGCGCCGATCCGGTCAGGGCCGCATTCCTCCAGCTCCATCCGGCCGGTGGAAATGTCGACTGCCGCGAGCCCGATAGTCCCGCGCACCTCGCAAACCGCCGCCAGCACATTGGCGCGGCGCGGTTCGAGCAAAGCCTCCTCGGTCAGGGTTCCGGCGGTGACGAAGCGGACAATATCGCGCGCCACCAATGCCTTCGATCCGCCGCGCTTCTTCGCCTGCTCGGGCGTTTCGGTCTGCTCGGCAATCGCGACGCGGCATCCCGCCTTGATCAGGCGCGCAAGGTAGCCCTCCGCCGAATGGGCCGGCACGCCGCACATCGGCACGCCGTCTCCGCGGCTGGTCAGCGCAATGTCGAGCACCTGCGCCGCCGTGCGGGCATCGTCAAAGAACAGTTCGAAAAAGTCGCCCATGCGGTAAAACAGCAGGCAATCGGAGGCCTGCGCCTTAAGCGCATGATATTGCGCCATCATCGGAGTGGCGGGGCCGGGTGTGGCCGAAGACTGGGTCGATGCGTGCATCGCGGCGATGATTAGACCTTGCGAAGTCGATTCGGAAACGGTGCAGCCTTCGGCTTTCCCCTATCGTCTTTTGCGCTTTGCCGTTAGGGCCGGCTTGGCAAAGGGAGAATTCACGCGTGTCCGACGAAAGCAACGTCAAGTTCACCGAGCGCGAGGCGCTGTTCTATCACAAGACGATCCGCCCGGGTAAGATCGAGATCATCGCGTCCAAGCCGATGGCGACCCAGCGCGACCTGAGCCTTGCCTATTCCCCCGGCGTAGCAGTGCCGGTGCAAGCCATCTACGACGACCCTGCAACGGCCTATGACTACACAGCCAAGGGCAACCTCGTCGCGGTCATCACCAATGGCACGGCCATCCTTGGCATGGGCAATCTTGGCGCGCTGGCATCGAAGCCGGTGATGGAAGGCAAGGCGGTGCTGTTCAAGCGCTTCGCCGACGTCGATTCGATCGATATCGAACTCGACAGCGAAGATCCTGATGCGCTGATCGAAGCCATCGCCATGATGGAGCCGAGCTTTGGCGGCATCAACCTTGAGGATATCAAGGCCCCCGAATGCTTCATCATCGAGCAGACCCTGCGCGAGCGGATGAAGATCCCGGTCATGCACGACGACCAGCACGGCACCGCGATCATTGCCGCCGCAGGCTTGGTCAATGCCTGCTATCTGACGGGCCGCGAATTCAAGGATGTGAAGGTGGTGGTGAACGGCGCTGGCGCATCGGCGCTGGCCTGCACCGCGCTGATCAAGTCGATGGGTGTGCGCCACGAAAACGTCACCGTCTGTGACACCAAGGGCGTGATCTATGTCGGGCGCGAAGGCATCGACCAGTTCAAATCGGCCCACGCCATCCAGACCGATAACCGCACGCTCAAGGAAGCACTGAAGGGCGCGGACATCGTGCTTGGCTTGTCTGCGGCCGGGGCGATCACCCAGGATATGATCAAGGACATGGCAAAGAGCCCGATCATCTTCGCCATGGCCAACCCGGACCCGGAAATCACGCCGCCCGATGCCATGGCGGTGCGCCCCGATGCCATCGTCGCCACCGGCCGTTCGGACTATCCGAACCAGGTCAACAACGTGCTCGGCTTCCCCTTCATCTTCCGCGGCGCGCTTGACGTGCGGGCCACTGCGATCAACGAGGAAATGAAGATCGCCGCCGCCCGCGCCATTGCGGAACTGGCGCGCGAGCAAGTGCCCGAGGAAGTCGCCGCGGCCTATGGCAAGAACCACCAGTTCGGCCCCGAATATATCATCCCCGCCCCGTTCGATCCGCGCCTGATGGAGGTTGTTTCCTCTGCCGTTGCCAAGGCGGCGATGGATTCGGGCGTAGCGCAGAAGCCGATCGAGGATTTCGACGCCTATCGCACCAGCCTCAAGGCGCGGCTCAACCCGACCACGTCGACGCTCACCTCGATCTACGAAAAGGTGAAGGCCAACCCCAAGCGGGTGATCTTTGCCGAGGCAGAGAACGACGTCGTGCTGCGCGCGGCCATCCAGTACCGCGATTTCGGCTATGGCGAGCCGGTTCTGGTCGGCCGCACCGAAGCCGTTCTGGCCAAGCTGGAAGAGCTCGGCGTCAGCGATGCCAGCAGCTACGAAATCCACAACTCGGCCACATCGCCGCATGTCGGCGCGATGGTGGAAATGCTGTACGAGCGCCTCCAGCGCCGCGGCTTCCTTGAGCGCGACGTGCGCCGCATGGTCAATCAGGACCGCAACGTTTTCGCCAGTGCCCTGCTCAAGCTCGGCATCGGCGATGCGCTGATCACCGGCGTGACCCGGCCGTTCGGCCAGACGATGAAGGAAGTGCGGCAGGTGCTTGATCCCAAGCCCGGCTACCTGCCTTTCGGCACGCACCTGATGGTCAACAAGAACTACACGGTGTTCCTTGCCGATACGACCGTGAACGAACGGCCGAGCGCCGAGGATCTGGCGATCATCGCCAAGGAAACCGCCGCAGTCGCCCGCCGTCTCGGCCACGAACCGCGCGTTGCCTTCCTGTCCTACTCCACCTTCGGCAACCCCCACGGCAAGTGGCTGGAACCGATCCGCGAAGCCGTGGCGATCCTTGATGCCGAGGGCGTGAGCTTTGAATATGAGGGCGAAGTGGCCCCAGATGCCGCGCTCAACCCGAAGGTCATGGCCAACTATCCGTTCAGCCGCCTGTCCGCGCCAGCCAATGTGCTGGTCATGCCGGGGCTGCAGTCAGCCAATATCTCGGCCAAGCTGCTGCGCGAACTGGGCGGCGGCGCCACGATCGGGCCGATGCTGGTAGGCATGGAAATGCCGGTGCAGATCGCCCCGATGACGGCGATTGCGCCCGATATTCTGACCCTGGCGGTGCTGGCGGCTGGCGGGGTGGTCGGGTAAATCCTGCGTCCCCGCGCAGGCGGGGACCTCAGGAGGTTAGGTGGCACCTGGAGGCCTGAGGCCCCCGCCTTCGCGGGGGCGCGGCGCCTAAACCCGCGCGGCCACCCAGGCTATCGCCAAGGCTGCTGGCAGGAACAGCGCCTGCGCCAGCAGCGTGCCCACCAGCCGGCTGATCGAGATCCACACGATCGTGCGGCGGAACAGGCCGGCGTCGGCCCGGCCTTCGACCACATCATCGGTCAGCACCGAGATCTGCGGATCGATCAGCGCGAACAGCAGGATCGTCGCCACACCGTTGATGATCGCCGAAAGCTGCGAGGCGGTGACGCGGAATTCAGGGTTGAGATAGCCGGCATAAAGCGAGGCCAGAACGCCCACGGAGAGCAGCGCCTGCGCCAGAACATTGGCGAGCAGCACGCCCCAGCCAACGCCCTGCATGCTCGTCAGCGTCTTCAGGTTCTTCAGCTTGGGCATGGTCAGCGAATGGCGGATCGTGCTCAGCCCGCCGGGCGTGACCGTATGCAGCAATAGCTTTCCGGTCGAACGGGTGCGCTGGAAATAGCCGATGGCATCCGCGAACAGGCGCTGGCCGGTGGGCACCAGCAGGATGCCGACAAATACCGCCACGCTGGCGCTGGCCAGCACCATGCGGAAATCGCCGAGAAGCGCATTACCGCCGCCGTTCGCCAGCCGGTCCTCGATCCGCTTGGCGAGGAACGGGCCGAGGAAGCCATTGGCCGTGCGGCTGACCAGCACGAGCACGTTGAACAGGGCAAAGCTCATCGCAATGCGCCCGGTGCGCACCCCGGCGATCCGCGCGGCATAGGCCAGCGCGCCTATCAGGTTGATGCCCGCGGTCAGCAGACAGATCACGAGCAATTTGCTGCCCAAGGGGGCCTCCGGTCAGCGCGCCGCAGGGACTGCGGCCGGGGTGTTCAGGTAACGGCTCGCGAGTCCCCGGTCCAGTGCGTCAGGTGCGTCAGGTGCGTCAGCCCCAGGCCCGATAGACGCCGTAAAGGCTGGTGAGGGTGAGCACGACGCCGACCAGGATCAGCATAGGCCGGGCCGGGAAATGCTTCGCTGCCCAGGCCGCCGCCGGTGCGGCCAGCACGCCTCCGATCAGCAGGCCCAGTGTTGCGCCGGCAAGGTCGGTAATGCCGATGTGCCAGATGAAGGTCGCCGAAATGGCGAGGGTGAGGAAGAACTCCGCCGCATTGACCGAGCCGACGACCTTGCGCGGCTCGACGCCCTGAATCAGCAGGTTCGACGTGACGATCGGTCCCCAGCCGCCGCCGCCGGCGGCATCGAGGAAGCCGCCGATCAGGCCCAGCGGTGCAACGACCTTGGCCGGCTTCTGCTGCGGCGGGTAAGCGATGCCGCGCCACAGCAGGTAAAGCCCGATCCCGGTCAGGTAGAGCAGCACGAACGGCTTCACCACGCTGGCATCGATCGAGGTCAGCAGATAGGCGCCTGCGACCCCGCCGATGACGCCCGGGATGACAAGGCTGAGGAACAGGCGCTTGTCGATATTGCCGTGCAAGAGGTGGCTGATGCCGGATGTCGCCGTGGTGAAACATTCGACCACGTGGACCCGCTGCGATGCCAGTGCTGGGGGCACGCCCAGCACGCCGACCAGCAGCGTGTTGCAGATCACGCCAAAGGCCATGCCCAGCGCGCCGTCGACCATCTGCGCCGCAAAGCCGACGAGGATGAAGGGCAGCAATGCCGACAGGTCAATCGTTGCAAACCAGGCCGCAATGTCCATCACCGTGATTCCCTATTTCTCAAGCGGAGAGATAGAGATTCGTCCACGCCATGCCTAACAAGATTTTCATCGCGGGGTGCGAAGCGAAACTTTCGTGCGACGAACCGCGCCGCACCGATCATTTCACGCTGCCAGCGACCGGCCCAACGCCTCGACCGCCGGCGAATGTGGCACTTGCCCGAGTTCGGAGAGCGTCAGCAGATTCGTCTCGATCGCATCGAGATCGTAGACGTAGTTGACCATGACCCCGTGGCTTTGCTTCAGCCCCCGCGCCGAAAGGTCGGCATCGGCGTGAATCGCCTCGAGCCGGGCACCGTTGCCAAGGTGGAAACGCGCGACGGGATCGAGTGGATTGCCTTTGGCATCGCGGCCATCGACGAGATATTCCGCTGCCTTGGCACGCAGCGGCTCACCGGCCAAGCCGTCAGCGCCGCCCGCACCCGCTAGCCAGCGGGCAAACCCGGGCACTGGCGACAGCGTGGCGAAGCAGTCCAGTTGCGGCAGTTCCTCACGCAGCAGGCCGACCACGCGCTTGATCAGGAAGTTGCCAAAGGGCACACCGCGCAGACCTTCCTGGCAGTTGGAGATCGAATAGAAGATCGCATGGCTGGCCGTGTGCGGATTGATCGGCACGCGCTTTTCATCAAGGATCAGCCCGATCGCGTCAGGCAGGTCCATGGTCAGCGCCACTTCGACGAAAATCAGCGGTTCGTCGGGCATCTGCGGGTGGAAGAAGCCATAGCAGCGGCGGTCTGCCGGCTGCACGCGGGCGCGCAGATCGTCCCACGATTCGATCGAGTGAACTGCTTCATAGCGGATCACCCGTTCGAGCACCGAGGCCGAGGTATCCCAATCAATCCGCCGCAGCTCGAGGAAGCCGGCGTTGAACCAGCCTTCGAAAATGTACTCGAAATCTGCGTCCAGCGCGCCCTCGTCGCCGGCGAGCTTGCCCTTGGAGAGCAGGTCTTCGCGCATCCGGATCAGGCGGCAGGTTCCGCCCGGCGCGGTGTTGAGCTTGCGGATCAGTTTGTGGCTGCGCGCCTCGGCCGCCTTGTGCAAAGCGCGGGCTGCAGGCTCGCCGGGAGCGGCTTGCCACGTGGCGATAGCGGCATCGATTGCCTTGCCATTGCGCGGAAAACGGGCGCGCAGGCCGGAGAGGAAAGCGCGGCGCTCCTCCAGCGAGGAGGCATCGTAGAGATCGAAGAAGGCCGATGCCAGCGACGGCCCCGATGCCTTGCCCGAGACCGAAAGCAGCGTATCGGCAAGGTCGTTCATCCGATCGACCGGGCTGACATTCTCACCCTTGGCACGGCTGATGCCGATGCGTTCGAGCAGGCGGCCAAGCCGGCCCGAGAGCAGAGAATCGATCCTGTTGCGCACCTGAACCACGGCATTCCCCTGTCGGACTATGCTGGCGAGCGATCTGGCGTTCATGGGCGTTCTCCGGAATGGCAGGCCGATGCTGCCGGGACTATCTGACGCCCGTGTGACGCTTGCCGCACTGCAGCAAGAATGTGGTAGTCACCGCCCGCCTTGCAAGGGGCAAGCGCATCGCTGCGGCGCTGATCGGCCAAGCGTTGCTAAACGTCCGCGATCAGCCCGCAGCTTTGCCGGCAAGGGCAAACAGCCGTTCACGCAGCGCGGCAAAATCGGCGATGCCGAATTCCTCCGGCTCGAGCGAGGCGACAATCTCGTCGGTGCAATAGCACGAGCCGAGCTCGACATATTCGCTGCGCACCAGCCTGGCTTGGGGGATCGACCAGAAGGTGCGCAGGCGCGGGCGGGAATAGTCCGCCGGGTCCTGATCGACCACCATGGCCAGCCGGTCAGACCGCAGGCGCACCACCGAGCCGATCGGGAAGATGCCGATCATGTCGATGACATGCTTGAGCACTTCACCGTCGAACCAGTCCTTCATTTAGCTGAGCTGCTCGATCGCGCTGGCCGGGTTCATCCCCGCGCCTTCGGCCGTGTCGCTGACCATTGCGTCATAGGTATCGCAGATCGCCGCCATGCGCGGGAACAGGCCGATCTCATCGCCCTTCAGCTTGTTGGGATAACCCGTGCCGTCGAGCGCCTCATGGTGCGCCGCGCAGGCCTCAAGCACATTGGGCGAAAGCCCGCCGCCGCCGGTCAGCAACTGATGGCCCAGATCGACATGCTGTTCGAAGACCTTGATCGGCACATTGCGATAGTCGCCGCCATAGGCGCTGAGATCGACCGGCAGGTGGCCTATGCCGACATCCATCAGCAGGCCCGCCATGCCGGCCTCACGGATATGCGCGGGCGAGAGCTTCATCTGCCGGACAGGCGAGATCATCAGGGCGCTGACCGCCAGAACGTGCCGATAGACGAACTGGTTGTCGCGCTTGCAACGCATCAGTCCGTTGAAGGCATGGGGGTTGCGCTGGATCGAGGCGAAAACGTCCTCGATCACCGGTTCCACCTGCGCCACCTTGATCGTCTTGCCCAGCCGCGCCTGAAGACACATGCGGCTGACGACCTTGCGCGATTCGCCGGCAACGGTTTTCGCCAGCCCGAATTCGCGGGCCATCGGTTGCGGCGCGGTGGGGCGCAGGTCGACATGGGCGGATGCTTCGCGGCGCGCAGGCTGCGGGCTGCGACGCGCGGTGCGGAACACGGGCTGCGGCGGTGCGGTCTGGTCGTTGACTGCCGGGCGGAGCGGAACGGCGCGCAGGTCCAGGCCCTTGGCGGTATCGATGATCACCGTATCCAGCGCCGATTGCTGCAGTTCGGCAAGCATCGAGGGATCATCGAGCAGGAATCGTGATTTCCAGAAGGGATGCCGGTACCAGCTGCCCTCCAGCTTGTGCACGAACATACCGAGTTCAATCTGGGAAATCGCAATTTGCTTGAGCATCGGTTCACCGGGAAAACGGGTTGGATTGAAGCCGAAGATTACCGGTCCTGCCGTTCAGATTCTCGCGCCGCGCGGCTAGGTATATTCCCGATTGTGGCGGATCATGCCGTCCAGTTTGCTCGCGAAACTACAGCAGCACTCCGGCCAGCACCCGCAGGTCCGCAAGCGAGGCAGAAAGGCCCGCGCCGCCGGTGATCGTCTGCACGCAGACATGGTCCGCCCCGGCATCGCAGTGTTCGCGCACCCGCGCGGCTATGGCCTCGGCATCCCCCATGGCGAAAATGCCGCTCAGCAGGGCCTCGCTTTCCTGTTCGATGTCTTCGTCGGTAAAGCCCAGCCGCTTCCACGAATTGCAGTAGTTGGGCAGCCGGCGATAATGGGTCAGCGCCTCGCTCGCCTTGGCGCGGGCGCGCGCCGGATCGCTGTCCAGCACCACGCCCTGCTCCGGCGCCACCAGCTTACCCGGCCCCATGATGGCCCTTGCCTCTGCTGAATGGGCCGGCGTGATCAGATAGGGATGCGCACCTGCCGTGCGCTGTCCGGCCAGTTCGAGCATTTTCGGCCCCAGCGCGGCAAGGCAGGTCTGCTCCATCGGCATCCCCGCCGCCTCGAAGGCATCGAGCCAGGCCGCCATCTTGGCCACCGGGCGGTTCCAGTTCTCACCGATGATCGGTCCGTGACTGACGCCGAGGCCGAGCATTACGCGGCTGCGCTGGTGGTCTGGCAGGGCGAGGAACCAGGCGGCAATCTCCGCCGGTTCGTGCTTCCAGATGTTGATGATGCCGGTGGCGACTACGATGGTCTGCGTGGCCGCCAGCAAATGATCGAGATCGCCGGTGATGTCGCCGCCGATGCCGCCCGGCACCCAGATCGCGCCATAGCCCAGAGCTTCGATCTCCGCCGCGCCGCTCGCCGCTTCGGCCTTGTCGCCAAAGCGCAGTTCCATCGACCAGACGCCGACTTTGCCCAGATCCATATGCCACTCCCTAATCCGTGCGCGGGATTGGGGGCGCGGATGAGCCAGGTGTCAACGCGAAAGGGCCTCTCCCCCGCCGGGAAGAGGCCCTTTTTCGCTCCGGCGTTTAAGCGCCGTGCTCAAATCTCTGGGGCGGGGGGTTACTTGGCCTGCGGTGCCGCGGCTGCCGCATTGTCAGGCAGACCGCCGAGCTGGGTGACCAGCTTGGTATAACCATCGAGGTAGGCAAGCACGATCACCTGGCCGATATCGGTATCGGTGTAGCCGGTACCGCCAGCCGCTGCCAGACCGCCAGCCCAGCCCACGCCGCCGCCGGCGCCAAAGCTCATGTCGCTCTTGCGGGCATAGCCTTCGACCAGCGCCATTTCTTCGGTCGTGCGGGCATTGACCACCGACAGGGTGACCTTGGCTTCCTTCTTGTTGACCGATATGCCGCCGAGCAGTGCGCCCACGGTCCGACCGCCGAGCATGCCGCCAAGGCCGCCCATCATGCCGCCGCCGCCAGACTTCTTGTTAGTGGTGACGATATCCGGCTGCAGGAAGTAGTCTGCAGCCTTGACCTGACCCTTGCCGAGGTTCGAACCGGCCTGCAGCTCTCCCTGATCGGCCATGGCGCGTTCCATCGCGCGGCTCTGCATCGATCGGCCACGATTGACCAGGCTAAAGCAGCCCGACTTCTGGACGAACAGCTTGATGATGGCCTCGGGGCTGCCGAGGTTCAATTCGCGCCACCACTGGTTGTCGGGCTCGACAATCGCGATGGTGCCAAGGTTGCGCGTGCAGACCGGGATCTGCGCCTCGCCCTTCTTCTGTGCCTGATGGCCGGACGAGCCCTTCTTGTCCGCAGCTGAGGCGCTGGTGTTGATGCCGCCGATGGCCACGGCGATGGCAGCAAGGCTGCAAAGAATCTTCTTCATAAAGTCGCACTCCCCAATGTTGAACGTCAGCGCCAATGCCCTCCAGCAATGCCGACGTCCGGAAACTGATTGCGACCCGTTGATTGCCGATGCCCCTTACCAAGGCAAATGACGAATGTTGTTAGTAGCCCTAAACTGCCATGTTGTCGATTAGCCTGGCCTTGCCAATCCGCGCTGCCACCAGCAGCCGGGCGGGTTTATCATGAAGTTGGGACAGGACTTGAAGCGAATCGGCATCGGCGAACTCGGCATAGTCCACAGAAGAGAATCCGCCGGCGACCAGCGCCTCCTTCAGCGCCGCGGTCGCAGCTTCAGGCGCGTTGCCCGATCGCACGGCGGCGATGGCCACCTGCATGGCGCGCGGCAGGGCGGCGGCCTGCGCACGCTCCTCTGTGGTCAGGTAAGCGTTGCGCGATGACATCGCCAGACCGTCCGCCTCGCGCACGGTCGCCACGCCCAGAATCGCCTCCGCCTTCGGCAGCGACAGGTCTAGATCGCGCGCCATGCGGCGGATCACCGCGAGTTGCTGCCAGTCCTTCTCGCCGAACAGGGCCAAATCGGGGCGCACCTGATTGAACAGCTTGCACACCACCGTCGCCACGCCATCGAAATGCCCGGGCCGCGCGGAACCGCACTGTCCTTCGCTGACGCCCGAAACCGAAATGTTGGTGGCATAGCCCGGCGGGTACATCGCCTCGCCATCGGGGTTCCACAGCAGCGACACGCCCTCGCCGCGCAGCAGCTCGCAATCGCGCTCGAACGGGCGGGGATAGGAGGACAGGTCCTCGTTCGCGCCGAATTGGCGGGGATTCACGAAGATCGAAACGACAACGTGCGCCCCAAGCTTCCGCGCCTCGCGCACCAGAGTCAGGTGCCCTTCGTGCAGCGCGCCCATCGTGGGCACCAGCGCGACCGGTCCATCGGCGCGCAAGAGCTCAACTGCTTGGCGTAGTGGATCAATGCGATTGACGGTTTGCACGGCGAGAGTCCCTTGCGTTAAAGACGCAGTGCCCTAGCGCGGGATGGCTGCGCAGACAAACCACACAAAGGCGTACCGAACACCGTGACTTCCGCCCCCGGCCCCCATCGTATCGTTTTCGCCAATGAAAAGGGCGGCACCGGCAAGTCGACCACGGCGGTCCACGTCGCCATCGCCTTGTCGTACATGGGTGCAAAAGTCGCCGCGATCGATCTCGATCCGCGCCAGCGCACCCTGCACCGCTATCTGGAAAACCGCGCCGAGACGGAAAAACGCCGCGGCATCACCCTGCCCACCGCGCGGTTCGAAGTGTTCAATGGCGATACCACCGAGCAGCTGGACGCGATAACCGCCGAAGTTGGTGCAGGCATGGATTTCATCGTCTTCGATACGCCGGGGCGCGACGATGTCTTCGCCCGCCACGCCGCGACCGGGGCCGACACGCTGGTCACCCCGCTCAATGACAGCTTCGTCGATTTCGACCTGATCGGGCAGGTCGACGCGGAAACCTTCAAGGTCCGCCGCTTGTCCTTCTATGCCGAGCTGATCTGGGAAACCCGCAAGAAGCGCGCGATGAAGACCATCGAACAAGGCCGGCGCGAGCTGGACTGGGTCGTGGTGCGCAACCGCACCGGCCATATCGAGGCGCGCAACCAGAAGCGCCTTGAAGGGGCGCTGGTCGAATTGTCGAAGCGTGTCGGCTTCCGCATCGCCAACGGCCTGTCGGAACGCGTGATCTACCGCGAACTGTTTCCTTCAGGCCTGACCCTGCTCGACAAGGGCCATCTGGGCGATCTCGGCACCAGCCATCTTGTCGCCCGGCAGGAACTGCGCGCCCTGCTCGCCTCGCTCGCCTTGCCGATGCCGGGAACAAGACCGGCTGAACTCGCTTTAGCCTGATTGAAAGGGACCGGAGGCAATGCTCAGACTCATCCTGATCGCCGCAGTCGTTTCCTTTGCCTGCCGTTACATGTTCGGTCGCTGGCCGTGGGACTATCTCAGCAATCGCTCACCGACGCGCGAACAGGCGCGGTTCAAGGCGCGCAAGCTGCTGGCCGTACGCGCCGAGGCTGACCGCAAAGACATTATCGAGGCGCATCGCCGCCTTATCGCCATGGTCCACCCGGATCGCGGCGGAACCAACGCCCAGGTGCACGAGGCGAACGCCGCGCGCGACCTGCTCCTAGACGAATTGCCAGACTGAGGGTTCATGACACACAGCTTCCATCCGACCGTCCTTCGCGAATACGACATCCGCGGCATCATCGATGAAACGCTGGGCGCACCCGACGCCTATGCCATCGGGCGGGGTTTCGGCACGCTGATCAAGCGCGCCGGAGGATCCAAGGTTGCGGTGGGGTATGATGGGCGCATCAGCTCGCCCATGCTTGAAGAAGCGGTGGTCGCCGGACTTAACGACAGCGGCGTCGATGCCCTGCGGGTCGGCATGGGGCCGACGCCGATGCTGTATTACGCCGAAGCCTCAATTCCAGAGGTACAAGGCGGCATTCAGATAACTGGCAGCCACAATCCCGCCAATTACAATGGCTTCAAGATGGTATTTATGGGGCTGCCGTTCTTCGGCGCCGACATCGCTAAGCTGGGCGAAATGGCCGAGGCCGGCGACTGGATCGACGGTGAGGCATCCGGCGGGAAGGGCAGCAGCGAGCACCGCGAAATCCTCGTTACTTATGTCGACAGGCTGGTTGAAGGGCTGAACGGCATCGCCCCCGAAAGCCTGAGCCACCTGCGCATCGGCTGGGACGCGGGCAACGGCGCTGCCGGTCCCGCTCTCGAACTGCTGACGAAGAAACTTCCCGGTGAGCATCATCTTCTCTTCACTGAAGTCGACGGGAACTTTCCGAACCACCATCCGGACCCGACTGAGGAAAAGAACCTTGCAGACCTGAAGGCGCTGGTCGCGGCGAAGAACCTCCATTTTGGTGTGGCTTTTGACGGCGACGGCGACCGCATCGGCGCGGTCGATGGCGAGGGACGCGTGATCTGGGGTGACCAATTGCTCATGATCTACGCCGAGGACCTCCTGAAAATGGTCCCCGGATCCACGATTATCGCCGATGTGAAGGCCAGTTCCGCCCTATTCGACCGAGTGTCAGCACTTGGTGGAAAACCCCTTATGTGGAAAACCGGACATAGCCTTATCAAATCCAAAATGAAGGAAGTTGGCTCGCCATTGGCCGGCGAAATGAGCGGCCACGTGTTCTTCGCGCATGAGTACTACGGCTTCGACGATGCGCTCTATGCCGCCGTCCGCCTGATCGCCGCCTCGGCGCGACTCGGCAAGACCGTGACCGAGCTGCGCGGCGAAATGCCGGCGATGATCAACACGCCCGAACTGCGCTTTCAGGTCGATGAAAGCCGCAAGTTCGCGGTGATCGAGGAAGTGAAGCAGCGGCTTTCGGACTCCGGGGCCGACGTCAACGGGACGGACGGCGTGCGCGTCTCAACCCCCGACGGCTGGTGGCTGCTGCGCGCATCGAACACGCAGGACGTGCTCGTCGCCCGCGCCGAGAGTTTGAGCGGAGAAGGCCTGGAGCGGCTGATGGGTAAGATCGACGCGCAACTGGCCGCCAGCGGTCTGGAACGCGGCCCGCAAGCCGGGCACTAACCCAGCAGCATCACCAAGGCCGAAACCCCTGAGGCCAGCGCGGCGGCGAGCAGCGCCAGCGCTCCCGGCCAGCCCTTGCTTCGCCCGGGCACGCTAAAGGCAATGCCGGCTTTGAACACAGTGTTGAGCAGCACCGGCGGTGCGAGGATCAGGCCTGCCAGTTTCGGTGCCAATGTCCCCGGCGGCAGGTTGCCCATCGTGATGATGGCCGAATCGACGTCGATCGAGCCGGTCACGGCAAGGACGACGGCGAGCCCGGCATCGCCCCATTCATCAAGCACCCACCGGGCCGCGACAGTCGTAACCATGACCAGCACCGCGAGCCAGAGCGCGGGACCAAGGTCGAAGGGGTTGCGCAACCGGCCGGCGCCCTTCCCGCCGTGCCCGGCTGACTTGCGAAAGTGCCAGACCGCGAAGCCCAGGCTGACGACCATGCCCGGCACGGCGATGATGGCGAAGGGTACCAGTGCGATCGGTGCGAGCACGGCGCAGAGCACCATGACTCGTACGAACATGACTGCCGACGCCAGGGCGATCCCGGCATTGAGAACCGGCAGGTCCTCTTCGCTCGCCTCTTTGATTTTCCCGGCAAGGCCTGCGGTGACCGCCGTCGAGGACACCATGGAGCCTGCCGCGGCCGTCGCCAGCACGCCGCGGGTCGCGCCGAAGTGTTTCGCAGCGAGGTATCCGGCGAAGGAGAAGCCGGAAACCATCACCACGACCAACCACAACTGTCGCGGCTTCCACGCGCCAAAGGGCCCCATCGGCTCGGCCGGCAGCAGCGGCAGGATGACCAGCGCGATCAGGGCAAAGCGGGCAATCGCCATGACTTCGCGCTCGTCGAGCGACTGCACCCAGCCATGGAGTTGTTCGCGCAGGGCCAGCACCAGCACCATCATGCCGACGGCGACGGAAGCAACGACACCCTCGCCCGATCCTGCAAGGTAGCCGGCGGCCAGCGTCAGCAGCGCCACCATGCTCGCAGTTCCGCTGACGTTCGGCCCGTCACGCGTGGAGCGCCAGTAGCCGAGCACGATCAGCCCCGCGCTGGCGGCAAGGACCACGAAGGAAAGCACAGGCTCGCCCAGCTTGAACGCTCCGGCAAAGCCCCCGGCGAGCCCCGTCAGCCCGAATGTCCGCACTCCGGCAAACCGCCGCCCGTCAATCGCATGGCGCTGCGCCCAGCCCCGCTGCACCCCGACCAGCAGCCCCAGCGCAAGCGCAAGGCCGATCGGCAGCAGTTCGGGATAGAGGGTCAGTGGGTCGGTCATGTCACAAGGCTGATGGCACCGCGCAGGCCTGGCGGCAACAACGCAGAACCTAGCTGGCGCGAAACGCCTTTTGCGAGGCCAGTTCGGCGGCGATGGCATCGATCACCGCCCGAATGCGCGGGGTGTGGCGCAGATCGGCATGGACGCCCAGCCACAGTTCGCGGTCAGTCGAGGGATCAGCTTCGTGCAGCAGCACCAGCTCCGGTTCGCGGTCAGCATTAACGCGCGACAGCACGACCAGCCCCAGCCCGGAAACCGCCGCCTGAAAATGGACGTGCCGGTCGTTGGATTGCAGCGCCACCGGGGCATCAGGATAAAGTTCGCGTAGCCACGCCGTCTCGGGCAGGTTCGCCTGATCTTCGAGCGTCGTCACCAGCGGCAGCGGCTCTCTCTTCGCCAACACCGAACGCGAGGCATAGATGCCAAGGCTGAACCGGCCGACACAGCGCGCGTGAATCTCGTTGCCGCGAAACCGCGACGGGCGCAGCGCAATGTCCGCCTCGCGCTTTGACAGGCTGAGCAGGCGGGTATCTGGAACCAGTTCAACGCAGATGCCCGGGTGGCTGGCGCGCAATGTGCGGATGGCCGGGACGACAATAGTGGGAGCCAGCAGATCGACCGTGGTGACGCGCACCGTCCCGGCGAGTGCTACATCGCGGCCCAGCATGGCCCGCTCGGCGGCTTGCACTTCCGCCTCGATCCGTTCGGCATGGACCAGCACGCTTTCGCCCAGCGGGGTGAGGACATAGCCCGAAGGCATTCGCTGCAGCAGCCGCGCGCCCATGCGCTCCTCGAACGCCGCAAGCCGCCGGCCCATGGTCGGCTGAGTTAGCCCCAGCACCCGCGCCGCGCCGGTCAGCGTCCCCTCGCGCGAAATGGCGAGCACGATCTTGAGGTCATCCCAGTCCATGCGAACAGTCATACGATTTCGCATGGCTACAAGTCAAACTTCGTCAATTCCATGCAGGAACTGCGGGGGCTATCTGGCGTTTCGAATACCCATCCAGCGGAAGGCAGAACCCATGTCGAAAGTCCTCGTCCTCTATTATTCGAGCTATGGCCACATCGAACAGATGGCCGAGGCCGTCGCCGCCGGCGCGCGCGAAGCCGGTGCCATCGTGGACATCAAGCGCGTCCCCGAAACCGTGCCCGAAGAGATCGCCCGCGGCGCGCATTACAAGCTTGATCAGGCGGCTCCTGTGGCCACGATTGCCGAGCTGGAAGGCTATGACGCGATCATCCTTGGCACCGGCACCCGCTTTGGCCGCATGTCATCGCAGATGGCAGCGTTCCTCGATCAAGCCGGCGGCCTGTGGGCGCGCGGCGCGCTGAACGGCAAGGTCGGCGCGGCCTTCACCTCGACCGCGACCCAGCACGGCGGTCAGGAAACCACCCTTTTCTCGATGCTGACCAACCTGCTGCACTTCGGCATGACCATCGTCGGGCTCGACTATGGCTTTGCCGGCCAGATGAACAACGACAAGGTGGTAGGCGGCGCACCTTACGGGGCGACGACGATTGCCGGCGGCGACGGCAGCCGCCAGCCCGAAGAGGAAGATCTTGGCGGTGCCCGTTATCTGGGCCGCCGGGTTGCCGAGACGGCGAACAAGCTGTTCGGCTAAGCCCCCGGGAGCGCGCGGCCAAATCCCCCCTGCCCGGCGCGCGCTCCCTTTCCCCTTTCAACCGGCGCTGGCATCCCTAAGTTGGGGCAGTGAGCGCTGCGCCCCTTCCCCCGAAGATTGCCGAGTGGTTCGCCGCACGCGGCTGGCGGCTGCGGCGGCATCAGGCCGAGATGCTGGAGGTCGCCGCGTCAGGGCACCACGCGCTGCTCGCCGCCGATACCGGGGCGGGCAAGACGCTGGGTGGGTTCCTCCCCACGCTGGCGGAATTTGCCGGCGAGAGCGTTCCCGGCGAAGGTTTGCACACGCTCTACATTTCGCCGCTGAAAGCATTGGCGCATGATGTGCAGCGCAACCTGCTCACCCCCATTGACGAGATCGGCCTGCCGATCCGGGTAGAGACCCGCAGCGGCGATACTCCGTCGGACCGCAAGGCCCGCCAGCGCGCGCGGCCCCCACATATCCTGCTGACCACCCCGGAATCGCTGTCGCTGCTGCTGTCCTATCCGGAGAGCGCCGCGTTGTTCTCGACTCTGAAACGTGTGGTGATCGACGAAATTCACGCCTTTGCCACTGGCAAGCGGGGCGATCTGCTGGCGCTGGCGCTCGCGCGGATATCGGCCTTCGCGCCGGGCGTTCAGCGCGTCGGGCTCTCGGCGACGCTCGCCGATCCGGAGGAGTTCCGCGCCTGGCTCGCGCCAAATGGCCGGGTGCAAGACGTCTCGCTTGTCATCGGCGAGGAGGGCGCTCCGCCCGAAGTGTCAATCCTGCTGCCGATCGAGGAACGCGTGCCATGGAGTGGTCACGCGGCGACTTGGGCAATTCCCCAGCTCTACGAGGAAATAAAGGCGCACCGCACCACGCTGGTGTTCTGCAACACGCGCTTCCTTGCCGAACTGATCTTCCAGCTGCTGTGGGATGCCAACGAGGAAAACCTGCCGATCGGGGTGCACCATGGCTCGCTATCCAAGGAAGCGCGGCGCAAGGTGGAAGGGGCGATGGCCGATGGCCGGCTGCGCGCGCTGGTCTGTACGGCCAGCCTCGACCTTGGCGTCGACTGGGGGGACATCGATCTGGTCGTCCAGATGGGCGCGCCGAAAGGGTCGTCGCGGCTGCTCCAGCGCATCGGCCGCGCCAACCACCGGCTCGACCAGCCCAGTCGCGCGCTGTTGGTGCCGGGCAACCGCTTCGAATTCCTTGAAGCAACCGCGGCGATGGAGGCGGTCGAAGACGGCCAGCGCGATGGCGAGGAATTCCGCCCCGGTTCGCTCGACGTCCTTGCCCAGCACGTGATGGCTTGCGCCTGCGCGGGACCATTCGACGAGGCCGCGTTGCTCGAGGAAGTCCGCAGCGCCCATTCCTATGCCTGGCTCGATGCGGAGCGGTGGACGCGCGTGCTCGATTTCGTGGCGACCGGCGGCTATTCGCTGCGCGCATATGACCGGTTCCGGCGCATCGTGCGTTCGCCCGATGGCCTGTGGCGACTGACACACCCTGAACACGCGGCGCGGCACCGGATGAATGCCGGGATCATCGTCGATTCTGAAATGCTTCATGTGCGGTTCCGGAACGGGCGTGATCTGGGCAAGGTCGAGGAGAGCTTTGGCGCGACCCTGCGGCCGGGCGACACGTTCCGCTTTGCCGGCATGGACCTTGAGGTCGAATCCCTGCGGGACCTCGACCTGATCGTCAAGGCGGCGAAGAAGCCGGGGCAGATACCCAGCTACATGGGCGCGCGGATGCCGATTTCCTCGCATCTGGCCGACCGGGTGCGGGCGATGATGGTCGACCGCGCGGGCTGGGCGCGATTCCCCGACGACGTGCGCGAATGGCTGGAGATGCAGGACTGGCGCTCGAAGCTGCCCGGGCCGGGACAATTGCTGGTCGAGAGCTTTCCCCATTCGGGCAAGCATTACATCGTCTTTCACACCTTCGAAGGGTGGAACGCCAATCAGGCGCTGGGCATGCTGGTGACCCGCCGCATGGAAGAGCGAGGGTTGATGCCGCTGGGCTATGTCGCGAACGACTATGCCGTGGGCATCTGGAGCCTGCGCGCAGTGACCGACCCTGCGCCATTGCTGTCGCCTGACATTCTCAATGACGAATTCATCGACTGGGTGCAGGACAGCTACATGCTGCGGCGGGCCTTTCGCGAGGCGGCGGTGATCGGCGGGTTGGTCGAACGCCAGCATCCCGGCAAACGCAAGAGCGGGCGGCAGGTGACGTTTTCGACCGACCTGATCTACGACGTCCTGCGCAAGCACGAGCCCGACCACGTGCTGATCGAGGCGGCCTGGGCCGATGCCCGCACGCGGCTGACCGATGTTGGACGTCTGGCTGACCTTCTCGACCGGGCGGAGGGGCAATTGGTCCATGTCGAGCTGGAGCGGGTCAGCCCGATGGCCGTGCCGCTGCTGACGATGATCGGACGCGAGAGCCTGCCCAGCGGCGCGGCGGATGATGAATTGCTGGTCGAGGCGGAGAGCCTTGCAGCGCTCGCCATGCGGGCTTGAGCGGACCAGTTCCCCTCCCCTGAAGAGGAGGGGGACTGCCTTGCGTCATTTCGGGGGCTGCTTGCCGAAGCCTGCGTACTGTTCCGTCCCGACGAAGCCAAATCCCAGCACTCCGGTTGCCCGGATCAGCCGCAGGACTTGCGCGGTCACTCCATAAGGCGCCGAGCTCTCCGGAACGAAGCGGACTTCGGGTGCGGGCTTCGTCGCGGCCACGCGCTGGAGAAGGCCGGCGAGTTCACCTTGGGAAACAGTCTCGCCGTTCCAGGTCACGCTGCCATTGGCCGTCACAGACAGCATGTTCACTTGCGGCCTGATCGCGGTCTGCGTCTTGTCCGGTGCCGGCAGATCGACATCTACGACATGGGTCGCAGCGGGGATGGTGATTATGAACAGGATCAACAGGACGAGCAGCACGTCGATCAGGGGCGTGGTGTTGAGATCGGCCATTGGCCGGTCCACGGGCAGTTCAGGTGCGGTTGCCATGGGATTATCTCCCCAAAAAGACCTCTAAGGGTCTGGCGTTGACGACAGCCTCCACGCCTGCCTCGCTCCGCGCATCAATGGTATAGTGTCACATCGATGCGCGCAAGCTGCTTCGCACCGGGTCTCAGGCTCAGCGCATCGCCGCGCCTGCGCAAACAAAAAGGGGGCGGATCGCTCCGCCCCCTTTGGGTAATCGCATGGTTCGTCCGGTTACTTGACCGCAGGTTCCTTGGGGTCCTTGCCGAACTGGTAGTACTGTTCGTTGCCGACGAAGCCGAAGGCCGTCACGCCCGAACCCTTGATCAGACGCAGCACGCGCGCCGTCGATTCATAGGGGGCCTGCGCGTCGGGCTGGAACTGGAGTTCCGGCTCCGGTTTGATCTTCAGCGTTTCGGTCAACTGGTAGACGAGCCCGCTCTCGTTGAGCGAGGTGCCGTTCCAGGTGATCGTGCCTTGCGAATCGACCGACAGGACGTTCTTGTCGCGCTTCGGCGGCGGCACGTTCGTCGGCGGCTGCGGTGCCGGCAGATCGATGTCGATCGAGTGCGTGGCCACCGGGATGGTAATGATGAACATGATGAGGAGAACCAGCATGACGTCGATAAGCGGCGTCGTGTTGATTTCCATCATCGGCGAGCCATCGTCGCTACCGCCTGACATTGCCATGGAAACTTAACTCCTGAATTCACTGGGCGGCACAGGCCGCCGGGCAGATGAGAGCCGCGGGCTGATCAGCCGTTGGGATCCACCGGGGTCGAAATGAAGCCGACGGTCGGGTAGCCGGCGATCTGCACGTTGTAGATCGTGCCCGCCACGCAGCGCCACGGAGCGTTCACGTCACCGCGAATGTGGACCTGGGGAATCTTCTCCGGGTTCGCACGCAGGGCTTCGGGGCCGCCTTCACGCTTGATGATCTTGTCGAGGCGTTCGTAAGCAATCTTGGCCAGTTCGTCCGACGTCACCGGGGTGATGTTGTTGAAATAGACCCGGCATTCGCCGTTGCGGCTTGCGCCTTCGTAGCCATCATCGCCCGAGCTGCGCCCGGCATCATCGGTCGTGCTGACCGTGATGAGAAGGTTTTCGACCTTGTCCTTGGACTCGACCGTTTCCAAAATCGGAATCTTGAGCTTCTGGATCGTCTGGATCGCGATCGGAACCGCGATCAGGAAGATGATCAGAAGAACCAGCATGACGTCCACGAGCGGCGTCGTGTTGATGTCGGACATCGGCTTCTCTTGTCCGCCGCCGCCTACTGCCATCGCCATAGTTTACTTCCTATCCTGTTCGTTATGCCGGGCCAGGCTTGTCTGACACAGATGCGTCAAAGGCCGGGACCAACGGCGGGAGCGCATGGACTCCCGCCGTCCTCTCCATCTGGGCTCAGGGCTTAACCGGAGCTGCGGGAGCGGGCTTGGCTGCAGCCGGCTTGCCGGGTGCGATCACCGCCGGGCGCACGGCGCCCTTCGAGTTGATGTAGGCCAGAACGTCGGTCGAGAAGCCCGAAAGCAGCTCGGAGATGTTCTTGTTGCGGGCCTGCAGGTAGTTGTAGGCAAGCACGGCGGGAACGGCGACGAGCAGACCAAGCGCGGTCATGATCAGAGCTTCACCGACCGGACCTGCAACCTTGTCGATCGAGGCCGAACCGGCGATGCCGATGGCGACGAGCGCGCGGTAGATGCCGACCACGGTACCGAACAGACCAACGAACGGCGACGTTGCACCGACGGTGGCGAGGAACGGCAGGCCCGAAGCGAGACGCGAGTTGATCGCAGCTTCCGAGCGCGAGAGCGAGCCGTGCAGCCAGTCATGGGCTTCAAGGGCATCGGTCATCTTGCCGTGAGCTTCTTCAGCAGCGAGACCGTCGTCGACGATCTGGCGCCATGCGCTGTTCTTGTCGAGCTTCGCAGCGCCTTCGCGCAGCGAGGGGGCACGCCAGAAGTTGGCGCGCATGTCGCGGTACTGCTTCATGATCTTGTTCTGATCAATCCACTTGGTCATGAGGATGAAGAACGAGCCGAACGACATGATGGCCAGGATGATGACGGTGCCATAAGCAATGGCGCCGCCCTGTTCCATAGCTTCCCAGAAGCCGAACTTGTTCTGCGGCGTGGCGCTTGCGGCACCCGCTGCCTGGGCGAGAAGTTCAAAAACCATGCGATAGTCCTCTCAAATAAAACTGTTAGGTCAATTTGCTTTAAGCGGACCCGGCACCAGGCCGGGCCCAGATCGGTAAAACTCAGTCCTTCGGGATAACCCAGCGGATCGCGTTCGAATAGGAACCCGTGGTCGGCTGGCCTTCTCCGTCCGTCGCCGGATTGAAGCGGGCGCGGGCCCTGATCTTGGTGCAGGCGACGCTGTCGAGATCGGGGCTGCCGCTGGATCCGGTGACCTGGCAATCGGTCACGCGGCCATCAGGTCCGACAGTGACGCGGAAGCGGGTCGTACCCTGGCGTTCTTCACGAAGCGCCTGAGACGGATAGTCGTTGGTGGTCGCCCACGAAGCCGGGTTGCCCTTGGGCTGGGCCGGCTTGGGCTGGACGCGTGGGGCGGCCGGCGCAGGCGGTGCCAGCGGCGGAGCCTGAGGCGGCGGCGGCGGCGGCGGAGCCATCGGCGGCGGCGGCGGCGCCGTGAACGGCGGCGGCGTGATCGGCGGCAGCTTCGTCGGCGGCGCGGTTATCGGCGGCGGCGGCGTAGCCTTCTTGGGCGGCGGCGGTGGCGGCTCGTCCTTCTTGGGTTCGTCCTTCTTGATGTCGATCGTAGTGACCTTCTTGACGACCTTCGTCAGCCCTTCATAGGCAAGGCCGCTAACAAGCAACCAGCCAACGAGGACATGCAGAAGGGCGACAACGATGAAAGCGGTGATCCGATTACCGGATACCTGTTGGTCAGCGTAAGCCATTCAGACGCATCACTCCAAAATTACTGTCCCAGGACATCTGAAGCCAGACACCCCTCTCCTCCCCAGCAGGCCCGCAAAAGAGCGGACACACCGGGGCCGAATCGTTAATTTCCGCCCTGCCGGTCATTACGGTACCCCAGTCGGGTCCCGAAGCCCCGACGGGCGAACCTTGTGGCCTTGTTGTTTTCTTAGGCCAGCGTTTCCGGGAGCTTTAACGCCGAGTCCAAGGGTGCGCAACGCCTTAATCCATCCTGTTTATGTGTTAACCCACGATTCACGGAAGTTAAGGGCAAAACTAATGGGCCGGTGCCGCAAACCGCCGGAATCGCGTAGGTCCGTCGAAACGGCTGGAGGTATTACAATGATGACGATGCACGAAACGCGCACCCGGCTGGCCCTCGCCGGCGCTTTTTGTCTGGGATTGTTCACAACCTTTCCGGCCGAATCCCGCGCCGCCGAATCACCCCAGCCCATTGCGGCCACGGTCGGCCCTTCTGCGCCGACCTATGCCGACATCGCTGATCTGGCCGATCACGCTCAACTGGTGCTGCGTGCGAAAGTGAAGAAGGTGGCCGTTCTCAAGCCCGAACAAGGTGCCGCATCACGCCCCGGCATGGCGCGCGTCTATGTCGAGGCGGTGACCGAGAACCTGCTCACCGGCCCGGCAGCGGTGGGTGAGGCGCTGCGCTATCTCGCGGACGTCAGGCTCGATGCCAAGGGCAAGGTGCCCAAGCTGACGAAGCAATCGGTGCTGCTGTTCGCGGGCCATGTAAAGGATCGGCCGGGCGAGATTCGCCTCGTCGCCCCCGACGCACAAATCCTGTGGGACCCCGCGACCGATGCCATGCTGCGGCAGGTGCTGCGCGAACTTTACGGCCCCGATGCCCCGCGCCGCGTGACAGGCGTGCAGGAAGCGATCCACGTGCCCGGCACTCTGGCTGGCGAGGGTGAGACGCAGATCTTCCTCAAGACCGATGACGGCGAGCCGGCTTCCATAACCGTGCTGCACCATGCCGGCGCGCCGACGCATTGGGGCGTATCATTCTCAGAAATCGTCGCGACCACGGGTCTGCCGCCGAAACGCGACACGCTGGTGTGGTACCGGCTCGCCTGTTTCCTGCCGCAAAGCCTGCCGCCCGGTTCGAACCTTTCAGCTAGCGATGTCGACAAGGCGGCAGCGGTGAACGACTACGCCAAGGTGTTATCTGACCTCGGCACCTGCCCCCGTGCGCGCAAAGTAATATAGCGGGGCTGGAAATCTTGCCCTGCCTCGCCTAGGGGGCCGTCGAAAGGGCAGGGTAAATCATATGGCAGAGCCGCTTCGCATCGCATTGGCAGGACTTGGCACGGTTGGCGCGGGCGTCATTCGTCTGGTCGAGGCCAATGCCGCCCTGATTGCACGCCGCGCTGGACGGCCGATCCAGATCGTCGCCATTTCCGCGCGTGACCGGTCAAAGCGGCGCAGCGTCGATATTACACCTTATACCTGGGAAGATGACATGGTCATCCTGGGTGAGCGCCCCGACGTCGACGTGGTGGTCGAACTGGTCGGCGGGTCCGATGGATCAGCCCTCGCCTGCGCGCGCACCACGATCGAGGCCGGCAAGGCGCTGGTCACCGCCAACAAGGCAATGATCGCGCATCACGGCCTCGAACTCGCCAGCAAGGCCGAGGTGGCCAAGGTTCCGCTCAAGTTCGAAGCAGCGGTGGCCGGCGGCATCCCGGTGATCAAGGGCCTGCGCGAAGGCGCGGCGGCGAACGAATTCGAGCGGGTTTACGGCATCCTCAACGGCACCTGCAATTACATCCTCTCGACCATGGAAGACACTGGCCGCGATTTCGCCGATGTCCTCGCCGAGGCGCAGGCCAAGGGCTATGCCGAGGCGGATCCCGCCTTCGACATCGAGGGCACCGACGCGGCGCACAAGCTGTCGATCCTTGCTGCCATTGCCTTTGGCACGGCGGTGGACTTCCGCTCGGTCGAGACCACCGGCATCACCCGCATCCTTGCCGCCGACATCGCGCAGGCGCGGACGCTGGGCTATGTTATCCGCCTGATCGGCATGTCCGAGACCGATACCAACGGAGACGGCGTCGAGCGCCTGTTCCAGCGCGTCCAGCCGCACCTCGTACCTTTCGACCATCCGCTGGCCCACGTTGACGGCGCGACCAATGCGGTTGTTGCCGAGGGCAACTTCTCCGGCCGGCTCCTGTTCCAGGGCGCCGGCGCCGGTGACGGGCCGACCGCAAGCGCCGTTGTCGCCGACCTTATTGATATTGCCCGCGGTGAGGCTGGCCCGGCCTTCTCGGTCCCGGTCGAGGAACTGGTGAAGATGGAGGCCGCGCATACCGGCCACCGCCGCAGCCGCTCTTACGTGCGCTTCCTCGTCGCTGACCGTCCCGGCGTGCTGGCCGAGATCACCGCCGCCATGCGCGATGCCGGGGTCTCGATTGAAAGCCTGATCCAGACCGGCCGCGCCGACAGCGGCGGCGAAGTGCTGGTCTCGCTGGTCACCCACGAAGGCCCCGAAAGCGCGGTCAGCGAAGCACTGCGCCTGCTCGAAGGTTCGGCCAGCCTGACCCAGCCGCCGCTGGTGATGCACCTCCTCGGTTCGTAAGCGCGCGCCTCAGCGGTCGCGGATTTCGCCCTTGGCGACCTTTTCCGCGTCCGAGCCCTTGGGCGGCAGCGGGATCGCCTTGACGTCGATATAGTAGACTGGCGGCGGCACCCCGCCAAAGCCGATGCAGCCCTTGTTGCCGGTCTTCTTGCACGATGGCGGGCCGACATCAGGTGCGCGCGGCAGGCCATCGTCGGTGCGCTCTTCCTCGTCCGGCACGCGCACGTCCGAACCATCATCCTTGCCGCAGACCTGGATTTCGCCATTGGGACCAAGCCCGGAACAGGCGCGCCGCTTGCGCGTGGCGGTGACCGAAATGTTCATCGGCCCGGTTGGTTGGGCATTTGCATCGGCAGAGCTTTCCGCTGCCTGCTCCTGCGGGGTATCAGCCTGCTGCGCCAGCGCCGGCTGAGTCCAGAGGGACAATGAAAAGGCGAGGAGTGCCGGCCGCCAGTTCAACATTCTCGACAAACGTTCTTCCCCGCTTTAAGCGCCGCGCCCAACACTTTTGTACAAAACCGCATTCCCCTTCATCATTTGAACACGGACTGAACATGACCGCAACAGCTTCGACAGGTACTCCGGCCAGCACCGTTCTCGACCGCGTCCTCGTCCTCGAAATGGTGCGTGTCACCGAAGCCGCCGCGATTGCCGCCAGCAAGCTGATTGGCCGCGGTGACGAGAAGGCGGCCGATCATGCAGCCGTCGAAGCCATGCGACTGGCCTTTGACGACCTCGCCATCGACGGTACCGTGGTGATCGGCGAAGGCGAGCGTGACGAAGCACCGATGCTGTTCATCGGCGAAAAGGTTGGCGGCGCCCAGGGCACCGGACCCAAGATCGACATCGCGCTCGATCCGCTTGAAGGCACGACGATCACCGCCAAGGCCGGCCCGAACGCGCTCGCCGTTCTGGCCTGCGCCGAAGAAGGCAACCTGCTCAACGCGCCGGACGTCTACATGGACAAGCTGGCGGTCGGACCGGGCTATCCCGAAGGCATCATCAGCCTCGCCAAGAGCCCGACCGAGAACGTCAAGGCCGTGGCCGCCGCCAAGGGTGTCGAGCCGAACGAAATCATCGTCTGCGTGCTTGACCGTCCGCGCCATACCGACCTGATCGCCGAACTGCGCGGCCTCGGCTGCGGCGTCGTGCTGATCGGTGACGGCGACGTTGCCGGCGTGATCGCGGTGACCAACGAAGACACCACGATCGATCTCTACATGGGTTCGGGCGGCGCCCCCGAAGGCGTGCTGGCTGCCGCAGCCCTGCGCTGTGTTGGCGGGCAGTTCAACGGCCGCCTGCTGTTCCGCAACGAGGACGAGCGCGCCCGCGCCCGCAAGTGGGGCATCGACGATCTGAACAAGATCTACACCCGCGACGAACTGGCCAAGGGCGACTGCATCTTTGCCGCCACCGGCGTGACCGACGGTTCGCTACTCGACGGCGTGAAGCGCCGCAAGGACGGCACCATGACCACGCACACGGTCGTAATGCGGGCCAGCACCGGCACCGTGCGCTGGGTGAAGGCCGAACACCGCAAGGTGTGATGGCCGGCGCCTCAGCGCACCGGCATCACCATTCGCTGCGGCCGCGGAACAGAACCGCGACGACTTGCCGCGCCAGCTTTTCGTGCTGCTCGGGATTGCCATAGTCCTCGGCGTACTGGTCGATCATGCTGCCCAGCATGCCGATGAAGAACCGGGCGATAGCCTGCGGGTCTTTCGCCGGGAAGCCTTCGATATGGCCGTATTCGGCGATCTCGCCGGTGACTTCCTCGATCATCGGTTCGCGGATGAAGCGATCAAGCTCGCGCGCGATGCGCCCTGCATCTCCGGTTGTGCCGTGAATGAGGCGCGATGTGGCAAGGATGTCGGGATTATTGCCCACCGCGAGGATCCGGCAGGCGAGGCTGACCAGCCGCTCTTCAAGTGTATCGCCCTCAATCCAGCCATCGCGGGAATTTTCCAGCGACCACCGGCTCATCCGGTCGTTCACCGTGGCGCGGAGCAGGGCCGACTTGTCATTGTGCCGCAGGTAGAGCGTCGTCTTAGTGATGCCAGCGCGCTCGGCGATCTGCTCCATCGTCGCCACTTCATAGCCCGATTCGAGGAAAACGTCCCACGCGGCCTCGATCACGCGGCGATCGATCTGCGCGGCATCGGCCTTGCGGGGACGCCCACGGCGCAGGCGGACAATGGTATCAACATCTGACATGGCGCCGATCTGCATGAGCCTAGCCGGCTCCGCAATGCCAATATGACGCTGTGGCGATCCAGTCATAATAAATGGACGGATACGTCGACTTATCTTGACTGGCATGACCAGTAGTAGCATCCATGAGCCTGTCAGAATGGCGCAAGATCGTCCTGGCATCCAAATGGGAGGGACCTCATGAAGGCAATTACGACATTCCGCGCGGGCATTGCGCGCACCAGCCTCGCGCTGGCACTCGCGCTTCCGGTCGCCGCACAGGCACAGGACGCCAATGAAGATGAAAAGTCGGGAGATCCCGAAATCGTCGTCACCGGCACGTTCATCCGCGGCTCGGCCCCGGTCGGCTCAAACTCGATCTCGATCGGCGAGCAGAAGCTGGAAGAGACCGCCGCGCAGTCATCGAATGAACTGCTCGCCTCGATCCCGCAGGTGACCAACTATTTCAACCGCGTGCCGGTTTCCGACCTGTCGATCGCAGTCAACCAGATCCAGATCTCGCGCCCCAACCTGCGCAACATCTCGGGCAACAACGCCGCCAGCTCGGCCACGCTGATCCTCGTTGACGGGCACCGCATCGCCACCGCCGGCGTCAACCAGGCTTCGGTCGATCCCGACCTGATCCCCACCGGCGCGATCTCTCGCGTCGAGGTCATGACCGAAGGTGGTTCGGCCACTTACGGTGCCGATGCCGTTGCCGGCGTGATCAACTTCATCACCCACAAGCGTTTTGACGGTGTGAAGGTTGATGCCCATTACGGTTTCGCTGACGATTACTGGCAGTGGGACGCTTCGGTCACCGCCGGCAAGACCTGGGAAAACGGTTCGGCCTGGGTGTCCTATTCCTACACCAAGAACGACGCGCTTTATGGCCGCGACCGCGATTTCGTCCGCAATGTCGACTATACGTCGAGCCCCTATCGCGGGCGTGACGTTAACTGCGCCAGCCCGAACCTCGCGGTGAACCGCATCCTCACCGCGTTCGGTGCGACAATCTCGTCCACCACCTATGCCGCCCCCGGCCTCGTCGCCGGCACGACCAACCGTTGCGACCTGAGCGAAGACGCGACCATCGTGCCGCGTGCCGAACGTCATGGTGCAATGGCTGGTCTCAACTACGAATTCAGCGATGCTACCTCGATCGACGTTCGCGGTTACTGGGGTCAGCGCAAGACGCGCTCGTCCTCGGTGCTCAACGCCTCGGTAACGATCAACGGCAACAACCCGACCGTCGCCAGCTCGCTGCCAGCCGGCGTGGTTCTGGGCATCCAGCCCTTCACCATCTTCGGCAGCCCGGTGCTTGATCAGGCGGCCGTGAACTTCAGCTTCGAGCCGCTGCTCGGCAAGGACAGCCAGACTTCGGACACGTTGATCCGCGAATGGGGCGCCAATGCCGAACTGCGCCACGAACTCGGCGAAAACTGGGGCGTGCGCCTGCTGGGCAACTGGAGCGAAAGCGACAGCCGCTTCAACCTGAGCGGTGTTGCTCTGGGCCGTCTTAACTCCGCTGGTGCGCCTTCGGCCCCTGCGACGGCGGCAGCCAGCTTCAACCCGTTCAACCTCGCATCGAACAGCCCGGCGCTGATTGCCGACATCATCGACAGCGAACTGGCCGGCCAGGTGCGTGACACCCTGCTCAATGCCCGCCTGATCGTTGACGGCACGCTGTTCGAACTGCCCGCCGGCAATGTCGGCGTCGCCGTCGGCTATGAGTTCATGAACGACAAGCTGAAGAAGCGCACCGGCAACGACATCCGCCGCGGCACGCTGGGCAGTGTGGCCTACATTCCTTACAGCCGCGACGTGCATTCGCTGTTCGGCGAACTCAAGCTGCCGCTGCTGTCGGACGGCGAAGGCGGCGAGATGCTGACCTTGTCTGCACAGGGCCGCTACGATCACTACAGCGACTTCGGATCGACCTTCAATCCGAAGATCGGCGCCACGCTCAAGGCCGCCAGCTGGCTGACGATCCGCGGCAACTGGGGCACGTCCTTCACCGCACCGACCCCGCTTGACCAGCTTGGTTCGCTGTCGGGCAGCATCAGCTCGTTCCCGTTCGTGCCCTTCGTCAAGCCGGGCACGACCACGCTTCCGGGTGCCAATAATGCGATTGCCTTCCAGGGATCGCGTCCGGGCCTGCAGCCGCAGGAAGCCGATACCTGGTCGTTCGGCGTCGATCTTGCCCCGATGGACGGGCTGCGGATCAGTGCCAACTATTACAATGTCTCGTTCAACAACATCCTCGGCACGCCGACACCAAATGCCGGTATCTTCACCGACTTCCCGAACAACGTCCTTTATGACGTCAACGGCCTGACTTCGGCGCAGATCACCAGCTACCTGACCAGCGCCGGATCGCTGACGCCTGCCCTGCAGACCCAGCTGACCAACACGCTTGCCAGCCTTGGCGGTGGCCGCGTGGTCGAAGTGGTCGACTTCCGCGTCGGCAACTTTGGCATCCTCAAGGTCAAGGGCGTCGATTTCTCGCTGAACTATCGCCACAAGACCGACTTCGGCGGCTTCGACATGGCGATGAACTTCAACGCCCCGCTGTCGCGCACCCGCCAGTCGAGCCCCACGGCCGCACTGGTCAACGAACTGCAGCGTGAGACATCCAAGCTGCAGCTGCA
Organism: Novosphingobium aquae; assembly: GCF_037572715.1. NCBI lineage: Bacteria > Pseudomonadati > Pseudomonadota > Alphaproteobacteria > Sphingomonadales > Sphingomonadaceae > Novosphingobium > Novosphingobium aquae. The sequence continues at coordinate 14,769 of NZ_JBBHJY010000008.1, read as the reverse complement.
GGGCATTGTCGGTCTGGATATTGGTGCGTTCCGTGCCCAAGCGACGATGAACCACAGCGCCGGCTATCCGATCACGCCCACCGCTTCGGTGCCTATCCAGTCGGAAGTCGGCTCGTTCACCACGCTCGACCTGTTCTTCAAATACGACGTTCCGGCGGACGGCATGTTCAAGGACCTGAGCTTCACGCTCAACGTCAAGAACGCAACCGATGCCACGCCGCCGGTGCTCTATCGCAACAACCCGAACGAATCCGGCTTTGCCAACGGCTTCACTATCGGCCGCATGTTCGTGCTGGGTGTTTCGAAGAAGTTCTGACCCCGCTTCCGCGTCAGCGGATACATTCGGCCCGGACTGCGCTCCCAAGCGGTCCGGGCCGAACTGTGTCTGGGGCCGGTGAAACCTCAGCTCAGCAGGAAAATCGCCGCAACGCCGCCCATCACGGCGGTCGAAAGCCAGCCGCCAAAGGCCAGCTTGCGAGAGATGGTGAGCTCGCCCATGACCTTCGGATTGCGCGCGATCAGCATGGTGACCACCATCAGCGGCGGGGCGAGCAGGCCGTTCACCACCGCTGCCCAGTAGAGCGCCTTCATCGGATCAATCCCGATCAGGTTCAGCGCAACCCCGCCCAGCGTGGCCAGCGTGATGACCGCGTAAAAGGCCTTGGCCTCACGCGGGCGGCGATCGAGCCCCTCGGTCCAGCCGAAGGTCTCGCTGACCGCATAGGCGGCGCTGCCGGCCAGGATCGGCACGGCGAGCAGGCCGGTGCCGATGATGCCGATGGCAAACAGCGCAAAAGCAAGGTTCCCGGCGATCGGCCGCAGCGCTTCGGCCGCTTGCGCGGCGCTGGCAACATCGCGCACGCCATGGGCGTGGAGCGTTGCCGCCGTGGCGACGACGATGAAAATGGCGACGAGGTGCGAAAAGCCCATGCCGACCAGCGTATCGGTGCGGATGCGGTTGATTTCGGGTCCGGCCTCTGTCGGGCTGACCATCAGCGGTTTGACATGGCGGCGGTGCTGTTCCTCCACTTCCTGACCGGCCTGCCAGAAAAACAGGTAGGGGCTGATCGTCGTGCCGAAGATCGCCACCAGCGCCATTGCGTGTTCGCGATCAAAAGTGAAGCTGGGTACCAGCATCCCCTTCAGCGCCTCACCCACCGGCACGCCCGAGACGAAAACCACGCCGACATAGGCGAACAGCGACAGCGTCGCCCATTTGAGGGCGCGGGCATAGACGGTGTAGCTCAGGAAGATCTCGAGCAGGACGCAGACCACGCCGAACAGCACGACATAGGCCATGACCGGCCCCGGCAGCAGCAGGGCCAGCGCCGCCGCCATGGCGCCAAGGTCCGCGCCAAGGTTGATGACATTGGCGACGAGCAGCATCAGGACCACGGCCTGCAGCAGCGTGCGCGGATAATGTTCGCGCAAGTTCTGGGCGATACCTCTGCCGGTCGTCGCACCAATGCGCGCGCAGATCGCCTGGATCGAGGCAAGCAGCGGGAAGCCGAAGACCAGCGTCCAGCCCATCGAATAGCCGAACTGCGCGCCGACCTGACTATAGGTGCCGACGCCCGAAGGATCGTCATCCGCGGCCCCGGTAACAAGCCCCGGACCAAGCGCGGCGAGCAGGTCAGTCTTTTCCTTTGCGGGATCCGTCACGAGCGCGGTTCGGCATTCAGGACGTTGATCGCCACGCGCACGCGCTCCTCGATACCGTCACGCGGCAAGCCGGGCGGGATTTCCGGACCGAACTGCACCCGGATGGTGCCGCTGCGCTTGATCCAGCGGTGATAGATATGGCCGCTCTGCACTGCCATCGGGATGACCGGCAGGCCGACGAGCTTGTAGACCCCGGCAAAGCCCGAACGCAGTGGCGGGCATTCGCCGGGCGCCACGCGGGTGCCTTCGGGGAAGATCACCAGAGGCCGGCCTTCCTCGCCAAATTTGCGCGCCTGTTGCAGCATGGCGCGCAGGGCCTTGGCGCCCTGATCACGCTCGACCCGGACCATGCCGTAAGCCTCACCCACCTTGCCCCACAGCGGGATGTCGAGCAGTTCGGACTTGGCGAAGGGAACCGGCCTGTCCAGCAGGTTGGGCAGGTCGATCGCCTCGAAAAAGCTTTCGTGCTTACCGGCGACGATCACCTTGCCGCTGGGCACCGTGCCCTCGATCACGATCTTCACGCCGATCAGATAGCGCGTGCACCAGCGGTGCCACCTGGCCCATGCCGCGCCCAGCCCGGCCATGTGCCGCCGCGCCATGAAACTGGCGGGAATCGACGCCAGTGCCAGCAGGAAAGAACCGAGATAAAAGGCGAGGTAGAAGGCGATGCTGCGCACCACCGCAATCAGCAGTTTCATTTTCCAACCACGCTCAATGCCATCCGCGCCAGCAGCTTGTGATATTCAAGCAGCATGGTTTCAAAGCTCGGCTGCGAGGGCACGGCATCGCGCACGATCTGAAGATCATTTGGCGCCACCCGAGCCAGTTCCAGCGCCGCGCGCCGCATGTGCCAGTCTGATGTGACCAGCCGCACCGAACGGATGCGGTTGGCAGCGATCCAGAATGCCGCCTCGCTGGCATTGCTGACCGTGTCGACCGATTTGTAATCGAGCACTACGCAGCAGGCCATGGTCCCGCCTCCGACCTTGTATTCGGCGGCGAATTCGCGCGGCTTCACGCTCTTGTCGACCCCGGAAACGAACAGCCGCTTGGACGTGCCCTTACCGAGCATGTCGAGCGCGCGGGGAATGCGCCCCTCACCGCCCGTAAGCACGACGATGGCATCGGTGCGGGCATTGCCGGCCGGCCCCGGCGGCATGAATGCGAACCAGAGAAATCCAAGGACATAGGCAAGCAGGACACTTGCAGAGAGGCGACTGAAGCGATTCATCGATCGGTGCGGCTATAGCATCCTTGCCAGCGAACGCAGCACGGTAAGCCTTGCCGTGATCGTGGCAAGGGCAACGCCGGCCACAGGGACCAGTGCGAGCAGCAGCCATTCGATCCAGCCGAGCGAACCGCCGCTGATCATTCCCGCCCCCAGATTGGCGAATTGCTGCCCCAGCAGTATGACCACGATCACCGCCGCAGCAAAGCCCGCGACCCCGCCTTCGGTCGCAGCAACGGCGGTGGAGCGCTGATAGATCCGTGCGATCTGGCTGTCGGTTCCGCCAAGCAGATGGACGATCTCGATCGTCTCACGGTTCGATCCCAGCGCCGAGCGGGTCGCCAGCAGCACCGCCGATATCGTGGCGAGGCCGAGCAGCAGGACCAGCGCCAGCGCCAACAGTTGCAGCGACGAAAGCGCGCCGAACACCGGTTTCAGCCAGGTCGACTGGGCATCGACCCGGGCCGAGGGAACCTTGCCGCGCAGCGCTGCGCGGAGGTCTTCGAGCCGGTTGCGCGTCACCGGGCCGGACAGCCGGGCATCGATCAGCGCGGGCACGGGGATATCCGCTTCTGCGGTTTCCTCGCCCAGCCACGGTTCGACCAGCGCATCGACTTCCTGCTGCGGCACGGCGGCAACGTTCGTGACACCGGGCAGCGCCGAGAGCAGCTGAACCGCCTGCCGCACCTGGCTATCGCGCACTTCGGGGCGGCCTTCGACGATCTGGATGGTCACGCCGCCGGACAATTCGTTCTCCGCCACGGAGGCCAGCTTGCGCAGCGCGAGGCCGCCGGCAGCGGCGATCACCGTAAGCATGACCATGATCGCGATGACCCACGGAATCGGCCCGGAAAGCCGCGCCTGCGGGACGAGATCGCCCGTACCGCCTGCCTTGCGGTTGCCAATCGGCAAAAGCTTCAGCGGACGCTTCATACCGGCATCACCGGACGGCGCGGCGGGTACTTGAGCGCGCCGGTCGGATCGGACAGCCGGCCCTTGTCCAGCCGCATGATCAGGCTTTCGGGCACTTTTCGCAGCAAATGGACATCGTGGGTTGCCACCACCACGGTCGTGCCCAGCCGGTTGAGCGCCTCAAAAAGGCGCAGCAGCTTCACCGCCATATCGGGATCGACGTTGCCGGTCGGTTCGTCCGCGACGAGCAATTGCGGCCGGCCGATCACCGCCCGGGCGATGGCGACACGTTGCTGCTCCCCGCCCGAAAGCGTGGCGGGACGGGCCTGCATCCGGTCGGCCAGCCCAACCCATTCGAGCATGTCGGCAACCGGCCGCGTCAGGTCGCTTTCACTGAAGCCGGCGACCCGCAATGGCAGGGCGACATTGTCGAAAGCCGAGAGGTGCGGGACCAACCGGAAATCCTGAAACACCACGCCCAGTCGCCGCCGCAACGCCGGCAGCTTCTCACGCGGCAGGGTGATCGCATCGGTGCCGAAGATGCGGATTCCCCCGCGCGACGGGCGCTGCGAAAGGTACAGCAGCTTGAGCAGGGAGGTCTTGCCCGCGCCGCTCGCGCCGGTGAGGAAATAGAACGAGCCGGGATACAGCGTGAACGAAATGTCAGTCAGCACCTCGCGCTCTGTGCCATAGCGCAGCCCGACATTGTCGAACTGGACAATTTCGCCGCTGACGGACTGGTTCATCGATCTGCGGTCCTGGTCACGCTGGCCTGAATATCCGGATTGGAGGTTGCACAGCGGTCCATAGCCCCGATCCCATGTGGAAAAAAGGGCGTCCGTCCATGTCTTTGCCCCATAAAGCCGTGGACAGGGCCTTGTTTGGCCCCTTGTCTGGCGCGCCCACCGCGCTTAACCGTTGGATTCATGATCATCGCCTGCCCTGCCTGTACCACCCGCTACGTCGTTCCCGACGCAGCGATTGGCGTGGAAGGCCGGACCGTCCGTTGCGCCAAGTGCCGCCACTCCTGGTTCCAGGATGGTCCGCAAGTGTCCGCTCCGGCCGCCGCCTCTGCGCCAACACCCGTTCCCGCGCCAACACCCGTGCCTGCACCAGCCACGCCGGCTACATCTGAGCCGGGAACGCCAGCCCAGCGCGCCGCAGCCTCGACGGAAACGACAGCAGCACCGCAGGCCGAGCCCGAGCCGGCCCCGCCAGTTCAGGACGAGCCTGAGGACGCTGGCGAACCGCCGATCCCCGAAACGCAGTCGACCTATTACGACGATACCGCAGGCACCTATCAGCAGGACTATTCCAGCTTCGAGCACGAGCCGCCGTTCCGCCCGCGCCGCAATCCGATCAAGATGTACACAATGGCGGCCGCCGTCTTCGCCACGGTCGCCACGGCGGCGATCGGCGCGGTCTACTGGTTCGGCCTGCCGGACTGGGCCCCCTTCGGCAACCAGACCTTCGCCGAGGGTCAGGCCGACTTGCAGCTCGATTTTCCGCCGAACCGGCTCGATCGCCGCACGCTCCCCAACGGCGTCGAATATTTCGGCGCCAGCGGCAAGGTGACCAATATCGGCAAGCAGCGCCGCACGGTGCCTCCGGTGCTGATCGTCCTGCGCGATTCGCGGGAACGCATCGTCTATTCATGGGTCGTCATTGCACCCAAGCGCCAGCTAAATCCCGGCGAAAGCGTAACGATCAACGAAGCGGTCACCGGCGTGCCACGCTCGGCCAAATACGCCGATGTCGGCTGGAAACCGGGCTGAACATGGCTGTCCGGCGGCTTTGCTCACGGCGCGGCAAGATCACCGCTTGCCCCCCGCCCGGACCTTTGCTAGTGGCGCGCTCCTACCCCCCCGGGGCGCCCGAATCCCAGCGATACGGCACCCCGCTGATTTAGCGGTCATGGCGGAATTGGTAGACGCGCAACGTTGAGGTCGTTGTGGGCGAAAGCCCGTGGAAGTTCGAGTCTTCTTGACCGCACCAATCAGTCTTAAGTAATTGGAATAAAAGGATTTTCCCCTTGCGGGGCGGAATTCTCGGGGCTATTCTGGGGCTTTGCGGCGCCAGGTATTTTGACTGCAGTCTTAGCGGTCTCTCGAACGCCAACATTCCTCTCCCAATCGCCCTCAAGTCTCCGAGCGAAATTTAGTGATTGCAATTGTCTTGGGCTGCATGACGCATCACATCTTCGCTGGAGAACCTTTTCGACTCTATAGTCGGGTGAATCGTCAGATATCGGCTCAATCTAGGCATCTGGTTCTTCGGGAACGCAGCGAAGTTATTCGATAGGATAAAAATAACCTATCTACAGGATCGACAGGAATTTACTGCATCCTTGAGCTCGACCAAACGATAAGGCTTTTTCAAGAAATATGAATTGGGGAGCGGCTCAACCATGGTTCCTGGGTATCCGCTGGCGTAAATGACGCCGACGGTTGGAAGCAATTGACGAGCCCGTTTGGCAAGCTCCCATCCATCAAGATTTCCAGGCATGCGAATATCAGTAAACAAGACATCAAATACCTCGCCTGTCTCAAACATGGCGCAGGCAGCATCTCCATTATCGACGGCGGTAACAGCACATCCTAGCTCGATTAGATCTTCCTCGGCTGCCATCCGCACGAGCGGCTCATCTTCGACAACAAGAACCCGCATCTACCCCACCTCAGCATTCGCCTCTGCGACTCCGCAGGGCAGAAACAGACGAACCCGTGTGCCGGTTCCCCGGCCCGACTCAATCTTCAAAGACCCGCCTATCTGCTCTACCATTCCGAGCACTTGGCTGAGGCCTAAGCCGGTACCACTGCCTATCGGCTTCGTCGTAAAGAATGGCTCGGTAGATTGCTCAAGCGTTTCGGCATCCATGCCAGTGCCGGTATCGGATACGCGCAGTTCGATGCAGTCTGGGCTCTCGTCCTCGTGCACAGATATCGTGAGACAGCCTCCATCCGGCATCGCATCCCGCGCGTTAAGCGCCAAGTTCAACAGCGCATTCTGGAATTGCGTACGATCAACCTTCACGCAGGGATCATCGGCGTGTGGCGAGTAATCGAGAATTACCGTTTCGCCGCTTGCCCGTTCAACCAACGGCATTGTTTCCTCAATCAGCGCATTAAGCGATGCGGTGACGGTGGTTAACGGCTGGCGTCGCGCGAAGGCCAGCAGCTGGTCAGTAAGCTCCGCCGCCCGCTGCGCACCCACGGCAGCATTAGCGAGCGCTTTGGTCACTGCCGGATTGCTTCCGGCCGCCAGTCGCTCAGCGCGTTCGATATTGCCCATCACGATCTGCAAAAGATTGTTGAAGTCGTGCGCTACCCCGCCGGTTATCCGTCCGATAACCTCCAGCTTCTGGGATTGACGCAGCATTTCTGCAGTTCGTTCGCGTTCGGCTGACTCCAGCACAAGCTGATCATTGACTGCTTGTAGCTGAGCGGGGGACGGTAGCGCGATCAATTTGGGCAGCAGAGGCAGCAGCAGAAGAGCAGTACCTATGGAAGACACTGCTGTTAGCGCCTTGATGGCCGCTTCGATACCGTAAGCTGGGACCCACAGAACATATATGTTGAACAGATGGGTTGTGCCGCAGGCGAGGATAAAGGTTGCAAAAAGCCCGACCATCCAACCGAACTCGATGTCGGGTCGAGCCTTCAGAAGCCGCCAAAGCACAAATGGGATGGAAAAATAGGCTGCTGCGATGATCGCATCCGATGCCACGTGGGTCCAGATTAGCGAGGGTTCCCACAGCAAGCAGTACCCGTGGGGCGGAAGCCCTCGTATCGATAGGAAGCTACTTATTGAATCAAACATCGGCTCGTCTTCCGACAGAGTGGTACCTCTTGGCGACACGACCCTATAGACTGCGAGCTTTTTTACCAACAGCTGGGCCATTCGGGCCGCACACACTGCGTCACAGCTTCGCCACCCAGCTGCTGGAGGACGGCGTCGATATCCGCACCATCCAGGTTCTGCTTGGCCACGCCCAGCTAACGACCACCTCGCTTTACACCAGGGTGGCAACGCGCACGGTGAAGGCCGTGGTCAGCCCGCTCGACCGGTTGGCCATGTTCCCCGGTTCGCAAGGCTCGCCGCCCGGCTGAGCCGGTGCGCACCTCGCTTGAGATCGCCGATATCTTCCGCAGCACTGGTCCGGCCTATCGGGCTGCCCATGCCGGGCACCTGAACCTCGTCCAGCTCCACGTGATGACGGCGATCGAGAACTGCCGCACCGCTGCGCTGGGCGGTCACGTTGAGGCCTGCGAAGACTGCGGGCATTGGCGGATCGCCTACAACTCCTGCCGCAACCGGCACGGTCCCAAGTGCCAGGGCGCGGCGGGGTGTGACTGGCTGGCAGCGCGGTAATCGCAGTAGAGCCAGGTGTTCCCGCATCCGCGCTGATGACCTTGGGTTCGATCATCATTCCGATGCTTTTGCGCCTCGCGATCGAGGGCGGAAGGTCGGGAATGCAATTTGCATTCATATATCCAGCCGCCTTGGCCATCGGGGACCATCATTGCGATTGTCACGATCGCACTCGCAGCGATTATTCAGGTGGGAACTGTTTTACGAAGCACCGTTCGCCAACTTGACGCTACCGAAACGCAAGTCGCAACACTGAATGACGAATTGCTACACAGGTCGAGAAATGCCCTCCAGATCATTCAGGCATTGGCTTCCGGCGCAAAAGCATCCCAGGATCCCGCCGCCTTTTACCGGTCGCTGGAAGGCCGCTTGAAGGCAATGGCTGATGCCAACCTGCTTCTCCAATATGGTGCGGCACACGGCTGCACGCTGCACGAAGTCATATCGGTCGCACTAAAACCGTTTGATTGCGACAGGATCACGTTTGACGTTGCGGTCGGCCAGATTGAGAGCGGGTCTGTCGTGCCATTGGCGCTGGCCCTTCACGAACTTGCCACGAACGCAACGAAGTACGGGGCACTATCGAATGATTCAGGCCGGGTCTCGATAACGTGCAGCACAGAATGTCAGAATGGCCTGACCGAAACTGCGATTTTCTGGACGGAGATTGGGGGACCAACGGTAAGTCCACCACTCCGCCGAAAACGTCTGGCAGCGCCATTCTGCAAGCGCTTCTAGTCGTTTTGCTTAAAGCGCCTGCACGAATGACTGGTCGACGCGCTTAGACTCCCCGCAAAAGGCTGGGGACGTGCGCCAGCAATTCGCGTGCGAGGTAGCCGATGGGGCCGATCTGCTCGGCGCATCGCCTGCCTGCCTCGCCGTGCAGCCAGACTGACCACATTGTCGCAACCAGCGGATCTGTCCCGCGGGCGCAAAGACCGGCGACGATACCGGCGAGTACGTCGCCCGATCCTCCCGTTGCCAGCCCGACGCCGCCGCCCGCGTAGGAAAAGGTGAGGCCTCCGGGTTCCGCGATCAGGCTGTTCGGCCCTTTCAGTACGCAGATCGCCCCAAACCGATCGCTGGCCGCGCGAACGGCTCGGGCCCGGTCCGCCTCGATCGCGCCGGCATCACAGTCAAGCAACGCAGCAAGTTCGCCGGCGTGCGGGGTGAGGATGGCCGGCCGGGCCAGCAAACGGAACGCCGCTTCATGATCCGCCAGCCTCATCAGGACACCGGCATCGAGCACCAGTTGCACTTCGCACTGCTCGGCGAGCAACCGGGACAGTTTCGATCCGCAATCCCGGTCGGTCATCGCAGGCCCGGCCACCACCGCATCGCAGCGGCCCAGCAGTTCGGCGAGCGGCTCTGCGCGATTCAGGGCGATTTCGCCAGCGGGCGTCTCACTTAGCCCAAACACCGCGACTTCGGGCATGGCGATTCCGAGAGCCAGCGCCGCAGACTCGATTGTCGCGACCTGGATCTTCCCCGCACCGGCACGCAGCGCCGCTTCTACTGTTAGCTGTATTCCGCCGGGAACCATCCGGCACCCGCCAATCGCCAGAACCCGGCCACGACCGTTTTTGTCAGTATCGTTGTCTGGCGCGGGAAGCGGGTGCGCGCGCAGCCACGAGCTGTCGAGCGGACGGAGTTCTTCAGCCACGGGCGGCGACCATCTTGTCAGGCGCTCTTGTCACTGGGGTTGCCTGCTCGGTCAGCGGCGCGGTAACGTTGTATTGTGAGAGGACAAGCTTTCCGTCGCCCCCCGGCTGCGGCTGGAAGCGGTATTCGGTGACCGCACAGTTCGCCACGTCGGCCGCCTTGTCGATTGCCAGGATTTCGACCTCGGTCAGGTTCTCGATGATATAGCGCAGGCAAAGAACGACGACCTGATGCGCCACGATCATCACGCGCTGGCCGCCGTGATGCAGCGAAACCGTATCCAGCAGTGCGCGCAGACGGAAGATGACGTCCACCCAGGATTCGCCGCCCGGTGGCCGGTGGTAGAATTTGCCCAGCAGCTTGCGGAACTCTGCCTGCTCGGGCTGCATCTGGGCGACGCCCGCGGTGGTCAGGCCATCGAGGATGCCGAACTCCTTTTCGCGCAGCCGTTCATCGGTGCAGATCGGCTGGTCGGGCGAGCAGCCACCACCGGCCTTGAACAGTTCGCAGGTCTGCACGGCGCGCACATAGGGCGAGGACAGGACAACGTCGGGCCGGCCGGAATCTTCAAACGTGGAGAACCACCTGCCCAGAGCCTGGGCCTGTTCGCGGCCAAGATCGGACAGCGGAATGTCGACATCGCGGTGAGTGAGGGCGATGCGGGCAAGCCCCTCGGCATGAGCGGTATCGCGGGCGACGTTGCCGGCGCTTTGGCCATGGCGGACGATCCATAGGGTTGCGGGCCAGCGTGGGGTCACTTTTTGCCTCCGATTGGGGGACTCCGCCGAGGAGACCAGCACATCGGAAAAGCGCTAGACCGCATATGGTTCCCGCGAGCGGTAGTGCGAGCTGGCTAGAAGTCGGGCAGCGCCTGCTCGGCAAAACCCCAACATGCGAGCCCCTTGCTGCGCGCGCGGGTGATCAGGCGCTTGGCATCGCCGATGGAAAAGGGATGCGCGTCCTTCATCGCTGCCAGTTCGCCCCAGGCAACAGGCACCGCCACCGAAGCATTGGCGCGGGCGCGGGCCGAATAGGGCAGGACGGCAGTGGCGCCGCGCTGGTTGCGCAGCCAGTCGATGAAGATCTTGCCCTTGCGTTTGGCCTTGCTCATCGTCGCGATGAAACGGTCGGGTTCGGCCAGGCTGAGCGCCTGGGCAAAGCGGTGCGAAAAGTCCTTGTGCGCCGCCCACGAATGTCCGGGTTTCAGCGGAACAATGACATGGATGCCTTTGCCGCCAGAGAGCATGGCAAAGCTGGTGAGGCCGATATCAGCCAGCCGATCGTGAATGTGTTTCGCCGCCAGTTTGACCGCGTCGAAATCCAGTTCCTCATCGGGATCGAGATCGAACACCATCCGGTCGGGCTGCTCAACGGCTTCGACGCGGCTGCCCCAGCCGTGAAATTCGATGGTGCCCATCTGGACGCAGGTCAGCAGCCCGGCAGCGTCATCGACATAGATGTAGTCCTCCATTCCGCCGTCCTTTTCGGTGATCGGAACGCGGTGGACGTGATCGCCGAAGCTGCCGCTATCGTGTTTCTGGAAAAAGCATTTTCCCGAACGGCCTTGCGGACAACGCACAAGGCTGAGGGGACGGCTGGCGGCAAAGGGCAAGATCAGGCCGGCGACGCCTTCGTAATAGTCCGCCAAATCGCCCTTGGTCTGGCCGCTCTCGAAAATCACCCGCTGCCGGCTCGAGATTTCGACCGGCTTTTCCGTGTCGGCGATGTGCGCGATCTTTTCCGGTGTAACCGACTTCGCGGGCTTGTCGCTGCGCAGGCCGATGAAGCTGGCATGGCGCACCGATCCCTTCGCGGTGAATTCGGCGAAGGCGACCTCGGCGACCAGTTCGGGGGTGATCCAGGTAACCTCGCGCCGGTCTTCGCGTGGAACCTCGGCAGGAGGGTCAGCCTGCTCCAGCTTGGCGAAGCGGGCCGACAGATCATCTATTGTCGGGGCGCTGAAACCGGTGCCGACATTGCCCTTGTAGACGAGCTTGCCATCTTCGTACTGGGCGAGGAGCAGCGAGGAAAAAGCGCGTGCCCTGGCACTCGATTTCTTCCAGCCAATCACCACGAATTCCTGCCGCAGCACACATTTGACCTTGAGCCAGTTGCGGCTGCGCTTGGACACATAGCGTCCGGCGATCCGCTTTGAGATGATCCCTTCCTGTCCCGAATTGCACATCGCGGCAAACAGCTTTTCTCCGGCGCCGATGACATGATCGGCGACGTGGATTGGCGGCTGTGCCTGCGCCAGCAGCGCCTCGAGCCTTTCCTTGCGTTCGATGTTCGTCAGGACGGTCAGATCCTGCCCGTCCAGTTCGAGCAGATCGAAGGCATGGAAGCTGAGCGGCGTCGCTTCGGTCTGTGACCCGTGACCGCGCTTGAGGACATTCTGCAGCGACGAGAAATCGGGGTTGCCATTCTTGTCGTAGGCGACGATTTCGCCGTCGATCAAGGCCGGGGGCAGATCCAGCGCGGCCAGGTGTCTGGCCAGCGGTGCAAACTTGTCAGTCCAGTCCAGCCCGCTGCGCGTATAGATGGCAACCTTGTTGCCCGAGACCGCCACCAGCGCGCGATAACCGTCGAACTTGATCTCGTGCATCCAGTCGTTGCCGGTCGGGACCTGATCGACCAGCGTGGCGAGTTGCGGCGGGCGGAAATCCGGCAGCTTGGCGGGGCCGCGCTTTTTACCGGCAGACCTGGTTTTGCCGGCAGTCTTGACGATCCTGGCATTGTGTCTGCCCGCATCGGCCATCGTTTCGCTAAACGCCTTGCCCTTCTTGCCCGCTAGCGAATGACTGCCCGCGGTATCGCCGGCGATCTCTTCCATGGTTCGCCCGGTGAGTACGCTGGTCAACGCGCGGTCGACCAGAACATCGCCTTGCAGCGCAAACTGGTCGTCGATCTTGCGGAGCAACCAGTTTTCGCGCTTCTCGCCCGGCCGGGGCTTGAGGCGGATCAGGATCCACTCGCCCTTCATCCGCTCGCCCTCAAGCGTAAAGTGGAGGTGGCCCTTGTCGAGATCCTTCGCGCTCTTGCCTTCGATCGGTGCCCAGGTGCCCCGGTCCCACAGCATCACCGTGCCGCCGCCGTATTCGCCCTTGGGTATCAGCCCTTCGAACTCGCCATAGGCCAGCGGGTGGTCTTCTGTGCGCACGGCGAGCCGCTTGTCCTCCGGATCGGGGCTCGGACCCTTGGTGACCGCCCAGCTTTTCAGCACGCCGTCCACTTCGATCCGGAAATCCCAGTGCAGCCGCGTCGCATCGTGTTTCTGGACGACAAAGCTGTTGCCGGCGGTGCTGCTGGCGCGCTTGCCTGCAGGTTCGGCGGTGCGCTTGAAATCGCGCTTGGCGTTATAGTCCCTGAGCGGATCAGCGCGCGCCATCTCAGTCCTCGCGCTCGCTGTCGTCGTCGTAAGTGCCGAGGCGCTTTTCGACGACGCTGAGCAGGGTCAGCATGACCACCGATACGCCGGCCGCCATGGCCACCAGCGGCCATTGACCGGCCCCGCAGGCGATTCCGGCAACCGCCGCAAGCCACAAGTGAGCTGCGGTGGTCAGGTTCTTGACCCGGCCGCCGCTGAACACGATCAGGCCTGCTCCCACAATGCCGACAAAAGCCCCGGAGGCTTCGAAGATGCGCAGCGGATCCATCCGGGAACCGCCGATCTGGCGATACAGGGCAATCATTGAGACAGTCATTGCCGCTGCGGTGAAGCAGATCAGCCCATGCGTCCGCAATCCGGCCGGATGACCACGTAGCTCGCGATCGAGTCCCAGTAGCAATCCGATCAGCGCCGCAAGGGCCAGCCGAAGCAAAACCTCGAAGTCGATTTCGTGCAGCGCGGTTGCGGGATTGAGGTCCATGTCAGGCCCGCTTTCGTGCCGCCGGCTTTTTCGCTGCGGCCTTGGCAGGCGCCGCCTTTTCCCCGCCGACCGACTTCTTGAGCGCGGCCATGAGGTCGATCACATTACCGCTGCGTGCTGCTGGTTCGCCGACATCTTCAAGGATGGTCTTGCCCTTGGCCTTGGCTTTCTTCTCGACCAACCGTTTGAGCGCATCGACATAGCGGTCATGGAACACCTCGGGCTTGAACGGCCCGGTCTTCTTCTCGATCAGCGTGGTGGCAAGCTCAAGCAGCTCGGCATCGGGGGTGGTATCGGGCACTTCGCGGAAAAATGTCTGCGCCTTGGCGACCTCGTCGGCATAGCGTAGCACTTCCATGACGATGCCCTTGCCGCATGGTTTGAGCGCTACCAACTGCTCGCGACCGCGCACCGACAACTGTCCCAGCGCGACCTTCTTCGATGTCTTCAGCGCTTCCCGAAGCACGACATAGGCTTCTTCGGCCAGATCGTCGGCCGGCACCACGAAATAGGGCTTTTCAAAATAGAGCACGTCGATCTCGTCGGCCGCGACGAACTGCATCAGTTCAAGGGTCTTGCGGCTCTCGATCTTGACCGCCTCGATCTCCTCGTCTTCCAGGAGAACATAATTGCCCTTGGACACTTCATATCCCTTGAGGATGTCATCGTGATCGACCGCGCCAATCCCGGCGACCACCTTTTCATAATTGACGCGCTTTCCCGATGGCTCGTGGATTTGCCGAAAGCTGATCGCCGCGCCCGTCTTGGTCGCAGGATAAATTTCCACCGGGATCGAAACCAGCGCCAGCCGGATCTGACCTTGCCAATACGCACGTGCTGCCATGCTGCCACCTCTTCAATCACTGAACGCGATCGACCAGCTGTCAGTTCCCGCCGCAGGCGCACATTCTTCATCCCTTTCCGCCAGCGCCAAGCCACCTGAGTAACCATCAGAAAAAAGGGAGTTCAGCGCAAACCAGCAATTGCTAGAATGTCAGCCACGCGGGCCATGACGAATTTGGCGCGGCAATGAAGTCTGGCCTTTGACTCAAGATGCCCGTT